>WTHR01000063.1 GCA_011523045.1 Gammaproteobacteria bacterium | reverse complement strand
TGCCGCCTCCAGCACCGAGCGGTCTATTTTTTCGAGCGACACATAGATCGGCAAAATGGCAACCGTAGCCCAGGCATGCGTCAGTGTAATGACGACGGCTGTCGGGTTATACATCAGAAAATCCAGCGGTTCGCTGATCAGGCCAAGGGAAATCAGGCCAGAGTTCACCGCCCCGTTGTAGCCCAGAATCACCTTCCAGGAAAATACGCGCAACAGGTAACTGGTCCAAAAGGGAAGGGTCACCAGGATGATCCAGACCATTTTGTGACGCTTGACATAAAAGGCGATGAAAAAGGCCAGCGGGAAAGCCATAACGACTGTCGCCAGAGTCGTGAGCCCCGAGATCGACAACGACCGTAAAAAGAGCACCCGGTACATGTCCCGGGTGAACGCTTCGGCATAGTTGTTCAGCGTCCCGCTCATATCGAAAGCCATATGACCGGTCTGCTGCCAGAAACTCATCACCGCCATCCCGAACACGGGTATGAGCATCAGCGTGCCAACGATTATCAACGTTGGAGAAAGCAGCAGATAACCGCGCAGACCTGGTCGCCGACCGATAAAGCTTCGGGCTTGAGAAAGGGTGCGGGTTTGGGGGCTATCTACAGACATCGTCAAAGTTTGGCCGGTAAAGCGTCAATGACGCTCCAGGAAGACTCCGTTATCTCCCAAAGCATTGATCTGAACTGCAGGAGTCCTGCTCGGTGTCCAGCAATTGACTGACAGGAATCTCGATTTCCTGGTCTGTTACTGCAAGAACTTGCGAAACAAAAGACGATGCCCTGCCTGGCGGGGGCCAGACAGGGCACTCATTGAGATCAGAATCCAGTCTTAATCGCCTCAAAGTCGCGATTAATCCGCGTCTCCACCTCATCAGACTGGGGAATACCCATATGCCCGGCATTGAGATAGGCAATCGGATCCTTATCCAGGCCCAGTTGGGCCAGCACACCGGGATCTGCCATCTTGAATGATGCCGAGTTGGAGTGTCCATAACCCCAGTAGTCGATAACGTATACCCCCGTCTCACGGGACGTCATCGCGTTGACGATGTCATACGCTCCGTCCAGGTTGGGGGCATCCTTGTGCATCATCAAGCCACAGCACCAGGTGAGCGCACCCTCTTTAGGACCCGCAAAGCGTACCGGGTGGCCTTCTGCTGCAAGCGCGACCGGTGTTTCGTTCCAGGTAAGCGCCATGACAATTTCACCAGAGGCCATTGCCTGCTGAAGTGACGTCATATCATTCGTGAACATCCGCACCTGCGGTCGGAGTTTCTTCATCAGGGCATTGGTCTTGTCGATATCTTCACCCGTCAGCGGCTTGGCGATATCAACGCCCGCCAGAATAGCCATGCAGTACCAGGTATCGGCGGCGCTGTCGATTACCGCAATCTTGCCTTTGTAGCGAGGATCGAAAAGCATCTCCCAGGACTCCGCCTTGCCTTCAAGGTCAACGAGATCCGTGCGGTAGGTGATTGAGGTCGCACCCCAATCGAAAGGCATGAACCATTGGCCGGCACTGTCATTGGCTCCGGGCAGATTAACCAGGGCGCCAAAAAGATCGCCATAGGATGACAATCGTGATTTATCCATCCCCTGGAACATGCCTGAATCCTTCCAGCGGGGTATATCGTTAGAGCATGGGTGGGTGACATCGACCACAAAGCCCGCTTTCATTTTAGTGAATCCTTCTTCGGCATCCCCGAACGTCACATAGTTGGGCGGCCCTCCATGCTGGGCGATATACGGCGCGAACATGCCGTCATCATCGTAGCCGCCCCAGGTGAAGTACGTCGCGTTATCCGCAGCGAGCGCAGAGCGCATTCCCAGCGGCACGGCACCAACGGCAAACCCCATGGCCCCAAGGGCCTTGAGTGCCTGGCGGCGGTTAAACTGTCCATCCTGGAGCCGGGCGATAAATTCTTTGCTTTTTGTCATGGATATCCTCCTTTTTAATTGACCAGCAAGCTTCGGGTTCCAAACCCCCTGACTGAAGGCTAAATCATCCCCGCTATCGTGTCTAGGACACTCTGAAAGGCCTGCATCTCAGGCTACAATCGCGCCTATGCCGGTCCCCCATCCTGAAATTTTCAAGGCCTACGATATTCGCGGAATCGTTGGGCACTCCCTGACACCGCAGATCGTCCGGCAAATCGGCCAGGCGGTAGGTTCCGAAGCGCTCGCTGCAGGGGATAGTGCGGTGGTGATCGGCAGGGACGGCCGCCTCTCAGGCCCGGCTATTTCAGACGCTCTGATAGAGGGAATCTGCGCCACCGGCTGCGATGCGGTCGATATCGGGATGGTGCCGACACCCCTGACCTACTTCGCCACACATGCGCTTGATATCGGCTCGGCCGTTTCAGTCACCGGAAGTCACAACCCACCCGACTATAACGGCCTGAAGATCATGATCGGCACCCATACGCTCGCGGCCGAACGCATTCAGGATTTACGCAAACGCATTGAAGCAGGGTCCTTTGCAGAAGGTCAGGGAGCTAGACGAAGTGAAAACGTGGTTCCGACCTATATGGAGCGGGTTGCGGGAGATATCCATCTCAAGCGTCCGCTCAAGGTAATCACCGACTGTGGGAATGGCGTCGCCGGTATGGCGGCTCCACAACTCATGCGGGGCATCGGTTGCGAGGTTGTTGAGCTTTACAGTGAGATTGACGGCACCTTCCCCAATCATCATCCGGACCCCAGCGTCGCGGATAATCTGGTGCAGCTCATCGAAGCCGTGCGCAACGAGAAAGCCGAGTTGGGGCTTGCTTTTGACGGCGACGGTGACCGCCTGGGAGTCATCACTGACACGGGTCAGGTCATCTGGCCGGACCGGCAAATGATTCTTTTTGCCCGGGATATCCTGACCCGCAATCCTGGCGCCAAGATCCTCTATGACGTCAAATGCACACGACTGCTGCCTGAAGCGATCGAGGATGCCGGAGGAGAGCCGCTGATGTGGAAGACGGGTCACTCGTTCATCAAGGCCAAACTCAGGGAGACGGGCGGCGCATTTGGCGGCGAGATGAGCGGGCACCTCTTCTTTAAGGAGCGCTGGTACGGCTTCGACGATGCGCTGTATGCTGCCGCCCGACTATGCGAAGTCTTATCAGGTGATGACCGCTCACCGAGTACGGTCTTCGCTGAAATTCCCGACACCGTCAATACACCCGAACTTCGAATTGAAATGAACGAGGGAGAGCATCACACCCTCATCCAGGAGCTTGTCGCCAACGGCAATTTCTCCGGCGGTTCGGTCTGCAACATTGACGGGGTGCGTGTGGATTTCGAAGACGGGTTCGGTCTTGCGCGGGCCTCGAACACGACACCGACCGTAATTCTGCGCTTTGAGGCAGACACGGCCGCTGCGCTGGAACGCATTCAGGATCTGTACCGCGCTCAGATTCTCGCCTTGCGGCCGACACTTACCCTGCCGTTTTAGGAGGGAGGCCTTTAGGGCTCACTCGTGCCCGACCAGTCGGGCCTCAGGCACTTTCTGACGCAGCGCACCCATCAAATCGGGAATAAGGCCCCGTTCCGGAATAAGGGTCACCCAGAGAAGATTGAGACGGATGTTCAAGTCAGCGAACACCACCTGACGGTAGCGCCCCAGCACGGCCTGCAGCCCTGATACCCGCTCTGCGATCTCGGCTTCGGGCAGTTCACGTATTCCCGGAATCAGGACCATAAAGTCACTATAAGGCGAGCCGTCCTCTGCGCGGGTCGGCACCCGCTGATACAGCGGCTGGGTCGGCTCAATTGTGGCGCGGGATGGGGATCGAACCGTCATCTTCATGAACGTCACCTCCCAAAACCCTATTCATCAGAGCGTCATGACGCCGCAATCGTTTCGATTGCAGTCGGGCGCTGGTATCCCCGAGGCAGCGCCCTGCCCCGCTGCGCCCGCGACCCGGCAAAGGTATCAATATCGGACGGCTTAAGTCGCATGCTCTGTTTCCCCGCATAAAGACGCAGCGCATCACCTTCACGAAACACCGCAACGCCCACCAACTTCTCTTCTCCCGCCTTGTGGCGCGCTCCGGGAATATTGACCAATTTGACGCCCTTGCCCTTTGGCAGGAGCGGCAGTTCTGCCAGGGGGAAAATCAAGAGACGTCCGGTGTCGGTGATGGCTGCAACCCAGTCGTCCTCATACTCAAAAACGCGCTGTGGCGACAAGACTCCGGCACCGCGCGCGCTGAGAACCGCTTTGCCCGACTTGTTTCGGGTCAGCAGATCTTCCAGAGTCGCCACAAACCCATATCCGGCATCGGACGCCAGAAGGAAACGGCTGTTGTTTTCACCGATCATGACTCCGCAGAACGTTGCGCCCGCGGGTGGTTTCAGCTGCTTGGCCACCGGCTCGCCGAGACTCCTGGCAGAAGGCAATTCATGAGAGCGCAGACCATATACCCGCCCGGTGGAGTCGATACACAACAAAGGCTGATTGGTTCGCCCGGGGCCAGAGTGCAGATATCCATCATCCCCGCGATAGGCGAGCTCTCTGGGATCGATCTCGGTTCCCTTGGCTGCCCGGATCCACCCATTACGCGATAGCACAACCGTAATGGGCTCGGAGGGAATCAGGGCCGTCTCGCTGAGCGCCTGGGGCGCATCCCGCACAACAAGAGGCGAACGCCTGTCATCGCCGAAATCCTCAGCATCGGCCATGAGTTCCTTGCCTACCACCTTTTTCAGGCGATCCCGCGACTTCAGGATCTTCTGGAGCTCTGCCTTCTCGCGAGCCAGTTCCTGCTGCTCCCCATTAATCTTCATCTCTTCAAGCTTGGCCAAGTGCCGCAGCTTCAACTCCAGGATAGCCTCGGCCTGCGTCTCACTCAGCTTGAACCGCTTCATCAGGACTTTCTTTGGCTCTTCCTCCTGACGGATAATCTTGATGACGGCGTCGATATTCAGATAGGCAATCAGCAGTCCGTCGAGGATATGCAGGCGTTTAACGACGCGGTCGAGTCGAAACTCAAGCCGCCGCTTGACGGTCGATAACCGAAATTCCAGCCACTCCTTGAGTGCGCTCTTGAGATCAAACACTTTCGGCCGGCCGTCGAGGCCGATCATATTCATGTTGACCCGGTAACTCTGCTCGAGAGAGGTGGTGGCAAAGAGGTGGTCCATCAGGGCAGCTTTATCGACCCGGTTGGATCGGGGTTCAATAACGATCCGGGTGGGGTTCTCGTGATCTGACTCATCACGAATATCATCAACAATCGGCAGTTTCTTTGACGACATCTGTGTCGCCACCTGCTCAATCACCCGTTCTCCAGACACCTGGTAAGGCAGGGCAGCGATAACAATATTGGCACCTTCCTCATGCCAGACGGCGCGCTGACGAACCGAGGCATATCCTGTGCGGTACACCTCGCGGATCTCCTCCACGGGCGTCACGATTTCCGCCTCGGTTGGGAAATCCGGCCCCTGGATGTGCTCACACAACTGCTCCAGCGTCGTCCGACTATTGCCCAGCAGACGGATGGCGGCGCTGACCACTTCTCTGAGATTGTGCGGTGGGATATCGGTCGCCATGCCTACCGCAATGCCGGAACTTCCGTTGAGCAGCACATTGGGCAACCGTGCGGGCAACAACCGGGGCTCGCGCAGCGTCCCGTCAAAGTTAAGACCCCAGTCCACGGTGCCCTGACCCAGTTCCGACAACAGCATCTCAGCAAAGCCAGAAAGCCGGGCTTCGGTATAGCGCATCGCCGCAAATGACCGCGGATCATCCTGGGAGCCCCAGTTACCTTGTCCATCAACAAGCGGATAGCGAAAACTGAATGGCTGCGCCATCAACACCATCGCCTCGTAACACGCAGAGTCCCCATGCGGATGAAACTTGCCCAGGACATCGCCGACGGTTCTGGCGGACTTCTTATATTTAGATGAAGCCGCCAAGCCCAACTCAGACATGGCGTACACGATCCGCCTTTGCACGGGTTTCAAACCATCGGCAAGGCTGGGCAGTGCTCTGTCGAGCACCACATACATGGAGTAATTGAGGTAAGAGCGTTCGGTAAACGCAGAGACCGGCACGGTTTCGTGATTGCGCGCACTGGGTTGGGCCGCGACAGGAGGACGCTTCGTCTTTTTGGATTTCGATGTCGTTTTGCGGCGGGCAGCGGGTGGCATAAAGTAACCTGAATTCAGTGTGGCACAATGTCGCGCTCGGTAACGGCCATTATAGCCATCTCACCCGCTCAATCCCTTGCAAAACCCATCAAACCCAACACCCGATCGCCTGGTTGACGGGTCGTTACCCACCGACTCGGATTCCCTGTTGAAGGAACTGGCGTCGCTTGGCATCGATGCCCCAACCATCGAGCATGCGCCCATGTTTACCGTAGAGGACAGCAAGGCACTTCGGGTGACCCCGGGCGGACAGGGCGATATCAAGAATCTTTTCCTGAGAAACAAAAAAGGGAAGATGTGGCTGGTGAGCTGTCATGAGGACCGAGCGATTGACCTCAAGGCGTTGGCCAAGGCGCTGGGTGCCGGGCGCTTTTCTTTCGCCTCAGAGGCCCGCATGATGGAATACCTGGGTATCAAACCAGGATCCGTGTCCCCTCTTGCCCTGGTTAATGACCGAACCCGGTCCGTGCGTTTCGTCATAGATCAGGAACTGACACAGACTGATGTGATCTATCTTCATCCCCTGGTCAATACCAGAACGACGACGATGGCCACGGCCGATCTATTGGCTTACTGTGCGCAGACAGGCCACCCCGCGGACATCATTGCCTTCGCCGAAGATGGCGTACACTGCATGCTCATGGAGACTGACGAGACTGACCATGTCTGAACCTATTGAAAACTTAAGCCTTTCTGGCATTGGCAAGAAATTCCGAGAGGGCTCCCTAAACGCTGTCGCCCTGACCCAGCACTGCATCGACCAGCACGAGCCGTCGCTGAACGCCTATCGCGAGTGGACCCCGGAACCCGCTCTCCGGCAAGCGCGGCAAGCGGATGAGGCCTTTGCCAATGCGCAGGATGGAGGCGCCCTTCAGGGAATCCCGATTTCCGTCAAGGATCTTTACGGCGTCAACGACTCGCAGACTTTTGCCGGTTCTCCAGCGCCGATGCCACCTCCCTGGCAATCTGAAGGAGAGATCATCAAGGCCTTGCGGGCCAGTCACGGCGTGTTTTCTGGCAAAACCCATACCGTGGAGTTCGCATTCGGCGGATTGGGCGTCAATAGCCATTGGGGCACTCCGAGAAACCCCTGGGATGCACAAAGGCATCGTGTTCCAGGGGGCTCAAGCAGCGGTGCCGGCGTCAGCCTGTGCGAAGGCAGTGCACTCGTCGCGCTGGGTTCCGACACGGCCGGTTCGGTTCGGATTCCTGCGAGCATGACGGGCAACGTGGGTCTGAAAACGAGTTATGGGCGATGGCCTGTCTCGGGCATCTTTCCGCTGAGTCCAACCTTGGATACTGCCGGGGTCCTCACCAAAAGTGTCGCGGATGCGGTTACAGCGTTTGCCGCCATCGATCCCCATCAGCGCAGCTATGGTCCGCGACTCGCCCGCGAGGTTGCCCGATGCTCGCCCAGCGACTTTGTCATGGGAACCGGTGAGTCCGCTTTATGGGATGGCTGTGAACCCGGTATTTGCGAAGCCGTAGAGGACGCAATGAAGGCATTGGAGCAGGCAGGCGTAAAAACTGTCAGTGCACCCCTGCCGGAGGCTGCACCCGCAATCGAACTGTTAGGGGTCGGCAGCGTGGTTGCGGCCGAGATCGACGAGATGCTCTCGTCAACAGCGCCGCAATGGCGCGACACCCTTGATCCGATCGTTTCCTCACGTATCCGTGACGGGGGATCCATCAGCGCCAGTGAATACCTGCATCGACACCGTCGTCTTCGCGAGCTCAGCCGCAGCGCGGCCCAGCGATTTACAGAATGCCAGGTCATGGTCAGTCCGACCGTTGCCATTACGCCGCCTGTGATTGACGATGTCCAGACACTGGAAACCTACCGGCCAAAAAATATGGGCGCCCTGAGAAACACCTGCCCGGCGAACTATCTCGGCCTGTGCGCTATTACGCTGCCGGTCGGACTTGATGGGAGCCGGATGCCGGTCGGGCTTCAGCTTATCGCCCCACATGGGCATGAAGAACAACTACTCGCTGTAGCAACCTGTATTGAGGGCATTCTGGGATCCAGTCGAGATCGTCTGGGGATCCCTCCGTTGCTGAAAAGAAACTGAAATCATGATTACGCCAAGCCGGATCCAGATCGAAAACGAAGAGCGGATCAGCGACGGCTACCTCAAGGTCACTCGCTATCTGATTTGCCACGAGCAGTACGATGGCAGTTGGACGCAGACCCTCTCGAGGGAAGTGATGGAGCGAGGTGAAGTGGCCGCTGTCCTGCCATTCGATCCGGTCCGAAACGAAGTTGTCCTGATTGAGCAATTTCGTGTCGGGGCATGGTCTGCTGGCTGGGCCCAACCCTGGCTTGTCGAATGTGTTGCGGGCGTTGTCGAGGCGGGGGAAACACCGGAAGAGATGGTCAAACGCGAGGCACATGAGGAAGCAGACTGCGACATAACAGCCCTTGAGCCCATCGCCCGGTATTTCTCGACACCAGGCGCCTGCTCGGAAAGAGTCCATCTATTTTGTGGCCGGGTAGATGCGACTGGGCTGGGGGGCGTGCATGGACTGGCCGAAGAAGGGGAAGATATCCGCGCCACCATCTGGCCTGTGGCAGACGCTCTCGCGATGCTCGAGACCGGCCAGATCTGCAACAGCATGACTCTCATTGCGCTCCAGTGGCTTGCGGGACATCATGCCGCGCTGGCAGAAAAGTGGCTAAAAGGCGCCTAGAAGGAAACTCTCGAAAGAGCGCTTACAACGTGAGGTCAGATGGCGTGTCGCGTACGGTCGATTCCATTGCGATAGCGCTTGGGACATCACGCAGCCATTCATAATAGATCCCCTTGATGCCGCTCACCACCACTCCCGCATCGCGCATTCGGCAAAGCCCGGAATCGTGGTGAGTTCCCGGTGACGCAGTGGCATCGTCAGCGACCCAAACCCGGTAACCCGCGTCCACCAGATCGATAGCCGACTGTGCCACGCAGACATCCGTCTCCTGACCAACGAGGACCAGGTCTTTCTTGTTCAGGGCGGTCAGCGCATCGCGGATATCAGGTTGCCCGTACAAACTGAAGACCATTTTGTTAAACACCGTCTGACCTTCGGGCAGCAGCGCCTTGAGCCGGGGCAACATATCGACCCCATGGGAGACATCTTCTGCGGTGGCAAGGATGGGAATCTTGAGCGCCTTCGCGACACTGATGATCCAGGCAACGCGCTCTACCAACGGCTCACGGTCAGCGAGGGGAAGTTTGGAGAGGAAATTCTCCTGAACATCAATAACAATCAGAACGCTATTGTTTCTTTCCAGCAGCGGCACAGATGTCTTGCGCTCGTCAGTTATCTCGCAGGCGGCGAATCAGGCTCGAGGTATCCCATCGGCCGCCGCCCATGGCCTGTACTTCGGCGTAAAACTGGTCCACCAGGGCCGTGACCGGCAAGCGCCCTTTTACCCGCCGGGCCTCATCGAGGCAGAGTCCCAGATCCTTGCGCATCCAATCCACCGCGAACCCGAATTCAAATTCATCCCGTTCCATGGTGTGGCCCCGGTTTTCCATCTGCCAGGACTGCGCCGCCCCTTTGGAAATGACTTCGAGCACCTTACCGACATCCAACCCGCAGCGACTCGCAAAGTCCAGGCCCTCCGACAAGCCCTGCACCAGGCCGGCGATGCAGATCTGATTGACCATCTTGGTCAACTGGCCGCTTCCCACCGGCCCCATCAATCCCACGGCCCGTGCGTAACTGTCGATAACGGGCCGGGCCTGATCGAAAGTTTCCTGAGATCCGCCCACCATCACGGTGAGGACTCCGTTTTCAGCGCCCGCCTGACCTCCCGAGACCGGGGCATCCAGAAATGCGATATCACTCTTTGCG
>WTHR01000198.1 GCA_011523045.1 Gammaproteobacteria bacterium | reverse complement strand
AGTGTCCCCAGATAAGCGCAGCCGCTGCGGCCACTTGGGGCGCGGCCATCGAGGTGCCGTCAACCCGAAAATAGGCGTCGTCGGCGCGGTTGCCGGCAAGGACAGCCCCCTCAGCCGGAGCGGTGATGAAATTGGTCTCAACCCCAAGGGCACCATTGCTGAAATTAGAGAGATCGCCAGCGCCGTTATGTGAACCAACGACCAGACCGGCCCCGCCGAGTGCGGCAAAACTGCTGGCGGGGTTGAAGGGGCTGGCCTGACCGGCATTGCCCGAGGGGGCAATAATGAGTTTTCCTTTCGCTACTGCGGAAACAAATGAATTGAACTCTTCTTGGGAGGTTGACGCGCCCACGGCCTCAAGCAGGATGATCCTGACGCTTGGATCGGCAGCCGCGTAGTTGACCCCCTGGCTGATGAGCGTGCCGTTGGTTTCATTATTCTCATCGGTTATCTTGATCGGCAGTACCCGGGCGCTTGGGGCAATACCCCCGACTCCCACGCCGTTCCAGTTGCCCACGATAATCCCCGCAGATGCTGTGCCATGGCCGTCGGTGAGGGAGTCTTCATCATCGAAAGGATCATCGTCATCGTTAACAAAGTCATACCCGCCCGGCGCGATCTTGCCCACGAGATCGACGTGGGTGGCGCGGATCCCGGAATCCAGATCAGCGACCACCACACCTGCGCCAAGAAGGCCGGCATTCCACGCGGGCACGACGTTGATACCGGCCAGATAGGGCTGGTTAAAGTACTCGCCCGAGTTGACGTCCGGGGTCGCCCCGGCAGTACTGATGCTGAGGGCAAGGAGCGCGCCGATGGCTTTTGCGGTTAATGGGTTGTTCATAGCCTGAAGACAGACGGTGACACGAACTCCCGATGGGCATTCCCGGAAGGGGCCGTCTTTTCGGGGCCGGTAACGATAGTCAGAATGTAATTGCGTTTCAAGTGCCTTCCTGGATGGATCGAACCGGGGATAAGCCCCTGTCAGGCTGTATAATTGCCCTAAGATACCTGCAATTCAGGTTATTTCATTAATTTCCTTGCTGCTTCCGTTGATCCGGGGCAGAAACTAGCCAGAGCGAGGCGCTGGGGCAGTACTGCGTTAGTGCACCTACGGCATTGTCCTCAGGAGAAGATATGGCGGCCAACGAGTTATCCCCCGAGATTCAGAAAATTCAGGAAACCGTCGTGGGGATGTATTCGGAGAACCCCTGGCCTCTCAACCGGCGTACGGACGAGGAGATGGGTTGGCGCCTCAAGTGCCTCGGCATCACGCCGGAGGACTACGAGGGAAAACGTGTGTTTGATATGGGCTGCGGCACCGGTGAGTATGCGCTGTGGTATGCCAAGAACGGAGCGGCCAGCGTCACCGGTATCGATCTGTCGGATGGCTCACTCTCCGTGGCGCGCGAGCGCAAGGAAGAGATGCAGGCGGATCATGTGGATTTCAGGAAAATGGATATCCTGAACTGCGACCTGCCCGACAACCACTTCGACTTCAGTTATTCGGTTGGCGTTTTGCACCACACGGGAGATCCCTTACGTGGATTCCGTCATCTGGCAAGAGTCACTCGTCCCGGGGGCGTGGTCATCGTCAGCCTTTACAGCCAGTACAGCCGGCGCATCCTGCGTACCAAGCAGCAGACGTGCAAACTGCTCGGCGGGGACGATATCGACAAGCGCGTGGAGTGGGGCGAGAAGCTTTTCGGGGGTACCCTGCGCAAACTGGACAAGCGCTATCACGGACTCAACACCAAACAGATTGGTTACGACATCTTCGGGTTTCCCCATGAGTCGCTGCATACGGGGCAGGAAGTCCTGCGCTGGTTTGATGAGAACAACCTTGAATTCAAGGGGGCGTTTGCACCGCTGCGCATCCGGGATTACTTTTATGCATTCTCTTTGCCCGAGTACCAGACCTTCCGGTCCACCTTCAGCGGATTTCCGGTAATGCGCCTGGTGGCAGACGGGATGGACAGTGTATCGAAGCGACTCTACGGAGAGCAGCAAACCGTCAGGCAGTTTCCGAGACCCGGACCGCTGTCGCTGTGGCTGTCACAGTTGATCTGGATTCCTTTTGGCCTGCGCTTTAACTGCTTCACCATGGCGGCAGTCAAGCGCGGTTGATATTTGTTCAGGCGATGCGTTTCTCCCGACGCAGCGCAAATACCAGGCCTCCCAGTACGCCCTGCAGCAGCGTAAAGCTGTAAGCGATCCAGGCAAAGGCCAGGGCCTCGACACTCTGCACCCCATATAGGGAAAAAAGAAACACAAAGACGGCTTCCCGAACCCCGATGGCGTTGATGGATATCGGCACCATCATGATAAAGACCGCAACCGGGATGATCAGGAACATGGACTCCGCGGGGACGTCAATGCCGACCGCGCGGGCGACCAGAATGAAGTGGACTACCACGTTCACCTGAAGCAGAACCGAGAGCCCCAACGCGCGCAGGATTGCCGATGGCGCCTGACGGTAGGCCTGAAAAGAGCGGTGCACCTTCTCCAGGATACCGCCGACCCGTGCCATCACACCGTTCTTCGCAAAAGAGAGCCTTTGCATGGTCGACACCGGGATTTTCAAAAATAGCCAGGTGGCGATACCCATCCCGGCAAGACCCGCTGTCACCCAGGCCGTAATAAACGGCACCTCACCCGCCACTGTCTCATCAAAGACCAACGCAAGCAGCGCAAAACAGAAAAGCACAATCACGCCAAGAAAGCGATCTACCAGCACCACGGTGACGGCATCCGTCTTGCTGTTGCCCAGCCGCCACGAGTCATACATCCGAACCACATCGCCGCCCACGGTGGATGGCAGAAAGTTGTTGAAAAAAAGAGCGACCATAAATGAGCGCACCAGGAAAAAGACCGGCGCATCGCCGTCCTGTACCCGGATCAAGGTACGCCAGCGAAAGGCGGCAATCACATAGCCAATAAAAAAGAGACTGAAAGCCAGTATCAGCAAGGACCCACTGGAGTCTGTGATGACGGCAAAAACAGAATCCAATGCAACGTCCTGCGTGATCCAGAGGATCAGCGCGACGGAAAGCGAGATTTTCAGCAGCAAAAAAAGGGTCTTTTTCTGCATGCGGGAACGCGTCTTAGGCGTATATCAGTGTTGGTCGCGTTGACCGATGGTGCGCGCCGGCACGCCGCCAACGATCTCCCGTGGCGCGACTGGTTTAACGACGACGGCCCCTGCTGCAGCAATGCTGCCTTCGCCAAGACAGGCGCCATCCAGCACGGAAACATTGGCACCCAACCATACGCCGTTACCGACATCGCATCCTTCGCTTGCCCGGATGCCCTGCTGGGCGATAGGAATATCGGATCGGTCGGTTTGATAGTTGCCTCCGCCTACGAGATAGCACCTTGGCCCCAATATGGCATCGTCGCCGATAGTCACCGGACAGTGCTGAGCAGACTGGATAACGGTGTAGGCGCCGATACCGGTGCGGTTTCCTACCGTCACGGTGCCTTCCTTGCAGGAGATCATCGTATTGTTGGCAAGGATGACTTCGTCGCCGATTTGGATCGCAGCAGGCTCAGTGGTATGCCGCGCGTCAAGCAGGACGCCTTCGCTTAACACGACATTGTTGCCCAGACGAATCCGCCCCGGATGCCTGAGGATCATGTTTACACCAAACATCACCCCGGAACCGCATTGCCCAAAGAGACGCGGCCAGAAAAGCTTTCTCAACATTAGGCCCAGAGCGCCTGGAATCGGCGCAAGCCAGGAGCACCATTCGAAGTAAAGAGTGGCTCCGATGCTGCGCGACCCCACCATCACATCCTGATAGCGGCGCAGTCCGGAGGTCTTCTGGGTGACCGCCTGATGGGTTTTTATAGAAGACGAGGACAAGGGTCTTGTGTTGCGCGGGCCGATCAGGGTGCGAGGGGCATTAGCCTACAGCGGGAACCTCGACTTTAGGCCGCAGGCGCTGGCGGGGCGGCGGGGCGCTTTGCACTGCAGGCGGGGCTTCTGGTGAGCGTCCGGTGTTGGGACTCGACGGCGCTGGTTTGGCTGGAACTTTTTCGGCCGAACCGGATGTGCGATGGCTCTCATCAGATTTGGCTGATACAGACGGTTTTTGTCCACCAGCAGAGCGCGCTTGACGGCGCGGCTCCTCCTTCTTGCCTCTTGCCTCGTTGCGGTCCTTGCGTTCGCTGGATTTTCTGTCGTCGGAGGGCGTGTTCGGCGCCGGAGCCTCCAGCATGCCTTCTGAAATTTCCTGACGTGTCAGCGCATGGCCAATGTACTCTTCGATATCCATCAGCGAGAAGGCGTGGTCCTCGCAGGCAAAACTGATCGCGTGCCCGCTGGCGCCGGCCCGGGCAGTCCGCCCGATCCGATGCACGTAATCTTCCGGATCCTGGGGCAGATCGTAATTGAACACGTGACTGACGCTCGGGATGTGCAGACCTCTCGCTGCCACGTCTGTCGCCACCAGCACGCGGCGCGTGCCTTCTGTGAATCCCTTTAGCAGTTGCTCGCGCTTTTTCTGGGGAACATCGCCCGACAGTACGCCGGTGGAATAGCCTTGCTGCTTCAGGGATCGGCCAAGCCGGTCGCAGGTCACGCGCATGTTCGCAAACACCAGCACACGTTCGCCTTCCGTCTGGCGCATCAGTCCCAATAGCAGAGGCAGTTTTTCACTGTTGGCAGGGTAATACACCTCCTCCAGCAGACGGTCTGCGACGACCGTCTCCGCGTCAATCTTGATCTCCTCGGGATCATTCATGTGTTCGTAGCCCAACTCATGCACCCGATGAGAAAGCGTGGCCGAAAAGAGCAGATTGAGCCGCTCCTTCGGGGGCGGCATCCGTCTCAGGATGTAACGGATGTCTTTGATGAAACCAAGGTCGAACATGCGATCGGCTTCGTCCAGCACCACGACCTGTACGCCTTTCAGGTCAAACACCTGCTGCTTGAAATAATCGATCAATCGTCCCGGCGTCCCGATCAGGACGTCGACACCCGCGCTGAGACTTTCGCGCTGTTCGTGATAACCGGTGCCGCCGTAGACGAGGCCCAATTTGAGACCCGTCGCCTTGCCCAGCATCTCGGCATCGCGATGAATCTGAATGGCCAACTCACGGGTCGGTGCCAGAACGACGGCACGCGGATTCACCCCGTCGCCTGATTCAGGTTTGGGATGCGTGAGCAGGTGATTGAAGATGGCGAGCAAAAAAGCTGCCGTCTTGCCGGTGCCGGTTTGGGCCTGGCCGGCAACGTCTTTGCCGGCGAGAACCAAAGGCAGGGACTGAGCCTGGATTTTGGTGCAGTAATCAAATCCAGCGTCGCTAAGCCCGGTCAGCAACTGGGGTTCCAGTGAAAAATCGGTAAATCGGGTTTCGGTAAGGTAACTGATATCTTCCATTTTGTTCTTGTAAGTAGGTTCGTGGCATCGTTTGGTGATGCCGGCGGTCAGGAATCAGCTTTAGGCGTGCTTGGTGTTCTTGGCGCTGCGCCTACGCGGTGACCGGTTTTGGCCGGTATCGTGACGCGCTCGGAAATCCCGGAAAAACGGGTTCTTGATTCCTGATGCGAAAATCTGGTAAAACTAACGAATCGTTTAGAGGTGTTGTGCCGTTCACGCAAGGGTGCGGTACACTACTCGCTCTGGCGGAAAACGGGAAACGCAGTATATCACACCCCCCGATGTCCGCATCCCGCTCCTTAATTTGCTTTTCTTCTGGCGCATCTGTTTTAGGCGACAGTCGATCAAAAATCCAAATCGAAAGAAGAAAACAGGAACTGATTGAACATGTCCGACAATATTATCCACGTCAGTGATGACTCATTTGAGCAGGAAGTCCTGCAGTCCGAAATGCCCGTGCTTATCGACTACTGGGCCGAATGGTGCGGCCCGTGCAAGATGATTGCGCCCGTGCTGGACGAGGTGGCGAGCGAATATGCGGACAAGGTCCGGGTCGCCAAGCTGAATATTGATGAAAACCCGGCAACGCCGCCCAAGTACGGCATCCGCGGCATTCCTACTCTCATGCTGTTCAAGAACGGCGAAGTGGAAGCCACCAAAGTGGGTGCCGTGTCCAAAGCCCAGTTAACGGCGTTCCTGGACGAAAACATCTGAGCCACCGCCTGCCATCGAAAAGGCTGATACCCGAATCCGCGAATACCGCAGCCGGCCCCAACACCAAGGAGAGGTCGGCTGGATCCCTAAACCGAAAACGAGTTAAACCAGGGCAAACTGCCCGCCCCACCACCAGATTCAATCAAAACCAACCCTGCATGCCGTGAGATCACCCCGATCCCGCGGCCAGACGGGTGTTTATTCCTACCCCTTACCGAGGTCTGTATCGTCATGTCCCTGAGCCTGTCAGAGCTTAAAGCCAAAACCCCCACAGAACTTGCAGAGGTCGCCCGATCGCTCAAGTTGGATAACGTTACCCGTCTGCGCAAGCAGGATCAGATCTTTGCCATTCTTAAGTCTCAGGCAAAACGCGGCGAGAAGATCAAGGGCGAAGGTGTTGTTGAAATTCTGCAGGATGGATTCGGCTTCCTGCGCTCGGCGAGCAGTTCCTATCTTGCGGGCCCGGACGACGTTTATGTTTCTCCGAGCCAGATTCGCCGGTTTGGGCTTCGCACCGGCGATACCGTTGCGGGACTGGTCCGCCCGCCCAAGGATTCCGAGCGCTACTTTGCGCTGCTGAAAGTAGAGACCATCAACTATCAGTCGCCCGAAGAGGCCAAGAAGAAGATTCTCTTTGAAAATCTCACGCCTCTGCATCCCGATGAGCGCATCCGGCTAGAGCAGGGCAACGGGTCATCGGAAGACCTGACCGGACGGACCATTGATATCGTGTCACCGATCGGCAAAGGTCAGCGCGGCCTGCTGGTATCGGCGCCCAAGACGGGCAAGACGGTCATGCTGCAGCAGATTGCTCACGCCGTGACGGCATCTGAGCCCGACTGCGAGTTGATCGTTCTGCTGATCGATGAGCGTCCTGAAGAGGTGACGGAAATGAAGCGCACCGTGCGCGGCGAAGTGGTGTCCTCGACGTTTGACGAACCCGCCACCCGCCACGTACAGGTGGCCGAGATGGTGATTGAGAAAGCCAAGCGCCTCGTGGAACACAAGAAGGATGTGGTGATTCTGCTGGATTCCATCACCCGTCTCGCGCGGGCCTACAACACGGTGCAGCCGGCGTCGGGCAAGGTGCTGACCGGTGGTGTTGATGCCAACGCGCTGCAAAAGCCCAAGCGTTTCTTTGGCGCGGCCCGAAACATCGAGGAAGGCGGCAGTCTCACGATTCTCGCCACCGCTCTCATCGATACGGGCTCAAAGATGGATGAAGTCATCTACGAGGAGTTCAAGGGTACCGGCAACATGGAGATTCACCTCGACAGGAGAATCGCCGAAAAACGGGTATATCCCTCGATCGTCATCAGCCGCTCGGGCACCCGCCGCGAGGAATTGCTGACGGATCCCGCGGAGCTTCAGAAGATCTGGCTGTTGCGCAAACTGTTGCACCCAATGGATGACATAGAAGCCGTCGAATTCATGCTCGATAAACTGCGGGCCACCAAGAGTAACGCCGAATTCTTTAAATCAATGAACCGTTAATGCTGAACTTGCGGCCCGGCACCGTTTCGCCTATGATCTCGCCCCCCTGCGGGCCGGACCCGCTGCCAAATCAGCCGTTTTGTCATGAAGCCAGAAATTCATCCCTCCTACGACACCATTAAAGTCGTCTGTGCCTGCGGCAACAGTTTCGAGACCCGTTCAACGCTCGGGCAGGAACTTCACGTGGAAATCTGCTCGGCCTGTCATCCGTTTTACACGGGCCAGCAAAAGATCGTCGATACCGCCGGCCGCGTTGGCAAGTTCCAGAAAAAGTACGGCCGTTCGGCTTAAGTCTCCCGGCGCCGGAGGTGTCTGGCGCAACGCTCTTGAACAACGACGACCCATTGGGGTTGTGCTGTCGTGTCTCCTTTTATTTTGTCCCGCACCGGTTATTGCCGAGACTGAAAGGCGGCTCGGTCAGGTCGCCAAATTTGTTGACGGCGATACGCTGATTCTTGATTCCGGCGAAGCGATTCGCCTCGTGGGGATCAACACGCCGGAGATGGCGAGGGATGGTCGTCCGGCAGAACCCCTCGCTCTTGAGGCAAGAGACACTCTCGTCGCACTGCTCGCCGATGGAAAGGTGCTGATCGAAAACGCGGCGCAGCCGCTTGACCGTCACGGCCGCACGCTTGCCCATCTCTTTCGCCCTGACGGTATTCATGTTCAGGAAGTCCTGCTGAGAAAAGGCTTGGCCAGTGCTGTGGCCATAGCACCCAACGACCACTATCTCGACCGTTTTATTGAAGCGGAGAGCGCAGCCCACCACGCGGGTCGCGGGCTTTGGGCACTGGACTACTATGCCCCCAAGGCCCAGGACAAGGCCGGCGCAGGGTACCAGTTTGTGCGGGCACGACTTTCGCGAATCGAGATGGGAAAAAAGTGGTTCAGCTTTTCGGCGGGGAAAAGTCTCACGGTCCTGGTACGCCGAAGCGACTGGGTATCCCGGTTTGATTACTCTCCGGCAGCGCTGGATCAGGCGAGTATCGCACTGCGCGGATGGTTCTCAAAAAAGAAGACCGGCGCGACCCTTGTGATCAACCACCCCTTTATGCTGGAGCGTTGCGGTTTCAGTCCGCCGCGCCTGTGCGCTGGCGATTGAGCCGCGCTTGATCTGCGTCAGGAGACCGCAAGAGAGGCAGTGATTATCTCGACCCATATTTCCGGGCGAGCGGGTAGACTTCGCAACGTGAAAATACGGAGGACTCCAGTGAAAAAAACCGTCTCCATGCTTATTGCAATGGCCCTGACTATCGTGTCCGGACCCGTCCTGGCGGGAACTTTTGGCGTCCATGCACCGATGGTGCGCATGGTGCCGCCCGGCCAAACGGTCAGCGCGGCCTTCATGATCCTGCACAACCACGGCATGAAGGAGCGAACCGTGATCGCAGCGCACTCGGATGTTGCCGATGCGGTGGAGCTGCATAACCACATCATGGAGGACGGCATGATGAAGATGCGTCGGGTCGATGCCATCGTAGTGCCGGGACATGCTGAAGTTGTGCTGAAACCCGGGGGGCTGCACATCATGCTGATTGGCCTGACCCGCAGTCTTGAAGTGGGAAAGAAAGTGACCATCGAGCTCGAATTTGCGGACGGTGAACGCCTGTCCTTCGAAGCGCCCGTGCAGATGGTCTCGAAAGAGCATGATCACTCGACCCACGATCACTGACTGGGCCCACCAGAAACACTTCGGGGAGCAGAAACCATGTTGAAGTCCTGGCGCATGCCCGTGCTGGCCCTGCTGGTGGCAACCGGCGTCGGTTTGGGTGCGGGAGTATGGTGGCACCAGCATCGTGCGCAAACGGCCAATCCCTATGCGCACCTTGGCGGCGACTTCACGCTGGCGTCAGCCGATGGCCCGGTGTCGTTGAGTGACTTTCGGGGCCAGGCAGTGATGCTGTTCTTTGGCTATACCACCTGCCCCGATGTATGTCCGATGGATCTGGCGAAGATCAGTGCCGTGATCAACCGTTTTTCCGACGCCAATCCGCAACAGGTGGCAGGGCTCTTCGTCAGTGTCGATACTGAACGGGATACGCCAGAGCGCACGGCCGAGTATGCGGCCTTCTTTCATCCCCGGATCACCGGGGTCAGTGGGTCGGCCCAAGCGGTGGATGCGGTTGCCAAGCAGTACTATGTGCTCTACCAGAAAGTGGAAGACCCCGGCTCTGCGCTGGGGTACACCGTCGATCATTCGGCAACGACCTATCTCATCGGCCCGAAGGGCAAAGTCCGCCAACTGTTGAAGCACGATTCGACCGTGGACGAGATGACCGACGCGGTGCGCGCGGCGCTCGCGGGATAGCCTGGGCAGCATTCTGATGAGCATCAGTCTGGAGCAGCAGGTTGACGAGACCGCCAATGCCCTCGATGCGGCGGACCTGTTCTTTGGTCACGGCACCGATAATGCTTTTGATGAGGCGGCCTGGCTGGTGCTCGAC
>WTHR01000059.1 GCA_011523045.1 Gammaproteobacteria bacterium | reverse complement strand
CAAAAACCCGTTGGGTTGGCTGCACCTCCAAAGAAACCGCGACGAGAGGATATGCCTTGTTAAAAGCCTTGAGTATCGGCCCTATAAACATCGTCACCACACTTGGGATTGTCACGATACGCAGGCTTCCTTCCTTATGATCGCGAATGTTAATTGCGGATTGATTTAATTGATCCAACCCTAGATGGCTAGTTTCAACCTCCTCAAAAAACATCCGACCCTCGATGGTAGGGGTAATCTGGCGTCCCTGTCGCGAGAACAACTCAAACCCCAAAACACGTTCGAGATCCTTAACAAGTCTCGAGATTGCAGGTTGGGACACATCGAGCATTTCAGCTGCCCCTGTGATGGTGCCTGTCATCATCACTGCGCGAAACGCATCGACTTGCCGGAGAGTAATCAAAGTGGGCTCTATGGATAGCAGGATTAAATCATCAATGCGGTGCTACATTATCATTAATCACCGAAATGGAGTTACCCATAAACCTTGATCAGAAGCAAGCACGGAACAGCACATGAAGCCAAATAGAGAGTGGATTATCGGGGTGACTCATTTGATCAAGCCACCATTTGATCCAGAAAAAATGGCGTTTAGAGGTAACGCGCGCTTTATTCATTTTCCTGATAGCGACGAGCGTGAGTTTTCCAAGGATTCCCTGTCTGAGGTAGATGGCTTACTGGTTTGGACGCCCTCGATCGGGGCTGAAACGATTCGCCATCTAGCGAAATGCCAGATCATCGTTCGTTACGGGGTTGGTTACGACAAGATTGATCTTCCCACGCTCGGGAACGCTGGCATCGCATTCTCAAATAATCCCGAATACGGCCCTGAAGATGTCGCTGATACCGCGATCGGACTGATTCTTGCCCTCCAGCGTGGGCTCGTTCAACATGACGAACGGGCTAGAACCTACGGTTCGGCGTGGCAGGAGAATCATATAGTCCCGATGTTGCATTCACCTAAAGCAACGGTTGGGATCGTCGGTCTTGGGCGGATTGGGACAAGCGTTGCGCGCCGACTTTCGCCCTTTGGATATAAAACGCTGGCGTATGATCCGTATGTCAGCAACGGCATGTTCAGGGCGCTTCAGGTTGAACGGGCGACTTCCTTGCAGGATTTAGTCGACGAGGCTGACGTCCTGACTCTTCATTGCCCTTTAACTGCAGAAACTGAGTCCATGATCAATGCTGAACTTCTAAGAGCAGCTAAGCGAGGACTCTTGTTGGTAAATACTGCTCGAGGCAGGTTAATTGATAGCTTGGATACCCTGGAAGAGGGTCTTGTTTCAGGCAGAATCGGCGGAGTAGGTCTAGATGTTTTGCCAGAGGAGCCGCCAGGCGCTCACCGTTTGATAAACGCCTGGCGCAGACGAGAAGAGTGGACGCTCGGGCGCGTTATCATTACACCGCATAATGCTTTCTTTTCAGATTACTCGATGAACGAGTGCCGTTTTGCGGCCGCAGAGACGGCACGATTATTCCTCGAGGAAAACATTCACCGAAACCAAATCCCTTCAAGATAATTTTTGGGGTGAGTGGCCAGAGTTGGTTCGCGGACATTCCGAATCATGCACTGATCGCCAGCGCTTCCACGCAATCTGTCGCCAAACTCCGTGGCTGCTCAAATATCCCCCCGCCTAAACGCCCGACTTCGCCCGAATTATCGAGGATTCCCAGGCTTACCAATGGTTGCCGGTTGGACGCAAGCCACTCCCGCGCGGTCAGGCCAACACGGAGTCCCAATTCTGCAAAAGCCGGATGAGGAGACGAAGTCAGCAGAGCACCCGTGCTGAGACCATCTTGGGGTAGGAATTGACCCAGGTTCTTCTGTTGCGCATTAGAGAAAGAAATCGCCATTGCGCCAAATCCTAAGATATCCACTATGGCACTGTCCCCGATAGCGCCCAGTGCCCGGGACGGTGGCAGATCCACATCAAAGGCGCCATGAGGGGGTGACGCTGGGGCTGTAAACCATTGGCCTGGCAACCCCGCAACCTGAATACCGGTCTCACGCCCGTTGGCCGCCGCTGTGATGATCAAACTGCTTTCAGTGGTTCCTCTAGCGCCAAGCAAGATCGCTTTGGAAGCAGCCATCCAAAGGTTCAAAAAGAAACTTGGGCTGTCTTCGATAAAGGAGAGGTACTTTTCTACTCTAGGCTGAACCTGTAGCCGGGGCCTGATCTTTTCAAGGAGAAGTCTCGTACCTACTGGTGTTCTGCCATGACAGTCATCGCCCTCAAGCAGGGAACCTGCCGCAATATCGAGAAGAGTGATGCCGTCATCGCAGACCTGACTAAGCGCGGGGCCAAGAGAGTCATGAAGCCATGTCAGGTGCTCAAGCGCTGCTCTAGAGCATGTGCCCAATCGCGGGGCAGGTCCGTTGCCTCCGTTTATCGGGGAAAATGATCTCACGTTCGCGTCGGAGTCGTCCTCAATACAGTGCAGCAGCATTTTAGAGGAGACCACGGCTGCCAGGGGTGTGACGACATCATAGTCTTGTGCAGGCTCCAGGGTGATAGCCCCAGAGAGAACGAGGTGTTCGGCTTCTTCAAAGTCTTGTGCTGCGCCATTGAAAACCAGGGCAACCTTTGCGGAGTTCAAAATAGGTCTAACGATCTCAGTGGGATCGGAAAAAGCTGGTCCGGCATGCAGCAGCGTAGTGTCAGCGAGATTAACTGCATCGCCCGCAGTTTGCATTTTTCGCCAGACAGGATTTACACGCAAAATCCGAGAAATCGACTCCGTATCGGCTGCGTGAGAAAGGGTGACCATGACGATTGCCTAGGCCGGGCGTATCCAGGTCTCAGAGAAATACAGAAAAGCGGTCGTCGTCTTGATTCCCGCTTGGACTCGTTCCACAGGGGAGCCCGACAGTCGCTGCCCGTTTATGTGAATCGACGGATTAGTGGACTCGATTAAGAGTGTATAGAGTTCATTCTCTTTGCCTCCCGTGAGTTCTGCGGGGAGTTCGAGCGCAGTCGGTGTTCCGAGACCATCCCATACGAGTTCAATTTCCAGAGAGTGGGCCTTGACGATTTCAGAGTAACGGACCCGGGGGTCACCCTCTGACCGGCATTCTTCCATGGGGATGAGAGACAGGGACTCGCAGGCGGGCAGGGCAGCAAACGCGGGCAGTTTGAGGATGAAAGTCTCAAGGAGATATTCTGCGAGTTCCTTGTTGTCATGAAGGAGAACGTTGCATCCGTCCGGAAAGGTACGTTGTTCTTCGGGTGAATCCAACAGAAGCAGCACTGTGCCTCGGCCTTTGGGAGAAAGATAAATACGAAAAAAGAGTGCGATTGCAGAAAAGGGACCATCGGGGTCTTCTTTCAGCAGGATCCCCGGGTTTTCGCCAGTCCAGACGACCTGGCCAGGATGAATCGGAGAGGATAGAGGCATAAGGGCTCAGTCCTATGTTGCGGAGGGTAAAACCCATGTTTCGGAAACTGCCAAAAAAGCGGTACTCATTTCTCGACCAAAGAAGACACGCTCGCAGACGTTTCCTGATAGCGACTCTCCGTTGAGGGAAATCGAGGCACTCCGCGCCTCCAGAAACACACTGTACATGTCATGGATCCCGGTAGCGCAGTCTTTCGGAGTAACCTCTACCGCGAAGGGCTCTCCCAGATGAGCCCAGTGCATCTTTGCTTCACAACCTGACGCAGTCATTGTTTCGGTCCAGGAGGTTTTCATATCGCCGTCTGACAAATGTGATTCGGCTTCTAGCCAGGTCATCGCCTCTAATGCTGGTTGACTACGAAACGAAGGAAATCGAGAAACAAAGTCCTGAACAAGATATTGCGTCAGCTCGGAATTAGTCGTGATACATAGGTTTCTGGCATCCGGGAAGCCTTGGGCATTTTGAGGGTCACCCAGGATGATCATGGCTGATCCTTGACCGTACTCCGAGAATAGAACGCGGAAGAATATTCCGAGCCCTGTCCAGGGTCCGTCTGGAGATTCTCGAAGGTAAATGCCGGGATTGTCCCCGGCCCACTCAACTCGCCCAGGATTCACGGCTATTCTTGTTTCGACTTCAGTCATTTCCTGCGTTGTTTCTATATAATCTAACGGTATGTGATTAGCTCTATGACTCTATCAAAATTATATGGTGTTGGATATAAAAGCTGCGTCGGCTACCCTGAACTGTCTTAATTCCTTCTCCTTCCAAGCTGGAAAAGAACTCCCTTGAAACGGTTTTCAATCTTTTCAATCGCAAGAAACGCTCTGACGGGTCACCGTCATTGGGAAAAAATGTGGCGCAGCCCGGATCCCAAACGAGAATATGATGTTGTGATTATTGGGGGCGGAGGACATGGTCTCGGGGCCGCCTATTTTCTCGCAAAAGAGCATGGGATCACTAACGTAGCGGTCCTTGAGAAAGGTTGGTTGGGCGGTGGCAACACGGGCCGGAACACCATGACTGTCCGCTCAAATTTTCTTAGAGAAGACAGCGTTCCTTTCCATGAAATGTCGCTAGATCTCTACCATCAGTTAAGTCGCGACTTGAATTACAACCTGATGGTGAGTCAGCGGGGAATGATCACTTTCATCCAAAGCTCTGCCGCAAATCGGATAGCGCTTCAGATGGCCAACACGATGCATATTTATGGGGCCGAGTACCGGATGTTGACGCTCGACGAGGTGAAACAAAAGATCCCAATTTTTGATCCCTCGCCAAATATGCGGCTTCCTGTTCGGGGCGGGGTGTATCAGCCGCGTGCGTCGATGGTGAGGCATGACGCTGTGGCCTGGGGGTTTGCCCGCGCTGCTGATGCCCGAGGCGTCGATATCATTCAGAACTGCGAGGTTACCGGTATACAGCAGGAGAAAGGCGCTGTGACCGGTGTCGAAACCACTCGGGGACTGATCAAAGCAAAAAAAGTCGGTATGGCCGTCGCCGGTCACGGCAGCGTTGTCGCTTCAATGGTGGGCCAACGCCTCCCGATCACAACCCAACCGTTGCAGGCCTGGGTATCGGAACCCGTGAAGCCTGTGCTGAATGAGATTGTCGTCATCAGAAGTTACTACGGTACCTATCTGATGCAGTCGGATAAAGGAGAGATAGTGGTCGGGCAGGGATGCGATCCTTATCCTTCTTACGCGCAGCGGGGGACGTTTCCGATTATTGAGGACGCGACGACGTCCATGCTGGAAGTTTTCCCCAGTTTCGGCCGATTGAAGTTGTTGCGTCATTGGGCCGGCATGCTGGACATCCCCTATGACGGAAGCCCCATTATCTCGAAGACCAACACCCGCGGGTTCTATATTGATGTGGCAGGCTCTGGCGGGTTCAAGACGACGCCTGCAGCGGCAAAAACATTCGCCCACCTGATTGCGAAAGACACGCCGCATCCGCTTGCGGAAAAACTCGGGCTGGAGCGTTTTTCCTCTGGACGTTTGATTCAGGAGGGCGGCGTGTCCGCTAACCGTTGATGGGGGTTGTGTAATGCTGGAGATTCCCTGTCCTTGGTGCGGCCTAAGAAACGAAAGCGAGTTTGTCTGCGCGGGTGAGGCAGATCGCAAGAGACCCCCTGATCCCGAAGCCGAGACGGACGAGGCCTGGGCTGACTATCTTTTCAACAGCACAAACCCCAAAGGCGTCGTTCGGGAGTGGTGGTGGCATGTCGCTGGATGCACGCGCTGGTTTCAGATTGATCGTGACACGGTCACGCATGAAATTGCTCCCGTCAAGGAGCGGTCAAAATGACGCGATTGGCGAGTGGGGGAGTCATCGATCGGCAACGTCCTTTGCGCTTTCTGTTCAACGGAAAACGTTATCAGGGGTATGAGGGAGATACTCTTGCCTCCGCGCTTGTGGCGAATGATGTCCTGATCGTCGGGCGGAGTTTCAAGTATCACCGACCCCGTGGGCTTCTCACGTGTGGACCGGAGGAGCCCAACGGCCTTGTTCAGTTGGTCAGTGATGGGGATCAACCGAATCTCAGAGCAACAGAGATTCCCTTGCGCGAGGGTCTTGAGGCGAGAAGTGTCAACTGTTGGCCGAGTGCAAGATTCGATCTGCGTGCAATAAACAGTGTCCTGGCTCCGCTGTTCCCCGCTGGGTTCTATTACAAAACTTTCATGGCGGGAAAGTGGGACTTCTACAGCCGATTTATCCGTCAGGCGGCAGGGCTGGGCCACTCTCCGAAAGAGCGAGACCAGGGTCGCTATGAACGGGTAAACCACCATACAGACGTCCTGATTGTGGGAGCGGGTCCCGCCGGGATACAGGCTGCCAAAGTTGCATCGGGATCGGGGCACGATGTCATGGTGCTTGATATGCAGGAGTCGCCAGGCGGCCACTTGCTGTTCCATCCTCGACAGATTGATGGTCAGGCAGGTTCTGACTGGGTGTCACGGGAGGTTGGCGAGCTGCAGGATCGCGACAACGTAACCTGGCTGCAAAGCACTACTGCGACAGGTTACTACGATCACAATATGGTCATCGCGGTAGAGCACAAACCGGCGGAGTCATGGTTGAAAGAGCGGTTGTGGCATATCCGCGCCAGGAAAGTGATCATTGCCACCGGTGCTGTAGAGCGGCCTTTGATTTTTCCGGGAAATGATCGGCCGGGGGTAATGCTGGCTGACGCCGCAGCCCGATATATTCGACGGTTTGCAGCGGTTCCCGGCAAAAAAGTGCTG
The DNA here is from genome assembly GCA_011523045.1 of Gammaproteobacteria bacterium. GTDB lineage: Bacteria > Pseudomonadota > Gammaproteobacteria > Arenicellales > UBA868 > UBA868. The sequence continues at coordinate 3,419 of WTHR01000059.1, read as the reverse complement.
ATCTATACGAACAATTCCACGCCGTATGCGCAGCTGGAAACCTTCAAGACGGCCGGCATTGAAATTCAGGGGATTCTCGATCTGCGGAAAAATCCGAGCGAGGCAGAGTTGTGCCTTGCTAGCAAGTTAGAGGTTCCCGTAAGTGTCGATGCGAGGATTACGGGAGTCCAGGGCCGTTCCGGGATAAGGGGCGTGACGTATCAGAGTGGAGCAGGATCAAAAACCGTTCGTTGCGACCTTGTTTGCCATTCGGGGGGCTGGAACCCACTAATTCACCTTTATTCTCACGCGGGCGGGCGCTCGCGTTTTGAGCAGGCCTCTGCTGCCTTTATTCCTGGCGAACGGGCACAGGCGGCATATCCCGTCGGCGGCGCCAATGGCACATTCTCATTGGCTGAGGGGTTGAAGGAAGCCACCGATGTTGCGAATTCATTATTTGGCGAAAGCGCGGGTAATCGGGCGTCGGGCACGCCGAATGCGCCGGCAGCAGAGGATGAGGTGCCGTACCGAATTGATCAAATCTGGCCCGAAAAAGGGGACAAGGGCAAGGCCTTCGTTGATTTTCAGAACGACGTGACGACTGCGGACATCGCGCTTGCGGTGCGGGAGAACTTCCAATCGATTGAACATGTGAAGCGCTATACGACTGCGGGGATGGCGGTGGATCAGGGAAAAATTGGTAATCCCAACGTCATCGGTCTTGTTTCTCGGGAGTTGGGGGAGGAGCAGGCATCGGTAGGAACCACTACCTTTCGACCGCCATTTGCCCCGGTGAGTTTCGGCGCCATAGGTGGCAGTGAACGTGGGCCCCTGATTATTCCAGCGAGAACCACGCCTATTACGGCATGGAACATCGAAAACGGAGCTGCCATGGATGAGGCGGGTGCCAACTTTCGAAGGCCGTTTTTCTTTCCTCGGCCAGACGAGACGATGGAGGACGCCGTTGCCCGGGAAGCGACAGCGGTGCGAACTTCATGTGGGATTTACGATGGCACCCCACTTGGGACCTTCGAACTGCAGGGACCAGATACGGGAGAACTCCTGAATCGGCTGTACACCAATCGTTTTGACAATCTTCCTGTGGGTCGTGGCCGTTTTGGTCTCATGCTCCGCGAGGATGGACGCCTGTTTGACGATGGCGTCACTTTTCGTGTCGACCCGAATCGTTATCTGATGTCTTGTGGAACCGGTGCCGCGGGAGCGGTGTACGCTCATATTGATCGACTGCTTCAAACCGAATGGACCGATCTCAAGGTGTATCTAGTCAATGTTTCTGCAGCGTGGGCTACGATGTGTGTCTGCGGACCTTTGGCGCGCGCGGTGTTGGGCAAACTGGAGAGTGATATCTCGCTTGATCCAACCTTTCGATTTCTTGATTTTCGCGACGGAACGCTTGAAGGGATAAACGTCCGCGTGGCACGTGTGAGTTATACGGGGGAGCTCAGTTTTGAGGTTAACGTGGCAAGACGCTCTGCGCTGAAACTCTGGAAGATTCTGATGGAGGCGGGTAAAGAGTTCGGTATTACGCCTGTGGGTTCTGAGACAAGCGGGGTATTACGCATCGAAAAAGGATTTATCTCTCCTGGGCATGAGGGTGACAACATTACGAATCCCTTCGACGCCGGAATGGGCTGGATCGTTGACATGACCAAACCGGACTTCATCGGTAAACGTAGCCTGCTGCGAGATGTCAAGCTGGGTGGGGAGCGTCAACACGTGGTAGGCCTGCTTCCAGACGATGAACAGGCACTAGTCGCGGATGGGTCGGCGCTGCTTCCGGCACAGGGCAGCGACTCCCGCTCGGGATTTCAGGGACACGTCACGGCGGCCTGTTTCAGTCCGACACTCAAAAGGACGATTGCTCTGGCTTTATTGAAGGATGGACAGAAGCGTCACGGCGAGAGGGTGGTGATTTCGGGCCTGGAAAACAGTTGCGTAGCAACCGTGACTGAGCCCGTGTTCTACGATCCGAAGGGCGAGAGGATGCGCGGATGAGTTATCGGGTGGAAGTCTCGTCTTTGAAAGATTATGCCCTGATCAATCTTCGTGGCGGGGCCCCTGTCACTGCCAACTGGGAGGCCACACTTGATGTAACCTTTCCCAAAGCAGCACACACCGCAGTGATCAATGAAGCGTTTTCAGTGCTCAGTCTCTCCTCAGATCACTGGTGGGTCAGGACAGCATTGAAAAATGAGGATGAGCTCTTTCACAGGCTTTCAGAATCCGTATCGGGCGACCACGCAGCCGTCACCGTGGTGACCGATCACTTTCAGGGGTTTTCCGTCCAAGGGGCGGATGCGGTTGCCGTACTGCGCCAGGGATTTAGTCTTGACCTGCGGTCTCTCGATAGTGGTCAGTGTACCCGCGGCGGGTTTGCACGGTGCGGCGCGACGCTGCAGGTGGTTGATGCAGGCATGGATTATGAAATCTTCGTGGAGGCGAGTTATTCTGAATATGTGGAACGTTGGCTTAAGGTGGCACAGGGTCATACTGTTTAGCCAGAAACACGTATACGTTTAAAGGCGCCGTCGGGTTATGCCAGATTACTACGATACAGCGACGCAGCTAAACGAATATTTAGTGTTCCATTACGGAAACGACGCGTCAGTGTTGCCGTGGGATTTTGGACCTGTCAAAGCTCTCGGATTTCACAAGAGACTCGTGGGGTGGGTAGACAAGAGTCGGCTTCATACTGGCTGTCGCGCGCTCGATCTTGGTTGTGCAGTGGGTCGGATTAGTTTCGAATTGGTTCGTGCATGCGAATCAGTTGTTGGCGTTGACTACTCGACAACCTTTGTTGAATCGGCAAAAAAGATTAAAGAGAGCGGGCTCGTTACTTTTCAGTTAGCGAGAGAGGGTAATCTTAGTACATCGGCGCAAGTTCGACTTCCGTCTGATCTTGTCCGTGAACGGGTTTCATTCTGCCAAGGCGATGCGGAGAATCTACCTGTTTCATTGGGTAAATTCGATGTCATCATAATGGCTAATCTGCTTGATCGAGTAGGGCATCCACGAAAAGTGCTGTCAAGGCTTCGTGATATCACGCGACCGGGCGCTCAAGTCATCATCTGCTCCCCCTTTACCTGGTGGGATGAGTTTACGGAGCCTGAGGAGCGGCTTGGAGGATTCATTCAGGAGGGCAAAGAAGTGACTTCCATGGACACAGTAGCAGATCTCCTTGAGCCGGATTTTCACCAAACGAAAATCGGAGATGAGCCCTTTCTTATTCGACAACACGAGCGGAAGTTTTTCATGAGTGTCGCGTGCGTTGGGTTATGGATTCGAAGGTAAGACCGATTTAATCGGCGGTTGGCACACTATCGCTGTTGGAATCTCCGTATAATCCACGCGCCGACAGGTCTGTTGCCGGTGTAGCTCAGTTGGTAGAGCAGCGCATTCGTAATGCGAAGGTCGTAGGT
>WTHR01000206.1 GCA_011523045.1 Gammaproteobacteria bacterium | reverse complement strand
TTGGGTGGAGCATCAACTGGGCGGCCAATACCGGCCATCTTGCCGCGTTTACGCATCTTTCCCGGTATTTGGCGCGGCTGCAGGAGCGCGAACACTGCACCATAAAACCGGGATGACTGGTAGCGCAGCCTGTAACCCAATCGTGACTTTGAGCCCTGCCCTAATGACTCAAACCACCGGCGTTAAGTCTTCCGCTTCTCTGCGTTCATTGATGATTTTCCGAACGTAGTGTGAGCAATGGTCCGGGTTAATTTCTCTCGGATCCTCCAATAGCCAATCGTCGGCGTAGCCGTATCTTTCGAGAAACGGCTGAAAAAGGGGTCGGTAATGCTCCATATCCCGCTCGGTAAACCAATGCCGCCAGAACCCATGAGCTTTGCTGCGGATCACACGGCAAAACTGTTTCGGCACCTTGGTGTCGATTTTGATGCGCACACCCAAAAAATCTTCCAGTAAGTCAAAGTTGTGGTCTACATAATCCTCGTACTTAAAAAGGAACGCGCGCCCTTGGCTTACGGTTTTATCCAGGGCATCCCATTTCAGATGGTCGCTCCAGAAGAACGCTGAGTTTAAAGCGGGGCTCGGCAGAGCAAGGCGGGTCTCAAGTTCTACCAAGGAGACCGAATCAGGATCTCGTTCTTTTTGCTCCAAGAGCCGCAGTTGTTGGCGGACAAAGTCCTCATCGTCGTAGAGGTGGTCGTAGTGACGATACAGGATGTAGCTCACAAGCCGGTCACGGGGATCGCGCACCAGCCAGATGACTTTGTCGTAGTTGTCGAGACAGGAAAAGTCGAAGCCGGACCCTATGATCTCCTTATTGATCAGATGCTTTGGGTTGGTTACCGGATTTCCCCAGCCCAGATACTTGTTGTATCTCGATGGCAGGAACTGACCCTCAAAGAATTGCAGATACCGCCGCGGATAACTCTTTATGAGACTCGACTAGAGTCCTGTGGTGCCGGATTTGGCGAGTCCAAATATCGCTATCTTTGCCATACGACGACAAGTGCCGGCCGGGAACTAGGATGCAGGGTCATTTTGCCTACCGAAAGTGATTGCCCATAGGAGAAGTTGTGAAAGTGCGCCGCGACGAAGTGGTGACTTACGTGCACTGGCGCACCTCATCATAGTATCCGGAGATATTTTTTTCGAGGAATTTCTTGCCCCGACTGGCTGGACAACGATTCACCTTAACCGCAAACTCCCTTCACTTCGGATGCTCAGGAAATCGGGATTCACACCGTGAAAATCATTCACTTCACCGACACCCACTTTATTCCAGAAGGCGAAACCCTCTACGGCCGTGATCCAGCGGTTGCGCTTGAGCGGTGTATTGAAGATATCAATCGGCATCATGCCGATGCAGTACGGTGCGTCATTACCGGCGATCTGACGCATTGGGGTGAGACCGAGGCATTTGACCATTTAAAGCGTCATCTCGATCAACTGAAGGTCCCCCTTCGGCTTCTGGTCGGCAACCACGATAACCGGGATGTGTTCCGGCAGTGGTTCCCGGATCACCCTTTTGATGAAAACGGATTTATTCAATCTGTTGAGGATCTGCCCGCAGGGCGCTTTATCTATCTTGATACGAATGAGCCCGGCCACCATGAGGGCTGGTACTGTGAGGCCCGGCTTAAATGGCTTGAGCAGCAGTTGGCAGCCGCCGCCGAAAAAGAGATCTATCTTTTCATGCACCATCCGCCGTTTGATATCGGCATCCCGGCACTGGATCGGATTTCGCTCGTACAAAAAGAAGCCTTCTCGCAGATCGTCAGGCCTTACCGTAACCAGATCCGCCATCTTTTTTTCGGCCACATCCACCGACCCTTATCAGGCAGTTGGCTGGGTATCCCGATGTCCAGCCTGCGGGCGATGAACCACCAGGTGCAGCTCGATATGACGGACAGCTCCCTTAAGGGCAACTTCGAACCGCCGGCGTATGGGGTCGTGCTGTTTCGCGATGACACGATCATCGTGCACACCCACGATTTTATGGACACCTCTCCCGCGTTCGATATGGCCCGCTCACCGATCGACGACTGGGCCGTGAGAAAGCCCCACCCTTAAGATGGCCAAGACACCGGTCCCAAGAAGGTCAGACTGTCAGGATGACAGGGGGTTTGTGGAGGGCTTGCTCGCAGTCCTCGTGGAGCGCGGTGTTGACTGGTGTTACGACGAGGAGATCAGTCAGCTGCAGCATGCCGTGCAAAGCGCCTTGCTGGCCCGCTCGGAGCAGGGCACCAGCGTGGCGGTTGCTGCGGCCTTATTGCACGATATCGGCCACTTTCTGATGGCAGATGCCGCGCAGGATGAGCGCAACCAGGACCGCGATTTGAGGCACGAGATCGTCGGGGCCAACTGGCTTTCGCAGGCGTTTTTGCCGGAGGTCACAGAACCGGTGCGCCTGCATGTACCCGCCAAGCGGTACCTCTGCGCAACGGAAACCGGTTACTGGGATGGCCTGTCAGAAGGTTCCAGGATCAGCCTGCGCAAGCAGGGCGGGCCCATGGAACGAACGGAAGTCGAGGCGTTTGCAAAACTGCCGGCCTGTGATGCAGCGCTCGAATTACGTCGCATCGATGATCGTGCCAAGGTGGTGGGTCTCGCCACGCCGCCCGTCGAGGACTTTGCGCAGGATCTGCTGAAAGCCCTTATCCCGCGCTGAGTTAACTACGTCTTTAGCGCCGCAGATCGCGGGCGCTTGAATG
>WTHR01000135.1 GCA_011523045.1 Gammaproteobacteria bacterium | reverse complement strand
CTCAAAGTGATATCCCGTGATTGGCTAGACATAAAAGAATAAAAGCCCAACGACCACTAAGACGACCATTGCCCAGCCTATGCCGTCTGCATACCGGCGCAGTTGCGCTTCAAAACGTTCTCCCCCGGCGTAGATAAGCCCTGCAACAAGAAAAAAACGTGCGCCGCGTCCGACCAGGGAAGCTGCCACAAATGGTACGAGGCTCATAGAGGCCAATCCTGCGCTGATCGTAAAGAGTTTGTATGGGATCGGTGTGAAACCCGCCAGAAAAACAATCCAGACACCATGCTTCTGGAATTGTTCCCGAGCCGAATCAAACGCCGCCTGGGCGTCATAAAATTGGATAATTGGGTCGGCAACGAGCCCAAAGAGAAACATGCCGATCAGGTACCCTGCAACACCTCCAACCACTGACCACAGGGTCGTAAGTGCTGCAAAGAACCAGGCACGGTGGCGTTGTGCCAGCACCATTGGAGCCAACATAACATCCGGTGGAATTGGGAAAAAGGAAGATTCCGCAAAGGATAATGCGCCGAGGTAACGCGGCGCTTTAGGGTGGGATGCCCACGACAGGACAAGATCATACAGGCGTGAGAAAATTTTCATCAGGCTTGACCGGATTTCAGTGGAACAAATATGACATCGATTGATTGATGGCGAATTGCAATGCCATCCTGTTTCATCCAGTACAGCAGGCGTTGCTGACGGTTGCTGCCCTCAGGCGCCACCAGTACGCCCTGGTCCGATAATTGCGAAAAAAGGTTTTCAGGGACGCGCCGTGGCGCGGCGGTCAGGATAATCCCGTCAAACGGCCCCTTGGCGCTCCATCCGTTTGCGCCATCGCCATGCCGTAGTGAGACGTTCTCAATGCCAAGGCTCCCCAACTTCTGATAAGCCCGCTCAGCCAGCGCGCCGATCCGTTCTATGGAAAATACACGGGCAGAGACCCGGGAAAGTACCGCGGTTTGGAACCCTGACCCTGTCCCAATCTCCAGTACGCGTTTAAGCCGATCGCGTCCGGTCAGGAGAAGTTGGGTCATCAGTGCAACCACGTAGGGTTGGGAAATAGTCTGTTGATAGCCGATTGGCAAAGCAGTGTCCTCATAGGCACGGCTTCGCAGTGCCTCTTCGACAAATTCGTGCCTGGGGATCTTGGCAAAAGCCTCCAACACGTCCTCGTTTCTTATACCTTTGGCGCGAAGGCTGTCCAACAACCTTTGCTGTGACCGTTGGGAAATAAAACCGCCAAAACGGTGATGATCAGGTTGCGCCCTCTCGCTCACGCAGTCAACCAACTCTGAATCTGCTCTAGTTGACCGTGACGAGTCAGATCGATCTGGAGTGGAGTGACCGAAACGTAGCCTTGCTCGATGGCAAGAAAGTCTGTCCCCTCTCCACAGTCCTGACCTTCCCCCGCAGGGCCGACCCAGTAGATCTCCCTGCCGGTTGGGTCCTGCGAACGGATAACAGGATCGGATTTATGTCGACAGCCCAGTCTTGTAGCCCGAAATCCCTTGATTGATTCAAATGGCAGGTCCGGCACGTTGATATTAAGAATACTGTCGCGCGGCAAAGGGTGTTCCTGCATGCGCTCCAGCACTTGGAGCGCTGTCCGAGCCGCGGAATCAAAGTGTTGAGCGTTTGAGCCTGCGAGTGAAATGGCAACAGCCGGGAACCCCAGGTAGCGCCCCTCCATCGCGGCCGCCACGGTGCCGGAGTAGAGAACATCATCACCAAGATTCGCCCCGTGGTTGATTCCCGCGATAACCATGTCTGGCTCCGGGTCCATGAGGCCGGTTAAGCCAACGTGGACACAATCGGTGGGGGTGCCGTCGAGACGATGAAAGCCACTCGGGGCTGTGCTGACTCTAAGCGGCCGGGTCAGTGTGAGGGAGTTGCTTGCGCCACTACGGTTACGATCAGGGGCGATTACAAAGGTCTCGGCAATTGACGAGACCGCTGCGTTGAGTGCTGCGAGTCCCGCTGCAAGGTACCCATCGTCATTGCTGATCAGAATGCGCATTAAGCAGAGCAGATTTTTCGTTATCAAACATCAAGGGAGGCCGGATTATCTCAGAAACGGCAGGGTCCGCCCATTGTTCGGGCCGAAACCGGTGCGATAATTTGAGTCTCTGGATACCCGACATACACTGATAGACTTTCTCTATGGACAGAAATTCCCGGAGCGCATCCGATTATCCCGTTATCCGAAATGTTACGGTTGTTGGGAGTGTCGTAGATGGCCTGCTTGCCCTCGGCAAGCTCACCGGCGGGATCGTTGCCCAATCACAGGCCCTGATTGCAGACGGGATTCATTCTGTTTCTGATCTCGCGACTGATCTTCTAGTTATCGTCGCCGCTCGTCATTCAAGCCAAGAAGCGGACTCAGAGCATCCCTATGGGCACGGACGTATCCAGGCAATTGCCACTGCTTTGCTGGCAGTGTCTCTCGCGGCGATTGCACTGGGCATTGCGTGGGATGCGTTATCGCGACTGAGAGGCAGCGGTGAGTTGATGGCGCCAGGATGGCTCGCAGTTGCGGTGGCCGCGGTTTCGGTGGTCGCGAAGGAGGCTGTGTATCAGTACACCGTCCGAGTCGGCAGAAAGCTCGATTCCGCTTTGCTCCAGGCCAACGCCTGGCACAGTCGGACTGATGCCTTTTCTTCGCTAATCGTGATCGCTGGGGTGCTGGGGGTGATGCTCGGGTTTCGCTGGGCGGATGCGATAGGAG
>WTHR01000062.1 GCA_011523045.1 Gammaproteobacteria bacterium | reverse complement strand
ATCCAGCCAACACAGGCAGAGCACACGCCGTAACGGCAGCGAGCGCTTTTGCTCCACGCAATCGGTACGCCGGCAAAGGTTTGTAACGGCTACCGGCCTGCTGATACAGCTTTTGATGCCGACGACTCATTCTCTCCAGCATGATCAGCAAAACCACAAACACCAGCATGGTCGTCGCGATCTGGGCGCCGCCAGCGAGGCTGCCCATACCTAACCAGACATCAACGAGCCCGGCCGTCATCGTATAGACCGCAAAAAAATCCACGGTACCGTAGTCGTTCAGGGTCTCCATCAGCGCGAGAGACACTCCGATAGCAATCGCCGGCCGTGCCGCCGGGAGCGAGACAGAACTGAACGTCCGCCAGGGTCCTCTCCCGAGTGTTCGGCTCGCCTCCAGAACGTTTACGGATTGCTCTAAAAACGCAGACCGGGCAAGGAGATAGACATATGGGTAGAGAACGAGTCCCATCATCATAATGGCACCCCCCAAGGAGCGGATTTCTGGAAAGAAGTAGTCCCTTGCGGTCTGCCAGCCAAAGATCGTTCGCAACAGTCCCTGGACGGGTCCCGCGAATTCCAGAAAATCCGTGTAAGCATAGGCAATCACATACGCGGGCATTGCCAGCGGTAGCAAAAGCAGCCACTCGAAGACTTTTCTTGCTGGAAAGCGACACATCGTCACCAACCAGGCGGTCGAGACACCGGTGACAAGAACGCTGACACCCACCCCCAGCATCAACCACAACGTCGTCTTGACATAACCAAAAAGCGACGTCTTCACCAGATGCGCCCAGATATCGCCGCTGTCGCCAAAAACAAACACGAGAACCGCACCGACAGGCATTACGGCAAGCGCGGCGAGCAGAATAGCGCCGCCAGTCCACCAATTCAAAGCGCGACGCGGCCGCCTGAGATGCTCATGAGGGTTTTCACCCTGACCGGTAGAGATTACAGAAGCCAAAATGATGGAGAGAGCGGAAGCGAGTGACTGTAAATCAGGCTCATCTGAATTTAAAAAGCGCCATACTCGATTGACGCTTCAGTTGTTATAGCCCACCTCATCAGCCAGTCGAATAGCGGCAGCACGATGATCAGCAACCACAGCAAGACTCAGCGAATCGGCTTTAAATGAACCCCAGGAGTTCTGAAGCGCACTTAGAGGGACGCCCGCCTTTACCGGGTATTCGCCATTTTTCTGAACGTACATTTCCTGCCCCTGCGCGCTCGCCAGAAACTCCATCAGTTTGATCGCGTTGGCCTTGTTGGGAGCGTGTCTGGTCAGGGCCATACCACTGACATTCATGTGCGTGCCCTGACCATCCTGGTTCGGGAAAACCATATTCACAGCATTTGCCCAGGCAACCTGCTCCGGATCTTTGAGCATTTTCACCATGTAATAGTGATTGATGACAGCAAGATCGCACTCGCCTTCCTTAATGGCTTTCACCTGAGCCCGATCATTGCCCTGGGGTTTGCGTGCCAGATTCCTCTTCAGCCCGGCGAGCCATTTCCTGGCTTCTGCCTCACCATGATGGGCAATCATGCTCGCGGTCAGCGCCACCATGTAGGGATGCTTGCCGGAACGCGTACAAATACGCCCTTTCCAGTTGGCGTCAATCAGTTGCTCGTAGGTAGTGATTTCGCCGGGTTTGACGCGGTCTTTCGACGTCACAATGATCCGGGCACGGGTCGTCAGCCCAAACCAGTGCCCTTCCGGATCCCGATAGTGAGTTGGGATGTTGCCGTTGACTTGCACCCTATCAACGGGCTGCGTCAGCCCAGCATCCTTAATGTCGGAAAGCCGGCCAATGTCGACTGTGAACACCAGATCGGCAGGGCTGTTTCTTCCCTCACTCTTGAGGCGCTCCAGCATGCCTTTTTTGGCAAAAACTGAATTCACCTTGATGCCGGTCTGCTCAGTAAAGACCTCAAACATCGGATCGATGAGCTGAGGCTTCCGATAACTGTAGACATTGACCTCATTGGACTCCGCGGCCTGCATCATGACCGGGGAAAGACTCATTGCGAGGACCACCAAGGCGGTGGCAAGGCTGCGGAAAAACGAAAGCTTCATCAAGGTCTCCAGACTGGGTTTCTATTGGGTCACGTTAAACTTAATGCGAATGATTCTCATTTTATAACGCATCCCTATTTTGTCAACCCTGAAAGTCGTTTTTCTTAACCCAGATCAGAAATTCTGCCGGAGCCGGTCCTGGCTCGGTCTAAAGCTGGGTTTTCAACAGAGCACTGATGGCGCGCGAATGGGCAATCTCGCCTTTGCCCTGGTAAGACTCGTGATTGGTTTCGATGTCCTTTAGCCGATAGCGGTAATTCACCATCAGCCCGGCTGACTGCTTCTGGCCGCGCCGACTGACATCGGCGGGAAAATTGATGCGTTCGATACTGGCGCCGTTCGATAGATGGAAGTTTGCGACGCGATCCCGTGCGCCTTCCCCATACTTCTCCCGCATCAGGTAATGCGCGGCCAATACTGTGAGCGGCTGAGAGACCTTGGCAAGAGCGGCCTCATCCCGCAGCCAACTGCGATCGACAAACATACGCTCAAGCGCGCCGGCACCGGCCAAAACCTCAAGACCCTTTTGGACACGTGGATGCTGTTGATCGCTGGGGTGTTCGTGCTCCTCCGTCAACCATCGCTCAAATCCCGGCAACGGTGACAGGGTAGCAAAATGCTTCAACTGTTTATGGTCGCGGCATAACCGGTCCACGACCCGCTTGATCAAG
>WTHR01000239.1 GCA_011523045.1 Gammaproteobacteria bacterium | reverse complement strand
TTGCGCCGGGCCAGGCCTATGTCGCCTTAAGCCGCTGCCGCACCCTCGACGGCATTTCATTCAATCGCCCCTTGAGCGCGGGCGATATCAAGTGTGATCCGGTGATCCAGTCCTTCTACCGCTCCATCGACGCAAACAGGCCCGACGCCCCCAACTGACCGTCAGCGCCAAACTTAAGCGCTTCCGGCACGACCTCATGCCCGGATGTCGGTGCTTTATTGAGTCAAAGAGCGCTTCAAAACGCCCGCTCGAAGCGGCGAGAGTCAAAATCTCGCTCCTTTGCCTTACGCGCTAAAGTACCGATAATGACAGGACTCTTATGACCGTGTGCGTTCCAGGTTGGAAGGGCGTAGCCAGGCCAGTCGGTGATTTAAGGAAACCCATATGAAAGCTTCGGATCTGTTTGTAAAAGCCCTCGAGACAGAGGGCGTCGAGTACGTTTTTGGTATTCCCGGCGAGGAGAACCTCGATTTTCTTGACAGCTTGTCGCGCTCAGAGAAGATCCGGCTCATCCTGACCCGGCACGAACAGGCGGCAGGCTTCATGGCGGCGACCTACGGGCGGTTCACCGGCAAGACGGGCGTTTGTCTTTCAACGCTTGGCCCGGGAGCGACCAACTTCGTCACGGCGGCCGCCTATGCGCAGTTGGGCGGGATGCCCATGATGATGCTGACGGGTCAGAAGCCGGTTAAGAAGTCCAAACAGGGCAGGTTCCAGATACTCGATGTTGTTGACATGATGGGGCCGCTGACCAAGTACACGCATCAGATTGTTGCCGGCGACAACATCCCCAGTCGTGTCCGCGAGGCGTTTCGTCTGGCAGAGGATGAAAAGCCCGGTGCGGTCCATCTGGAGTTGCCGGAAGACATTGCCGACGAGCAGACCGATCTTCTGCCAATCGAACCCAATCAGACCCGCCGACCCATTGCGGAGGCAAAAGCCATCGACGCCGCAGTGCGGGCCATCAGCGAGGCACGGGCTCCGATCCTCGTTATTGGGGCTGGTGCCAACCGTAAAGTGACCGGACGTATGCTGACCGAGATGGTTGACAGTCTGGGCATTCCCTTTGTCACCACCCAACTGGGCAAAGGCGTCGTCGACGAGGAGCATGCGCTCTTTATGGGCAACGCCGCGCTGAGCGCCGGGGATTTTGTGCATCGGGCGATCGATGCGGCTGACCTCATTATCAATGTGGGCCATGACGTGATCGAAAAGCCGCCGTTTTTTATGAGCGAAGGGGGCGCCCAGGTCATCCACATCTCATTCAATCGGGCGGAGGTTGATCCGGTCTATTTTCCGCAGATCGAAGTGATTGGGGATATCGGCAACGCCATCTGGCAGATCAAGAACGCGTTGACGCAATCGGCAAATTGGGACTTCAGCAGGATGCTGGAGATCAAGACCCACCAGGCTGCAAACCTTAAGGACGGCGCGGACGATGACCGCTTTCCCGTCCTGCCGCAGCGGCTGGTGAGAGACGTTCGCAACGCGATGCCTAGAGACGGCGTTATCTGTCTGGACAACGGGGTCTACAAGATCTGGTTTGCGAGAAATTATCCGGCCAACGAGCCCAACACGGTTCTGCTGGATAACGCTCTGGCGACCATGGGGGCAGGTCTGCCCTCAGCCATGGGCGCGTGTCTGGTGCATCCGGAAAAAAAGATCATGGCGATCTGCGGCGATGGCGGGTTCATGATGAACTCGCAGGAGCTGGAAACGGCGGTCCGTCTGGGACTCAACCTGACGGTGCTTATCCTCAACGACAGCGCCTACGGCATGATCCGGTGGAAGCAGGCCAACATGGGGCTCAAGGACTGGGGCCTTGAATACAATAATCCTGACTTTGTCCTGTATGCCGAGAGTTACGGCGCGCGCGGCCATCGTGTCGCCAGCGCAGAACATCTTTCGAAGATTCTCGATACCTGTCTGTCAGAGCCGGGCGTTCATCTTATCGACTGCCCGGTGGACTATTCGGAGAATGACGAGATTCTGAATCGGCGGATCAAGGAGCTCAGCGCGAGCATTTAGCAGGACCTTGCGCCATTAAGTAATTAGACGTAAAGGACGACGTTATGGCCTCCCCGATTCCTTCCGTTGCGCTGGCGCCGTATCCGCGTTATTCCGAGGACGAAATGCGCTCGCGCGCCGAGGCGCTGCACGACATCCTTAATATGCGCCGCACCGTGCGCGATTTTTCTGATGCGCCAGTGCCGCGCGAGGTGATCGAATCCTGTATCAAAACAGCCAGCACTGCGCCGAGCGGTGCCAATCAGCAGCCCTGGCATTTTGCCGTGGTGGGCGATCCAAAGATCAAGCGCCAGATTCGCGAGGCTGCCGAGGCTGAGGAGCGCGCCTTTTATGAACACCGCGCCTCAGATGAATGGCTCGATGCGCTCTCGCACCTTGGCACCGATGCAAAAAAGCCCTTTCTGGAAACGGCGCCTTATCTGATTGTGGTGTTTGCATTGGTCAACCGCACCGATGAAAAAGGCGAGCGCACTAAGCACTACTATCCTTATGAGTCCACAGGCTTGGCAACCGGTTTTCTGATTAATGCGCTGCATAACGTCGGTCTTGCGTCCTTGACCCACACGCCCAACCCCATGAAGTTTCTCAATGAAGTACTGGGCCGCCCTTCCAACGAACGGCCTTTTCTTATTCTGGTGACGGGCTATCCCGCAGAGGGCGTTACGGTGCCGGACATCGAGCGCCGAAGCCTCGAAGAGATCTGCACCTTCTACTGAGTT
>WTHR01000202.1 GCA_011523045.1 Gammaproteobacteria bacterium | reverse complement strand
GTGCCCTCACTATCGCGGGCTGCAGCAAAAGCAGCACCGAAGCCGGTCTTGAAAAAGAAGATCTTGATGGCGACGGCATCGGCAATATCTATGATCCGGATATCGATGGTGATGGCATTCCCAATAGTTCCGATCTCGACATTGACGGCGACGGCATTCCCAACGGCAACGATCCAAGCCCGGGGACCAATACGCCTAACTACTGTGACCAGATCTACGTCTATGGCCTGAATCCCGAACAAACCACCGGCTCACTTATTCATCTCACCTGGAATCTTCAATCGAGCAAGACGGGCGGCGACTGTGTTGTAAAAGACGATGTGAAGGCAAAACTGGTACGGGTCACTGCCTCTGCCGTTGGGGCAAAGTCCACCGCCAGTGAGCAGCTCAACCCGCTGACCAACCCAAGAGCCAGGATCCGGATCCCACTCGCCTGTACCGGCGAAACCGTTAAGGTCACCTATGACTTCACCGCTATCGCCAAGCTGATTAAGGCCAATCCCAAGGCTGCGGGCTGGACAGTGACTGAGACCCACAGGGCAGATCCCGAGCGCTGTGATAGCGATGGTGATGGGGCGCCTGATCTTGGGCCTGCATCTTGCCCTGCTACCGCCACAGGAGCTTATCCCAACTGCTCGTGTCCGACAGGCCAAGGCTACGATCTTTCCAGTAACGCCTGCCTTGATATCAGCGGTGGGGTCGGCAACCTTGACTGCCCGATAGACGCCACAGGGACGTATCCCGATTGCTCGTGTCCAACCGATAAAGGCTACGATGTGTCGAGTAACGCTTGTCTTGATACCAGCGAGGGAATCGGCAGCGGGCCCATCCAACTTTGCCCCGCCG
This sequence comes from Gammaproteobacteria bacterium, assembly GCA_011523045.1. Lineage (GTDB taxonomy): Bacteria > Pseudomonadota > Gammaproteobacteria > Arenicellales > UBA868 > UBA868. The sequence goes on along the minus strand of WTHR01000202.1, from coordinate 9,368 downwards.
AGGCCACAGGGACTCATCCCTTCTGCTCGTGTCCGGCGGGCGAGGAATATGATGGAGAAAGCAATACGTGTGTCAGCAACGTCCCTGACTTCTTTTATCGCATTCCCGGTTGTCAATATTCAGGACCTGTCCTTGCTCATCAACCTCACGGGCGTAACACCGCGAAGCCGTCAGACACCCTGTGCGAAATTGAAGGCTGGCGGTTGCCAAGTCAGGATGAGATGCAGTGCATCTGGGCAGCGCGCGAGGTGTTTGGAGGCGCTTGGCAAACAAGTTATAGATATTGGACTTCCTCGACTGAGACTGTAAACGACGATGAAAAACGGATAGCGGTGAGGGCATCTAATGGACAACCTATCGCTAGCTCTCCATACGAAGGCTACTGGCGAACATGCGTGCTGGACTAAGGGTCTCAGCAGTTGCAGAGTGTCGGTAATATGCTAGCCGGTCAAACAGAAAGAAGACTTCAACAAGTGAAAACGCTTAAGCGATACTCCCTCGGCAAAGACGGCCTGCCCACTGCGGCTGCGATCAAAGCCTATGAGCGCGATGGGGTGGTGTGTCTCAAGAATGCTTTTGACGAGGCATGGGTCGCCCAGGGCCGGCGTGCTGTGGCGGCCGCGATCGGAACCGCGAGCCGAAGCGCGCTTCGCGAGGATCATGTGGAGTCCGGTGAAAAGGGTCTTTTCTTCTTTGATACTTTCCTGTGGCCGCGTCTGCCGTCTTTTGCGAAGTTCAGCTTTGAATCGCCCGCGGCCAGACTGGCCAAAACGGTCATGCGAAGCCGCGGCCTGCTGCTGTACTTTGATATGGCGATCGTCAAGGAGCCCGGCACCAGTGCAAAAACCCCATGGCACTATGACGAGGCGTACTGGCCAGTGTCAGGGACGCAGGTCTGTAACGTCTGGATGGCGTTAGATGATGTGCCCGAAGACACGGCCCTGCGTTTTGTGTTGGGGTCCCACAAAATGAATCAGGACTTCAAAGGCATTGATTTCTTCACCAAGAAAGGCATGCAGGGGCAGACCAATCCCAGCCCGCCGGACTGGGATAAAGAAACGCAAGGTTTTGAAATTGCCAGCGCGCCCATGAATGCCGGTGACTGCGCGATCCTCAATTTCCGAACGCACCACAGCGCTCCGGGCAACCTGCAAAAGCGCCGCCGCCGTCGTGTGATCTGTACACACTGGTTTGGCGATGATGCCCGTTATGCCGATAAGCAGTGGGAGTGCAATCCCAACGAGCGTGGCGACAACCTGGTGGACGGCGGATCCCTTGAGTGCGCAACGTTTCCCCGGGTGATCTAGGTTCCAGACCGTTTACCCGGGCCAGGGACGCTTGGCCGCCGGCCGGTAATCAAAGTCCGCCAGGATGGATTCATCCACGCTGATGCCAAGCCCCGGTTCTTTCGAAAGGGAGAACGAGCCGTTTTGGGTTTGCTGCCAGTTCAGTCGACAGAAGACGTCAGTCCCTGCCTTAAACCTTGAGAAATACTCAACGCCGGCCAGGTTTTCGATCGCTGCGCCGGCACTGAGACTTGTGGCAAGCGCTGGTCCCATGCTGTTGAAGTTATGAATAGCCACCTTGCAGGACGCCGCCCGGGCGGATGCTGCTACCGAGGTGATCGCGCTTAAGCCTACGCAAGCGATATCCGGATTCAGTATGTCGGCGGCGCGGTGGTTTAAAAGCTGAGAGAACCCGGCTTCGTCACTCAGGGTCTCACCCGTCACAATGTCGACAGACCCAGATTCAGCAAGGCGGGCAAGCGATTGAAAATCCTCGGTAGGTACGGGGTCCTCCAGCCAGTGGATACCCATCGCTTCAAGCGTGTTGAGCACGGTTTTCGCTGACTCATAATCCAGCGCGCGCCAGGCATCCACCAGAATATCGCATTCCGCCGGCAGTGATTCGCGCAGTTGTCTGAGGTGCGTCAGTCCCTCGTCAATGCCGGTGTCGTTCCAAAAAGGATAGACCTTGACCCGATTAAATCCCGCCTCATATTGGCCTCTTGCATAGTCGATAACATCTTCAAAGGGGAAGTCTTTGTTGGCATGGCAGTTGGCATAGACGGCAACCGCTTCCCGGCAGGCGCCGCCCAGGAGTTGATACACGGGCTGCGCTTGCGCTTTGCCCTGCAGATCCCACAGCGCGGTTTCTATTCCGGCAACGGCGCATGAAAAATGCAGCCCCGTCTGCAGGGTGGCAAAGCTGTGCACGGCGTTGTGACGAAATTGGGCAATTTGCGGCACGTCATTGCCTTCGAGATATCTTGCCAGTGCGTCGACGAGGGCTGCGATGGCAAGTTCGCAATCATTCGGCACGTAGGCCTCGCCCCATCCAGAAAGGCTTTCGTCAGTCTCCACTTTGACCAGCACAAAAGCCTTGCCGAAGGCCCAGTCGCTGTCGGAGACATGGGCGGGAACAACATAGGTTTTAATTTTTGTGATCTTCATAACTCATGAAACCAGGTAACTGAAATCCAGATTTCTTTAAGCCTCATGGAGAGAGCTGTGCCAACGTGCAAAACTATAACGCCTGTCGGGTTTGAGAGCCTATCCGCAACGGATAGAATCGAGGCGTCATGACTTTTAATTTCAGGCAGCCGCCTGACGGAAGTGCTTTGTGGAGCTTAGCCCTTGAACGCACCCATTTTTGGATTCGATAACTCCTACGCAAGGTTGCCGGAGCATTTTTTCGCCCGCCTGTCACCAACGCCGGTAGCGGATCCGAAACTCGTCCAGGTCAACGATGCGCTCGCTGGGCAGTTGGGCCTTGATCCGGCGATGTTGCGTTCGCCCGAAGGTATCGAGATTCTTTGCGGCAACAAGCTGCCCGCAGACGCGGAGCCGCTGGCAATGGCCTACGCCGGCTTTCAGTTCGGCGGTTGGGCGCCGCAACTCGGCGATGGGCGCGCCATTTTGCTTGGGGAAGTCACTGATGAGACAGGCCATCGTCGGGACATTCAGCTGAAAGGCAGCGGCCGAACCCCGTTTTCAAGAAATGGAGATGGCCGCGCGGTTCTTGGCCCCGTGCTTCGGGAGTATCTGGTGAGTGAAGCCATGCATGTCCTTGGGGTGCCCACCACAAGAGCTCTCGCCGCGGTCACAACAGGAGAGGAGGTCCGTCGGGAGCGTGCGCTCCCCGGGGCGGTGTTAACCCGCGTGGCGAGCAGTCATATCCGGGTGGGAACTTTCCAGTTTTTTGCAGCTCGCCAGGATACTGACGCCTTGCGACAGTTGGCTGATCATGCCATCGACCGCCATTACCCGGATGCAGGGCAAAGCGAGCGTCCCTATCTCGCATTGCTTGAAGCCGTCATGGATGCCCAGGCGTTGCTGGTGGCGTCCTGGAAGCTGATTGGATTTATCCATGGCGTGATGAATACCGACAACACCTCGATCAGCGGGGAAACGATCGACTATGGTCCGTGTGCTTTTATGGATACCTATCATCCCGGCACGGTATTCAGTTCAATCGACCATCAGGGCCGCTATGCCTATGCCAACCAGGCCCCGATTGCTCATTGGAATCTTGCGGGTCTGGCCCAGACACTGATCCCTATCCTTGATTCTGACAACAAAAAATCCCTGGAACTCGCCCAGCAGGCCATTGATACCTTTCCCGCCAAATTTGAAGCGGCCTACAACGACGGAGCAAGCAAAAAACTGGGCCTGGAAACGACAGAGGCGGATGACATCACGCTCATGACAGACCTGCTGGATGTCATGGCGGATCAGCACGCCGATTTCACGCTTGTTTTTCGGCGTCTTTCAGATCTTGACGATGAGACAGGCCCTGAAGACGACACGATACGGACACTTTTTGATGATCCTGCCGCGTTTGATGCCTGGGCGAGACGCTGGCGGGCGAGGCTGAAGCAACAGGGCGTTGACTCCAAACTGCGACGTGAGCGTATGGCGTCGGTGAATCCCGCGTACATTCCGCGCAATCACCGGGTGGAAGAAGTCATTCGCGCGGCAGAAGACCACGGTGATCTCGCTCCTTTCTTCAAGCTGCATGGGATCCTGGCCCGGCCCTTCGATGAGCAGCCTGAGCACATTGAATTCCAGAAACCGCCCAAACCGGAAGAAGTGGTGCACGCCACTTTCTGCGGCACCTGAGCCAGGACGGCGCAACTGATGTTTAAAGAGAACCTGGAGGCACGGTACTACACTGATCCTGCCATTTACCGTGAGGAGCAGTCCGGCATCTTCAATAGCAATTGGCAGTTGATCGCGCCACGCAGCCGATTTGTCGAAAAGGGTGACTACGTCGCGACCGATATTGCGGGCACGAAGGTTTTTGTCGTGCTGGGTGAGGACGGCGAACTGCGCGGCTTTCGAAATCTTTGCCGTCACCGCGGCGCAATGCTGCTTGAACCCGGGCAGGGCCGCTGCAGGTCCATTCGCTGTCCTTACCATAATTGGGTTTACCGGCTCGACGGCTCACTTGAAAGAGCCCCGTGGTTTTCTCATGCCGATGGCGAGGCGTCATTAACGCTTGAGGATTGGCCGCTGCATGACATCTCTGTTGCGACTTGGCGCGGGCTGGTTTTTGCCTGTGTCGAAAGTCCGAAGGGGCTGACTGACCAGTTGGGCGGGCTCTTGAATGAGATCGGGCAGGATCCGATTGAGGACTACCACTGGACAGAACAAAGAACCCTGGTATTTGACGCCAATTGGAAGATCTACACCGATAATTTTGTTGAGGGTTATCACATCCCGGGAATTCATCCTGAGTTCTTCAAGGCCATCGACTTTGAACAGTTTGAGACCACGGCAAAAGACAATCTCGTCCGCATGACGGCACCGACCAAAGGCGATCTTTTCTACCGCGGGCGCTGGCTGTGGATGTGGCCGAATTGGACCCTATCTTTCTTTAACGGTGGGATGAATACCTCGCGTATCAATCCCCTGGGTGTCGATCGGACAGAGTTAATTTACGATTTTTATTTTGCGGATCTTTCAGACGAAGCCCGTGAGGCGCGCCAAGACACTATCGAGCGGAACATTGCCGTCATCGAGCAGGATTTTGATATCTGCACGCATATCCATCAGAACTATCTTTCGGGGGGTTACCAGCCTGGGCCGCTCAGCCCGCGACATGAAAAGGGCGTGCACCTTTTTCAGAAACTGGTCAAAGAGCATTTGCAGAGCGCCGGCGAGGCAAAGCCCAACTGAAAGCGACCGGGCCTGCGTCCTTATCCTCGGCCCGATCTCTTAGGATTCAATTCGAAAACTCTGACTCTTTGGCTTTGATCAGAGCGGTGATCACTTCGTTATAAGGCGCGTTGAGCCCCTGCGCCTTGGCCACCTGCGGCACCATGCCGTTGATCGCATCGACTTCAGTGAGTCGCTGCGCCTTGAGATCCAGAAGCATCGAAGGCCTCGCCTCGGGCATTTTGCTGCCGAAGTCCTTGAGATACTGAACGGGATCGCTGAATGAAAAATGTATGCCTTGCGCTTTGCCTGCCTCAAAAGCCTCGATGGCGAGTCTGCTCGCGATTTTCCAGAGCAGGGGATCATCCATCACTTCTCCCAGGTTGCGATCAAATGCAGCGGCGGCGCCACTCAAGCCCACGTTGCAGATAAATTTTTCCCAGATTAACTGGTTGATGTCTTCGTAGGTTTGGACGTTGAAGCCGGCGCTTTGCCATGTGTCAGCAACCCGTGCGAGCCGGTCGGTGATACCGCCGTCCATTTCACCCAGACGAATGAGTTCCATACCGTTGTGATGGACGCTTCCCGGTTGGGGTATCGAAGCGCCAAAACCCCCAGCGACGCCGAGCAGGATATTCGCACTCTCGAGGCTGCTCTTTATTCGTTCTCCCGCGCCGAGACCGTTTTGGATCGTTAGGATCAGCGCATCATCCCGAATTCGACCCTGCAGGCTGCCTGCGACGGATGCGACACCCGATGCCTTGGTCGCAATCACCACGAGTTCGCAGCTATGGGCGTGGGCAATGTCGGTGGAGGCGTTGATGCCGTTGACCGTCCGCTCACCGCTGACCCCTGAAATCTTAAGACCTTGTTGGTTGATGGCATCAACGTGCTCACGCCATAGATCGATGGCCCATACCTCGTTTCCTGCCTCGGCAAGAAAGGCCGCGTAAACTGAACCCATGGCGCCAGCGCCGATAATTGCGATCTTCATAATGACTATTGCAGCGGTGCACCGCCCTCCGCTTCACGTTTTGCAATAAATTCATCCAGCTCCAAGGCGATGCTGTCATCCAAAGGCGGTGCCTCATATGCCTTGAGCAGATTGTCTGCAATCTGTGCGGCCCGTTGAGCGGCGTCAGGTGCGCCGGCCTCGCTCCAGCTTTCGAAGTTTCTCCAGTCTGAGAGCATCGGATGGTAGAAGGCGTGCTCGTACCGTTCAATGGTATGCGCACTGCCGAAAAAGTGACCGCCCGGCGGAATCTCGCCAATCGCGTCGACAGCCAACTCCTCAGGTGAAAAATCAATGGGCCGAATGGCTTCGACAAGTCCTTGAATCATCTCCGCATCGACAATGAACTTTTCGATAGACGCGCTGAGGCCGCCTTCAAGCCAGCCGAGACCGTGATAGACATAGGTGGCGCCGCTGACGAGGCAGGCCCACAGGCACATCTGTGACTCATACGCGGCCTGGGCATCCACGGCGTTTGAGGCATTGGCGTTTGCGGCCCGATAGGGCAGTCCGTAGTGGCGCGCCATCTGACCAATGACCAGCGTGGTTTTGACATGTTCGGGTGTGCCAAATGCCGGCGCGCCGCTTTTCATATCGGCGTTGGAGACGAATCCGCCGTAAGTCACCGGTGTACCGGCTCTGACCATCTGGCAGAACGCAATACCGGCAAGCGCTTCAGCGTTTTGCTGGGCTAACGCGCCGGCGAGCGAAGAGGGCGCCATGGCGCCGGCCAGGATAAAAGGAGAAATCATCAGCGCCTGACCGGCAAGCGCGCATTCGATCATGCCCCACAGCATCGATGCATCGTACTCACGTGGTGAATTCGGGTTGATTGATGCAAACACGCAGGGTGTTTTCTCAAACGCGTCTCGACCCAGGCCATGAATGATCCGCGTCATCTCCAGAGCATCCAGCGTGCGCTGCCGATTGTGGTTGTACAGTCGAAAGGTCTTGTCTGTCAGCGTCACGATCGATCGGGTCGCATGAAGATGGCGGATCGGCACATCGATGTCGATCGGCTCCACTGGGTAGCCGGCGGAACCATGTGCAACGTTCACCATCTGTGTGAGTTTGAGGAATTTTTCAAAGTCTTCACGGTTGCCGGCCCGACGGCCGTTGAGCGAATCAGTGGCGTGAGGTGCGCTGCTGACGCTTGAAAAATTGATATGCCGTTGATCCAGATGCAGGTGATGGATCGGGTTTCGTGCATGCAGCGTAAATGCGCCAGGGGCTTTGGCGACATATTCCATGACGAGATCCGGATCGAATCGCACCATGGCGTTATCTTCGTCAACACTGGCGCCGGCTTCTCTCAGGATCTTTCGGGCTTCCGGCAGGGAAAACCGCATGCCGTGTTTTTTCAGGATCTCAAGGGAGGCCGTGTGCAGCGAAGCCACCTCTTCCTCCGAGAGAATCGAGATGGGCTCGAGAGGATTGATTACCCGCCCTGGGGCAAGTTGTTCAATACCGCGCGGTTGCGCACGCTTACTGCTTTTTCGTCGAGCCATGATTGCTCCGCTGAACTGCCTGTCTCAGTGCGTGTTTGGAAAGCGACCTACTGACGTCGATACGCTAAGGGCTTTTTGTGAGATTCTTTTCGCTCACTACAATACCGTCTGCATCCGCATACAGAAAATGCCCGGGGTGAAATGTCACGTCGGCAAATCGAATGGGGATATCGAGTTGACCCTCACCCTCCAGTGAAGGGCGGGTGGGATTGGTATTCAGTGCCTTGATGCCGATCGGCAGAGCCGAGATTGCTGCGCTGTCCCGCAAACACCCATTGAGTACAACACCTTTCCAATTGTGATCAATGGCGAGCTGTACCAACTTGTCGCCGAGCATTGCGCATCGTAACGAACCCCCGCCATCGATCACCAGGATATGGCCTTCTCCATCAGTTGCAAGAGTGGATTTTGTTATTCCAAAACTCTCAAAAACTTTGAGTGTTCGGATGGGGCCGCAAAATCGGATCTCTTTGCCGAAGTCCCGAAAGACCGGCGAGCAGACCTGAAGCTGGTCTGCGTGATGGTCAAAAAGATCTGCTGTGGCGAAGGTCATGTCTTTGTTCAAGGGCACCAGTTCGGAGTGTCATCTGTTTCGATTGCGAGGTATTTGTACAGCAGTTCCTGTCCGAAACTGACGTTGTCGATGTAGACCACAGCCAAGAGGTCGCCTGAGGCAAGCCGCTCCGTCTCGTCGATGGAAATCTCTGAGGCCTTCATTAAAAGCGTTCGGGCGTAATCTTGCGCCTGAAGCGCTTTTTCTCCCTCGGCTTCGCACCATGCCTTACCCGACGCGCGATGGGATTCTAGCCGGGGTACCCGGATGCCAGCGACCTTTACCGTCTCCTCGACGTTGGCGACCTGTAACAGAAGCGTATCTGCAGCGATCACCTCAATCAATTTTGCAGGGGTGTAGTTGCAGGGGCAGCCTGCGCTTGAAGACATGCCGGTTGTTGCCATCAAGATCCCCAGCAACCCCGAAAAAAAACCGAGCATTTGCTTGGGGTATTTCTGTTTTCGTCCCATAGCCGTATTGTCAAGAAAGAAAGGCTTCTGTCATTGATTTGTTCGATTTGCCGCTATTGTATCGACGGAAGCGATCCGGTCTGACAAAAACAGCCACAAAGCAGTGAGATAACGTGACTTATGCAGATGCGACGGTAACTGTTGACTGTGTTGGGCCTATATGTTTCACTGACTGTCGGGTTTCTGAAAAAACCACCTGAAATACTGAGTTTTGGCAAACGGAATGCTGGCTCACGCTGGCAAGAAAGACTCAGATAAATATAAAACAGACGCTGCGGAATTTGCCCAAGTTGATCTGTAAAAGGTGCGCGGGCGTTAGGCTCCGGAGCTTGAGGAGATGACAATGAAAGAAGTAAAAACGTTTCAACAGATGTATCGTGACGGTCACGTCAACCGTCGTGAGTTTCTGTCTGCCATGGGAGCGCTCGGCATCACGGCGACGACGGCTGGCAGCCTCCTGACATCAGCGAGCGCGATGGCGGCCACTCCGACCCGCGGGGGATCAATCATCTGGGCAGCCAGTGTGCATGGCCCTGACGATACGCTGGACCCAATCCTAGGCACGTCAACCATGGACTATACCCGTGCCAATACCATGTACAACGGGCTCATCCAGGTCTGGGATGACATGAGTCTGAACCCGGAACTTGCTGAGGAATGGTCGTC
>WTHR01000041.1 GCA_011523045.1 Gammaproteobacteria bacterium | reverse complement strand
GGTAATGTCACGCGTCTTGGAGCTTTCCTGGGGGATACGCGCCAATACCTCACCGACCCCAACACTCGCGCCCACGTTCACCACAATCGACGCCCCGGGAGGCATTTGGTGCTGCGCCTTGACCTTGTTACGCCCGTCCACCAGTTCAACCGTCGGTTTGATGTCGGACGTCGCGCCGCGCCGGCTCTTCGGATCCATTACGAGGTAGGTGCTTGACCCAGTAAGATCATCGACCTGCTCAGTGACGGAAACACCCTCGACCAGGTTCTCAAACCGGACCTTACCCGCCACCTCGCTGATAATGGGATGGGTATGCGGATCCCAGGAAGCAATCACCTGGCCACTTTCGACCTCATCCGAATCATTTACGGTCAGTTCCGCACCGTACGGGACACGGTGACGTTCCCGGTCAATGCCGTGCTGGTCATGAATTACCAGCTCGCCGGATCGGGAAACAACAACATTGCGGCCATCCTCGCGCTTGACGGCACGGACGCCCACCCAGGAGACCGTGCCCTGATTCTTGACCTCGACACGGCTGGCGGCAGCGATTCGAGAAGCGGCACCACCGATGTGGAAGGTACGCATGGTCAACTGTGTGCCTGGCTCCCCAATACTCTGTGCCGCCATCACACCAACGGCCTCGCCACGACTAACAAGGTGACCCCGGGCCAGATCACGGCCATAGCAGGTTGCGCAGATACCGTAGCGCGTCTCGCAGGTCACCGCGGATCGCACATTGAGATGATTGACATTGTGCTCTTCGAGCAATTTGACACCCGCTTCATCGATCATCTCGCCGGCGCTAAAGAGCTTGGAGCCGTCACTCGGACTCACGACATCTTCAGATACGGAACGACCCAGAATGCGATCCTTCAGGGGAATCACCACTTCACCGCCCTGAACGATGGCCTCGCGCAGGATGCCCTGGGTAGTGCCGCAGTCATCTTCAGTAACGACCAGGTCCTGACAGACGTCGACCAGACGACGGGTCAAATAACCCGAGTTCGCGGTCTTGAGCGCTGTATCAGCCAGGCCCTTGCGTGCGCCGTGGGTAGAAATAAAGTATTCGTTGACGTTCAGTCCTTCGCGGAAGTTAGCCGTGATCGGAGTCTCAATAATGGAGCCGTCCGGTTTTGCCATCAGACCGCGCATACCGGCAAGTTGGCGGATCTGCGCGTGACTTCCTCGGGCGCCGGAATCAGCCATCATGTAAATGGAGTTGAAAGACTCCTGTTCGATCGTCTCACCCTCGGCGTTGACAACTTTCTCCACGCTCAGTTCGTCCATCATTTCACCGGCTACCCGGTCGGACGCATGCGTCCAGATATCGACGACTTTGTTGTAGCGTTCGCCATCGGTCAGTAGACCTTGGCCGTGCTGCTCCTGAATCGCCTTCACCTCAGCCTCAGCGGCATCGAGTGTCGCAGACTTGCTGTCCGGAACAACCATGTCATCTACACCGATCGACACCCCTGCCCGTGCAGCCATAGAGAAGCCGGTGTACATCAACTTGTCGCAGAAGATAACCGTGTCTTTCAGTCCGACCCGTCGGTAGGCCTCGTCGATGACAGAGGAGATTGCCCGCTTCTTCATCGTTTGATTGACGAACTCGAACGGCAGGCCGGCCGGCAGGATCTCTGACAACAGCGCCCTGCCCGCAGTCGTGTCGACCAGGTTGAAGGTTTCCTGTCGCTCGCCGCCTTCAGTCAATTGCACCTCACGAATCCGGACCTTGATCCGGGCATGAAGAGACAGTGCGCCTGCATCGCGAGCGCGGCGTACCTCTGAGACATCAGAAAACGCTTTCCCTTCGCCGGGCTCATTGACCTTCTCGCGGGTCATGTAATAAAGCCCGAGCACGATATCCTGGGAGGGCACAATGATCGGCTCGCCGTTTGAGGGAGACAACACATTGTTGGAAGACATCATCAGCGTGCGGGCTTCAAGCTGCGCCTCGATGGAAAGCGGCACGTGTACCGCCATCTGGTCTCCGTCAAAGTCAGCGTTGTAGGGAGTGCACACCAGGGGGTGCAGTTGGATCGCTTTGCCTTCAACCAGTACGGGCTCAAATGCCTGAATGCCCAATCGGTGCAACGTCGGCGCACGGTTGAGCAACACCGGATGCTCACGGATCACTTCTTCGAGAATGTCCCAAACTTCCGGTTCTTCCATCTCCACCAATTTCTTGGCTTGTTTGATGGTGGTCGCAAGACCGCGCAACTCGAGCTTGCTATAGATGAAGGGCCGGAAGAGTTCCAGCGCCATTTTCTTGGGCAACCCACACTGATGGAGTTTCAAGGTGGGGCCTACAACGATCACAGAACGACCCGAGTAATCCACCCGCTTGCCCAGCAGGTTCTGGCGGAAGCGTCCCTGCTTGCCCTTGATCATGTCTGCCAACGATTTCAGCTGTCTGCGATTCGGCCCAGTCACTGCTTTGCCGCGGCGGCCGTTATCCAGAAGTGCGTCGACAGACTCCTGCAGCATGCGCTTTTCGTTCCGGACAATGATGTCGGGCGCATTCAGGTCCAACAAGCGCCGAAGCCGGTTGTTACGATTGATAACGCGACGATACAAATCATTCAGATCGCTCGTTGCGAACCGGCCGCCCTCAAGAGGTACCAGCGGACGAAGATCAGGCGGCAACACCGGCAGTGCTTCCATGATCATCCACTCTGGCTTGTTGCCGGAGTGCAAGAATGCTTCGACCACCTTCAGACGCTTGGTGACCTTCTTGGTTTTGGTTTCCGA
>WTHR01000080.1 GCA_011523045.1 Gammaproteobacteria bacterium | reverse complement strand
GCATTAAGACTGCCCCTGCATTGCGTGCCGATACGGAGGTGCCCGATCAGAATTTGGGCACCCTGGCGAACAGGATATCGTCTGCATGGGATCATGCAGACCGCCGACAGCACGGCTGCCCTTACGCGGGCCCGGTGTTGCTTACGGCGAAGGGAACATATCCCATAGCATGGGATTTGTAAGCAAGGATCGGCTTACCCCGATCAAGCTGATGGATCTAATTGATCCGCTGAGCGTCGCTGTGCACGGCTACGCTCTCTCTTCTGATGTTCGTCTACCCGTATCGCTTGCGCCTGCGATTTCCCCAGGGCGGAAGAATTAATCCGTTGGTCTTTGCTTTGACTGAATGGCCAAAGTGCCACTCAGACGCAGGGCCGACACATACGGGAAACAACATGAAAAGAATGCTTTTTAATGCAACCCACCCCGAGGAGTTGCGGGTTGCGATTGTCGATGGGCAGAAGTTGCTTGATCTCGATATTGAGTCCTCAAGCAACGCCCAGCGCAAAGGAAATATCTACCAAGGTCGCGTTACTCGGGTTGAGCCCAGTCTTGAAGCCGCGTTTGTAGATTATGGCGCGGAGCGACAGGGGTTCCTCCCTCTTAAGGAAATCAGCCGATCCCATTTCCGCAATTTCTCACCGTCGACACCTATGGCTCAAGTCCGAATCAAGGATGTCATTGACGAGGGCCAGGAATTATTGGTACAGGTGGAGAAGGATGAACGCGGCACCAAAGGGGCGGCGCTGACCACGTTCATCAGTCTCGCCGGTCGTTACCTTGTTTTAATGCCCAACAACCCGAAAGGCGGCGGTATTTCCAGACGGATCGATGGTGAAGAGCGGTCTGATCTGCGAGAAGCCATGTCGGGTTTGGAATGCCCGTCCGAACATTCGTTGATCGCCCGTACGGCTGGGATCGGCAAGAGTCCTGAGGAGCTTCAGTGGGATCTGGACTTCCTTTTGCAGTTATGGGGGGTGATTGCTGACGCTGCCAACAGTCAGGAAGCGCCTTTTCTGGTTTACCAGGAAAGCAACCTGATCGTCCGGACCCTTCGCGATCATTTACGGGGAGACATTCAGGAAATCCTGATCGATGAGGACTCTGTATTTGAGCGCGCCTCCCGTTTTATGGCGCAGGTGATGCCTCATAACTCCGCAAAGTTGAAGCACTACGAGGACCCCACTCCCTTGTTCTCGCGGTTTCAGATTGAGCATCAGATCGAAAACGCCTATGCGCGGTCCGTCAAGTTGCCGTCGGGGGGCGCATTGGTCATTGACCACACCGAGGCGCTTATTTCGGTCGATGTCAACTCTGCTCGTGCCACCAAGGGTTCTGATATAGAAGAGACTGCCCTGCAGACCAATCTTGAGGCAGTCGACGAACTTGCCAGACAGATGCGTATTCGTGATCTTGGCGGCTTGATCGTTATTGACCTCATTGACATGAGCTCCACCAGAAACAAGAAAACCGTGGAGAACCGCCTTGAGGAAGCGCTACACAGTGATCGAGCGCGGATTCAAATGGGGCATATTTCGCGTTTCGGTCTGTTGGAGATGTCCCGGCAACGCCTTCGAAGCTCTATCAGCGAATCCAATTACCGTGTTTGTCACTTGTGCGACGGGACGGGTCAGGTCCGACACGTCACTTCTTCGGCGTTAAGTTTCCTCCGGATTCTGGAGGAAGAGGCATTGAAGGAGAATACTGAAGCCGTCTTTGCAGAACTCCCGGTCGACATAGCGACCTTCCTTTTGAATGAGAAACGCCATGAGGTCAATCAGATCGAGGCGCGCCTTGGGACCCGGATCGTACTGATTCCGTCCCCTGCGCTCCATGGTTCTCAATCCAACATCCAACGACTGAAGAGTGAGGATTTGGATGCGAGCGAAAACATACTCGCGAGCCACAAGATCAAGATTGTCTCCGAGTCGGAACAACAAGGCGAATACTCACTCAGTCGCCACAAACGGAGTGCCGCTGTCAATCTCGATCAGCTTGACACTCCTCCGCCTCCTCCTCCGCCTCCTGCCCCAACCGTCGAAGAGTCGACCCCAGGTTTCTGGGCCAAATTGTGGCAAGGTCTCACCGGAAAAAAGGACGAGGCTGAGGCAGAAACCCCGGCGCCTCGTCAGAGCCAACGTTCTCGAGGTCGGTCGGATTCACGCAGGAGGACGCAGGGTCGGAGGGATGACCGGCGCCGTGATGGCGGTCGCCAGAATCGCAGAACCAATTCTGATTCGAATCGGGGCCGGGGCCAGAACAACCGGTCTGACGCGAAACCTCGAGCCAACGGGCAGAGCCAAAATAGCGGTAACGCTGAGTCGGGTAATAAATCGCCGAGACGTTCTCGTGGCGGCAGAGGCCGCTCGGGCGGCCAGCGCAATGGAAACCGGCAGTCCCAACCAAATCAGGCCGCGCGTTCAGGCAATACGCCTGGGAACGTTTCGGGAAATACGGCGCCTGCCCCGTCAAGCGCCCCTGCTACCAAGAACCCTGGAAACGAGAAGACCGGAACCACCGGGTAAACGGGTGCCGATCACCCTCAACCTAGGCGGAACGAACGAATAGCGCGGCGCTTTCGACGTGGGTCGTGTGGGGGAACATGTCTGCTACCGCGAGTTTGATGAGCTGATATCCCCCCGGCCCCGTGAGATAAGCCGCATCTCGGGCCAGGGTCGCTGGGTTGCAGGAGACATATGCCAGGGCGTTGGGCGCCACCTTTGTGCAGACGGTCTTTAACGCTTCAATAGCGCCGCTCCGAGGT
>WTHR01000176.1:4895-10284 GCA_011523045.1 Gammaproteobacteria bacterium | reverse complement strand
ATGGCACTAAAACGAATTCAAGTCGGCGAGCGAATGAGTCAGGCAGTGATTCATGGCAACACAGTCTATACGGCAGGTCAGGTGGCGCTTGGCGCGCCCGGTGAGAGCGCAGCAGATCAAACCCGCGATATCCTCTCCCGAATTGACGCATTGCTCTTGGAAGCAGGCACCGATAAGTCCAAACTTATTTCTGCAACGATATGGCTGTCGGATATGAGCACCTTCAACGAAATGAATGAGGTATGGGATGCCTGGGTCACCCCAGGGGACACACCGGCAAGAGCGTGTGTCGAGTCCAAACTGGCGGCACCTCAGTTCACAGTGGAAATCGGAGTCATCGCGGCGCTGGATTAAGGCGCCCCGCTAGCCATGCGCATTGTGATTCTGGGGGCGGGCCTCGCCGGGATCACCAGCGCCTGGGAGTGCCTTCGCGACGGTCACGAAGTAACTGTCCTCGACCGCGCGCAAGCACCGGCCGATTTCACGTCCCGCGCCAACGCGGGACTTATCGCGCCCGGTCATGCTTTCGCATGGGCATCACCCAGCGTCCCGCGTATCATGCTGCGCTCACTTTGGCGCAACGATCAGGCTATCCGCTACCGGCCCAGCGTCAATCCCAGGCAATGGCGCTGGCTGGCGCAGTTTCTCGGCCAATGCACCGCTGACAACGCTCGTACCAATACGCTACGCAAGACGCGTCTGTGTCAGTACTCACAGTCGCGACTGCACTCGGTTGCACAAGAAACCGGTTTTCACTACGACCGCAATACCGGCGGCCTGATCTACTTCTATCGCTCCAGCCAGTCTTTTGAAGCGGCGGCCGTCAAGAGTGAAATCCTCTCAAGCGCGGGAATCAAGATTGAGGCCCTCGATAGAGAGCAGGTCATTGCGCGGGATCCGGGTCTGGCGGATGCCCGGGACGAGATTGCCGGGGCCCTGTTCGTCCCGACAGATGAAAGCGGTGATGCGCGAGCCTTTACTGATGCCCTCGCCACACGCTGCACCGAACGGGGTGCCGCGATTCATATGCAGACTGAAATCACCGGCTTTTCAAAAACCCAAGATCGGATCAGCGCGGTCACTACCTCCCGGGGCGAGATCGAGGGAGACCTTTTTGTGTTGGCTTTGGGTGTATTCAGTCCCGTATTGTCGCGTCAGTTGGGGTTTTCCCTGCCGATCTATCCCGTCAAGGGTTATTCCGTCACTCTGCCCGCCGATAATGCACATCTGCTTCCCCGCTATGGGGGCGTAGATGAAGACAATCTGCTGGCCTACTGTCCGATGGGAAATCGTCTGCGCATCACAGCCACGGCAGAGATCGGGAGTTATAGTACGCGTCATCAGCCAAGTGACTTCCGGGTGATGCTGGCAAAGACGCGAGACCTCATGCCCAAAGCTGCGAATTTTGATAAACCGGATTACTGGGCGGGATTAAGGCCGATGACGCCGACTGGCCTGCCCCTGATTGGTGGAACCCGCTGGTCCAATCTTTGGCTGAATACCGGGCACGGACACATGGGCTGGACCATGTCCTGTGGATCCGCCCGAATTCTGGCTGACCTGATCGCCGGTCAACTACCGGAGATCCCTCTGGACGGAATGGACCCGGCATCAACGAGGAAACACTAATGGCAATGCAACCGGACACTGCACAGGATTTCATCAATCTCAAGAATATCCCCTTCACGGTGGATGACGGCATCGCAGCAAGGGCCCGTATTGGCCTGGTGGTGCTTGCGACCGATCACAGCGTGGAGCACGAATTCAAACTCGTGGTGAACATGCCGGGGGTGGCCGTCTACCAATCTCGGATTCCGAATTCGCCGACGATTACCCCTGAAAACCTGCGGGCGATGGAACCGCACATTACCGACAGAACCGATGTGATTCTCCCGGGCATCCCACTGGACGTCGTTGCCTATGGCTGCACCTCGGCCTCCATGATCATCGGTGAGGAGCGGGTATTCGAATTGATTCATGCCGCCCGCCCGGAAGCGAAAGCCACAACACCCATCACGGCGGCATTTGCTGCATTCCGGGCGACCGGCTGCAAGCGTATTGGGGTGCTCACGCCTTATTCAGACGAAGTGAATCAATTCATCCGCAGCTATATCGAATCGAAAGGGTTCGAAGTGCCCGTGTTCGGCTCATTCAATCAGGATAACGACAATACCGTTGCGCGAATTTCTGCCGACAGTATGCGTGATGCAGCGCTCCAGATCGGAAACCATGACTCGGTTGACGGGGTATTCGTCTCCTGTACCAGTTTGAGACTGGCGCATTGTGTCGCCGATATCGAGGCTGCACTGGGCAAACCGGTCACCTCATCGAATCACGCTCTGATTTGGCACAGTCTGAGACTGGCCGGCATCAATGAAGCCATTGATGGCTTCGGAGAGTTGTTCCGTCTGCCCGCCTGATCACGGCCATCAAAAAGTCCTTAATGGCTCGAAAAATACTTCTGGTCGAGCACCACGATGAACCTCGTGACGACCTGGCCTCGATGTTTCTCCCCAAACTGGGATTCACCCTTGAATACTTCCGACCGTTTGCCGGACAAAGTCTGCCGGATGTCGAGGAAGATACCGCCGGGATAATCATCACGGGAGGTGCCGCCAACGTTGACGAGATGGATCAATATCCCCATCTGCGCGACGAAGCTCGGTGGATCGAACAGTGCCTTAAAAAAGATATTCCTGCCCTGGGCCTTTGTCTCGGCGCCCAACTGCTTGCCCATGTGCTCGGTGGCCCGGTCTCACCGCATGGCGACGGCGCACAAGAATTCGGGTTATACGAGATCAAGGCAACTGATGACGAAAGGCAGTTTGTGCCCGACAATTTTTTCGCGGTGCAGTTTCACAGCAGGGGTTTTGAAGTCCCGAAAGATGCCGAACGGCTGGCGGCTGGGGACATCTTCCCAAATCAGGCTTTTTGTTACGGAGACAACGTGCTTGGCACCCAGTTTCATCCGGAATGTACACTCGCCATACTGAGACGGTGGCAGGCGCTGGACGCCGCTCCCTGGCGAGCGCCCGGGGTTCAGGCGAGAGAAGATCAAGACCGGCTGGCCGCCAGCCACCTCAATAATGTCGAGCACTGGTTCGAGAAGTTGCTCGGAGATTTTTTTACATCTCGAACAGATAATGCGTACTGAATATTCACGATCCCGCTGGAGCATCCATCATGTCGTTACCTGAAATTGCCATCTCTCAATCACATCAGAATGCTGCAGCATTGGTCGACTCCGCCTGCCCCGAAAGTGTCAGCGAAGTGTTGGACGTTGCGCGCTGCGACCTTGCCCGCAACACCATCTCGCAATGGTCAGGCTATACGCCCACCACTTTGCATTCGCTGACGGGTCTCGCCGGCGAGATCGGTGTTGGCGCCCTCTATTACAAAGATGAAAGCACCCGTTTTGGGCTCGGCAGCTTCAAGGCGCTGGGCGGCGCGTATGCGGTCCAGCATGTTCTGCGTCAAACGCTCGATGCCGATATGCCGGATACCGAAGTCAGTCTTGAAGATATCAATACCCAACATTTTGCCGACAGGGTAAAAAACATTACCGTGGTCACCGCCACCGATGGAAATCACGGCCGCTCTGTGGCGTGGGGTGCTCAGCGCTTTGGCTGTGAGTGCATGATCTACATGCATGAGAATGTTAGCCAGGGAAGACAGGAAGCCGTAGAAGCCTTCGGCGCAAAGGTGGTACGCGTGCCCGGAAACTATGACGACTCCGTCCGTCAGGCGGACCAAGACGCAAAGGCCAACGGCTGGCACATCGTTTCGGACACGTCCTATCCCGGGTATATGGAGATCCCCCGGGATGTGATGGCCGGCTATACCCTGATGACTACCGAAGCCATGGATCAATTGCCGGAAGACGTTATCCCCACCCATGTGTTTATCCAGGGCGGATGCGGCGGGCTTGCTGGAGCAGTCGGCGCTGATCTGTGGCACCGCTATGGCGACCGAATGCCGCACTTAACCGTGGTTGAGCCAGTACCCGCAGCCTGCTTGTATGAAAGCGCCCGCGCAGGTACCCCGCAACTTGTGAATATTGTGGATGAAAGCCTGATGGCCGGCTTGTCCTGCGGGGAAGTCTCGTTGCTGGGATGGCAGATTCTGCATCCCGGCGCTCGTCACTTCATGACGATCTCAGATGCACCCGTTGCGCCACTCATGCAAATGCTTGCGGCGGGCGTATCCGGAGACTCTCCTGTCGTCGCTGGCGAATCAGCGATTGCCGGTTTAGCGGGTCTGATAGGCGCCATGCAGAACGAATCGCTCGCACAGCAGATGAACCTCGATGCGAAGAGCCGCGTATTGGTATTTGGCACTGAAGGCGCCACCGATCCAGAGGTCTTTGAAGCGCTTGTGGGCACGAGCGCAGACAAGATCGCGGCTTAAGGCAGTTAATCATGAAAAATATTGAACGGGGGTTTTCGCCAGCAGAGTTCGAGCAGCGAACCGCGACCGTCCAGAGCCTCATGCATGATGCGAGGCTAGATGCCGTGTTGGTCACCACTGAAGCAGAGATCCGTTACTTCACTGGATTTCACTCGCAGTTCTTTGAAAGCCCTACCCGTCCCTGGTTCGTGATCGTGCCGGCAGAGGGTAAGCCTATTGCCGTGATTCCCACAATCGGCGAATCCGGAATGGCCGCCACCTGGATAGATGACATCCATACCTGGCCTTCACCCCGCCCTGCCGATGACGGCATCTCCGCGCTGGCAAGCACCATCAGCAGCCTGCCGACGCGTCACGGTCGCCTTGGAATGCCGCTTGGTCCTGAAAGCGTATTGCGGATGCCCGCAGGCGATGCCAAAAAGCTGGCCGATGCCATCCCTCATCAGGTAGTGGACTGTGCCGAGATGCTGCTGCGCCAACGCTTTGTCAAATCCCCTGCCGAGATTGAGAAGATTCGGCGGGCCTGCCAGATTACCTCTGACGCCTTCGAGGCATTGCCGGGTCACTCGCGTATTGGCGATTCGGAGATCGACATTACCCGTCGCATGCGAATTGATCTTTTGGAACGGGGCGCCGACAGCACGCCCTTCATGGTCGCTGGATCGGGGGCTGGGGGATATGACAGCATCATCATGGGTCCCACCCAGCGTCAACTGCAGTCAGGTGACATCCTGATTATTGATACCGGGACTGTCTTTGACGGTTATTTCTGTGACTTCGACCGTAATTTCGGATTCGGTCATGTTGCAGATGACGCACGGCGGGCCAACACGGCTGTGCATCAGGCGCTGGATGCCGGCTTTGAGGCTGCGCGGCCGGGTGCCCGGATGTGTGACGTCTGGTCTGCCATGTCGAGGGTAATGGAGGAATTTGGCTCACTGGGCAACAGTATCGGCAGAATGGGGCATGGGCTAGGCATGCT
>WTHR01000176.1:0-4795 GCA_011523045.1 Gammaproteobacteria bacterium | reverse complement strand
CAATAACCGTTACCGAAAGGCGTAAATCGGACTGCTCCAGGCCTGAAAGCCGTCTTCAGTGGTCACACACACCCAGAGAGGATTGTCTGCATCGGGCTTCAGAGAAATCTTTACCTCGGCGCTCAGGGTACGGTGGGGATTGCTCTTTGGCAAACGAAACACACGGATTTTGCGCTCCAGACCACCCGCGTCCAGCACCGTCTCTTCAAGGCCGATTTCTGAAAGCGCTCCATTCAATGCGCCGAAGTTAGTCTCGATACTAAATCTGGCGTCAGAGACATCCTCAAGCCAAACGTCAAAACCGCCGAAGTTGCCGGTGGTGATCGCGTCAAAGACAACCACATCACGGCCGTGCTGCTCAAGGCGTCGCTCGTGATTCCAGGCATTGATCTTTTCCATTCGCTGGATAGACGCCCCCTCAAAACGGGCACGCCCTTTCCACTTGGTTTCACGGCCTCGGCCCCGATATTCCGCACCGCTCCAGACCACCCGGATGCGCTCTCCGAGCTCCTTCTCTGAGAATCCACGAAGCGTCTCAACCACTTCGATTCCATTTCGAACCTCGACCCGCTCGATGGGAGAGAGCGCCGACACTTCCAGCGCCAGGGTGATCTCCGTATCCCCCGTTTGCACGATGTCGCCCATCATCACCTGGGAGACCGTATCAAAACCCGCATCCGGGAAGACGTTAGGGTCATCGTGATAACACTTCCCGTCGGTGGTCAGGTCTGCACGCACATCGAGAAACAACCTTGTGCCTGTGGTGCCGTAATGATGCCGACGGCGCAGGCATTCAAAAATACCGTCACGCGTCAGCGATTCAGCAAGAAAACAGGTCAGGCCTCCGTAGGCCCCAAACATCGAAGCCCCCGGATAACTGGCGCCGGGCCTGCCCTTGTGTCCGTCACTGTTGCAGACCACCCCGCTACGGTGGCCCAAGGCAAACCCGTCAGTCAGCATCCACTCAAAGGTGCCCCAGGCAGAGTGGATCTCCATCGAGCGCTCCAGTCGCGCATCGTGGGCATAGACAATATCAGCGTATCTGCCGCCAACATGGGCATAGACCACACAATCCTCGTCCGAGAGCGCCTCAAAAAGCAGTTTCGCATCCGGTGCATCCGTATGAAGATCCTCACGTTCCGGCAACAAAGCATGAGAGGAGCGGCGGATCTGACGCCCTTCAGTCCGGAAGTAAACATTGCGATCACCGCCAACTGCGGTATTACCCGACCACTCGTATCCGGGAAAGGTGACAAACCGACCCTCTTCCAGAAACTCAAGCGAGAGTTCGTTGAGATAAGACCAAAACCGGTTATTGACCTGAAAATCATTCGCCTGATGAGAAGTCAGATCAAGAAACGCACAATCCCTGGCAAAGGTGAAGTAGCTTCTTGCCGTGCCGATACCAATGGACTCACCGGACTGCCCATGCAGATCCCCCCAGTAACCACTGTAGGGGCCTTGCCGGATCATCATCGGATGCGATTGGGCCACCAGTTCATTGGTATCGTGCCGAAAAACCGTTATTCGCAGCTCTCCCTCTTCGGCTACTCGCAAATCATCAAAAACGACTGCCCGCTCCCCAAAGGGATAGTCAAAGCTGACAGGGAGTCCCTCGACAGGCAGTGTCGTTTCAAAGCGAAGCCGGGCGCAGGCCAGCGGCGTTGGGTTTCCCCAGTTATCCTCCGCTTTCACCCCGAAATGAAACCGCTCACCCGGTCGGCGCAAACTGGGCAGCACCGCCCGCCAGACCTCGGGCTTGCCCGGCACAATATCGATAGTGGGCGTATCGGGGATCGGAACAAAGTGGCCCACCGCACAAACATCGGCCAACACTTTGAATTCAAAATCCGTCTCCACCATAGTCTGCAGCTTGAGACCGCTTGATCCCTGGCTCGTGTCTCCAAAAACAATGGTGATGGTGTCGCCTTCACGCATATATCCGTTCGACACATTGACGGTAAGAGACTTCCAGCGGGGTCTTGCACTCATGCCCCGCCCCGCATAGTTGACCGACAAGGTCACGCCGTTGCTGGCCCGAGCCGTCACATAGTTATCGCCGGCAGGATCCGTCGTCTGCAGTCTGCCGGTATCGCCCATGGCCCGGAACACCACGCGGATCGCGCCGGTGTCATCCAGCCCAAAACGGCCAACGGTATAGGTCAGCGTAAAGGTTTGATAACTCCGCACCTCAAATTGGCCTCGCGGCGTAATTTGGGCATGACCGTACAACACCGGGTCTGCCCCAGGCTCGACCGGCGTCCACCCTTCCCCGACAATGTCAGAGTCAACCAGTCGATCGCCATCAGGCTGTTTGGTCTGATGAGGCTTGGCTGTTTTCATGGTCGTTATCCGCTACCCCTGCACAGGAGGATAGGCCAGAGCCGCAACAAGGTGCACGCGTCGGTCCATACCCCCGTTGATCGCCGTGTGGTAGCCGCGGGTATCCGTAAAGTACACAGAGCCGTCAGCTGGTAGATGCGTCACGTGGTGATTCACTATAAAAAGTGAACCGGGATTGCTGATGATCGGGATATGAAGGCGAGGCTCCGGATCCCGATGCCAGGAGTTGCAGTTGTACGTGTCCTTGGAGAGGATACGCATCCTCCCGATAGGAAAACGTTCAGACAATTTCTGATGCACTTCTTCGAAATAGGTATCGGCAAAACGCGGATCAAACTCACTGAAGGCCGACTCATCAACATACTCTTCGCAGGCCTCCTCCACGTAGCGGTCATCCTTTCGCATCCAATAGCGACCCGACAGGTCGTTTGTCGTGAGGTCACTCTGGCCCGGTCGGCACGTTAGCGGCATTATCCCGAATCCATGCTCCTTCCATTCATCCCCAAGATAACCCACGCGGCTGATGCAGGTCTCAAGGGCTTGTCGCAGCTGCTGGAGTTCAAATTTGAGTTCAAGTCGTTGGATTCCGTCTCCCGGCACAAATCCCGCGACTGATTTCGTCTCAGGAGGAGTTGCCAGGCAGCGCTCTACCAGGTCGGTGTCGTTATCCGATAGCCGATTAAGGTTTTTCATGTGTGCTTTCCCATCAAACATGCCGGGCCGCGTGATATCTTTGTCCACAATGCGATCGGCCACAACCCGTCTGCTCTGATCTATCGCCCAACCCCTGGAATCTGCTCTATGACGACGTCTGCCTCCAGCCACCCTGATCCTGCCGGGCTCAAAGCAGGCCGCCCTGCCCTCTATGATGCGCGCCACCAGCATCTGCGTGAAATGATGGCCCACTTTGGGATTCCGGCATTGCTCATTGTCGACCCGATCAATATCTTTTACGCCACCGGTGCACGCAATATGATGTTTTTCTCGATGCGGGTACCGGCGCGGTATCTGCTTATTCTGAGTGAGGGCCCCACCATACTTTATGAGTACCCTGGCTGCGCTCATCTTGCCGAAGAATGTGCTGCGATTACCGAAATCCGTCCGGCCCAGGGACTGTGTTTCATCAGTTCAGGAGGAGACCCGCAGACTGGCGCAATGCAGTTCGCGGCAGAAATCTCTACAGCGATAAACGCCTTTGACCCGACGATCGATCGGCTGGCGGTTGACCGCTTTCCTTTTGCCGCCATCGATGCCCTGCGCAGCCAAGGGGTCTCACTCACCGATGCGGACAATGTCCTGCAGCAAGCGAGAATGCGTAAACTGCCGATAGAAATCCCGTATATGCGTGAGGCGATGCACCGGGTTGAAACCGCTGTTGCTCAGCTTGAAGCAAACCTTGAACCCGGACGAACCGAAGCCGAGGTCTGGGCGCAATACCACCACGGCCTGATGGCAAAGGAGGGCCATTATGTCGGCACCCGTCTTTTCCAAAGCGGTGAGAAGACTTTTCCCTATTTCAAGGAATGCAGTGATCGGGTGATGCAGCGCGGAGACCTGGTCTGTCTGGA
This sequence comes from Gammaproteobacteria bacterium, assembly GCA_011523045.1. Taxonomy (GTDB): domain Bacteria; phylum Pseudomonadota; class Gammaproteobacteria; order Arenicellales; family UBA868; genus UBA868. The sequence continues at coordinate 884 of WTHR01000176.1, read as the reverse complement.
TACCGATGCCCTTGGCTACGAGGGCTACGCCGCAGACTTCTCCCGCTCATTTATCTGTGGCGACGCAAAGCCAACTGCTGTACAGAGAGAACTGTTTGCCTTAGCCCATGAACAACTCGAAACCAATGCAGCGATCCTGAAACCCGGTATCAGTTATGAGGAACTGGCAGAAACCGCCTGGCCCATACCGCCGGCGTACCGCGATAGCCACTACAGTTGTATCGGTCATGGTCTGGGACTCTCAGGAGAATATCCGAACATTCCCTACAAAACCGAAGGTCAGCCCTATCCGCTATCAGGTTGTATCGAACCGGGCATGGTGATCTGTCTGGAGAGTTATATTGGCTCCAGGGAAGCGGGCGAGGGCGTCAAACTTGAAAACCAGTACCTGATCCATGACAACGCAATCGAGCAGATGTCGACCTACCCTTTGCACGACCGGCTGCGTTGATTTCGCCTGCCTGGCCATGAACACCAGTGAGGTATTGGCAAGAGAGCCTTGAAAAGGTGCGAGGAAGTCATAAACCCGGGTGTTAGACTCATTGCGCGTCATGTCTCAATAGCCGCCATGTCATGAAAAACTTTTCGGTCAAACAACAACTCCGCTCTGGCGCCCGGTTGAACGGCTGCTGGATTGAAAGTTTCAGCCCGATTGCCGCAGAGATCATGGCAATGAGTGGCTATGACTCGGCCATGATTGATCTTGAACACGGCCCCGGCTCTCTCACTGACGCAGTGGTCATGATGCAGGCCCTGAGCGCGCACCAATGCAAGCCGATGATCAGGGCCACCAGCGGGGACCCTGCCGTGATCAAAAGGGTGCTTGATATCGGGCCGCTCGGCATGATGGTGCCGAATGTCAAAAGTGTGCAGGAAGCCCGTGA
>WTHR01000134.1 GCA_011523045.1 Gammaproteobacteria bacterium | reverse complement strand
TGAGACCCGGGCAAAGAAAGCGGGCTACACGGTGCTTCGCACCAGCCTCGATCGTCCTCACGGCCTGAGAGAGTGTTACCTGTTGGATCCGGACGGATACTGCTGGGTACCCAGTGCGCCGTTAGAGAAGTGAGTACGTAGTGCGCGGCTCAGAGCGCGTCAACCAGTTTCCCACTATAATCCGCGCCTGCCGGGAATCGGTCAATAGATCACACTCTTCGCCTTATGGTTTTTGCCACAACTCAGTCGGCCCGTTTTATCCCGAGCCCACTTTAAGAACTCATGAAGATCACGCTTCCTGATAAATCCGTTCGCGAATATGAAGACCCGCGAACCGTCTTCGAGGTCGCAGCGGATATCGGTCCCGGACTTGCCAAGGCAACCTTAGGCGGTGAGGTCGACGGGAGTTTGGTCGACGCCACGCACCGGATTGAGAAAGACGCAAATCTGCGCATCATTACGGCAAAAGATCCCGAAGGGGTCGAGATCATCCGCCATTCCTGTGCCCATCTACTCGCTCAAGCGGTCAAGCAGTTGTTTCCGGAGGCACAAGTCACCATTGGGCCCGTCATTGAAGATGGGTTCTATTACGACTTCGCCTACGGCCCGGGTTTTTCGGAGGATGATCTCGCCCGGATCGAGGAAAGGATGCAATCGCTTGCGAAAGAGGGGGCGACGGTAGAGAGACTCACCATGGGCTGCCAGGAGGCGGTGACCTACTTTCGGGAGCAAGGGGAGGAATACAAGGCCAAGATTATTGAGGAGATCCCCGCTGACGAGACGCTTTCACTTTATCGGCAGGGAGATTTCACAGATCTGTGCCGCGGCCCTCACGTCCCTGATGTTGGGGCGCTAAAGGCATTTAAGCTGACGAAGCTCGCTGGAGCCTACTGGCGTGGTGATTCCAACAATGAAATGCTCCAGCGAATCTATGGGACCGCCTGGCCTGACAAGAAGTCTCTCGACACTTACCTCACTCAATTGGCAGAAGCCGAAAAACGGGATCATCGACGTATCGGAAAATCCCTTGACCTTTTTCATTTTCAGGAAGAAGCGCCCGGGATGGTGTTTTGGCACCGCGACGGCTGGGCCCTCTATACGGCGGTCGAGCGCTACGTCCGAGACCTTTTGGCCGAATATGACTACCAGGAGGTGCACACCCCGCAAATGCTGGATCGGAGCCTATGGGAACGGTCCGGGCATTGGGACAAGTTTCGGGACAATATGTTCACGACCCACGTGGACGACCGCGATTACGCCATCAAACCCATGAACTGCCCGGGACATGTTCAACTGTTCAATCAAGGGCTTCGTAGCTACCGGGACCTGCCGATTCGTATAGCCGAATTTGGAGTGGTGCACCGAAACGAGCCCTCTGGCACCCTGCATGGACTTCTGCGCGCGAGACGCTTCACTCAGGACGACGCGCACGTGTTTTGCACCGAGGATCAACTCCAGGCCGAAGTATCGACTCTGATTGAACTGACGTATCGGATGTATAAGGATTTCGGGTTTGAAGACATTGAAGTCGCGCTTTCCACGCGCCCGGAGCAGCGCGTCGGTGAAGATGCCCTGTGGGACCGTGCCGAAGAAGCACTGGCCAGGGCGCTGGACGAGAAGGGCATCAAGTACGTCGTCCAGCCAGGGGAGGGCGCGTTCTACGGACCAAAGCACGAGTTTGTGCTGCGTGACTCGATCGGCCGGCGTTGGCAATGCGGGACGATTCAGGTGGATTTCTCGATGCCCGGACGGCTTGGCGCTACCTACGTAACCGAGGACGGATCAAAACAGGTGCCCGTCATGATCCATCGGGCAATTCTAGGCTCTCTTGAGCGCTTCATTGGCATCCTGATAGAAGATACCGAGGGCAAACTGCCGTTCTGGCTGGCGCCGGTGCAGGCGGTGATCCTGAACATCACAGACCGACAGCAGTCATTTGCGCTGGAAACGGAAAAATTCCTTAAAAAACAGGGGCTCAGAGTCGAAACTGACTTGAGAAACGAGAAAATTGGCTATAAAATCCGCGAATCTACCCTGAGACGCGTTCCGTATCTGCTTGTAGTTGGGGATCGGGAGGTGGAGCAGGGGTCCGTAGCCGTGCGTACGCGCGACGGGGAAGACCTGGGTACGTTTGCTGTTGCAGACCTCCTTGACCAATGTCTTCGCCCGGACGCAGGCGCGCGGCGTTAATTTTTGGAGGGTTTGGCAATAGCCGGAACAAAAGAGCAGAGACTCAACGACGATATCACCTACGAACAGATTCGACTGGTGAGTGACTCCGGAGAGCAGTTAGGCATTCTTTCACCTGACGAGGCCAGAAAGATCGCGGAAGAACGCGGAATGGACCTCGTAGAAATTGCACCAAACGCAGAACCCCCAGTCTGTCGCTTGATGGACTACGGTAAATATCTCTACGCCAGTGCCAAGAAAAAACAAGAGTCGAAGAAAAAGCAAAAACAGATCACGGTAAAAGAGATCAAATTCCGGCCTGGAACCGATATCGGCGACTACGACATCAAGGTGCGGAATCTGACGAAATTTCTCGATGCAGGAAACAAGGTCAAGGTAACTCTTCGTTTTCGCGGCCGCGAAATGGCCCATCAGGAACTCGGGATGGAGATGTTGAAAAGGGTAGAAGAAGACCTGAAGGAGATTGGCATCGTCGAACAAATGCCCAAAATGGAAGGCCGTCAGATGGTGATGGTGCTAGCCCCAGTGAAGACCTGACGATCTCAGAACACTTGTAACCAATTACTAAGACTATCGGAATTAACCCATGCCAAAACTCAAGACTA
>WTHR01000076.1 GCA_011523045.1 Gammaproteobacteria bacterium | reverse complement strand
ATCCAGCAGCGATCACACTTACCAGAAATTTTCCCACTATCCGCTGTCTCCTTGCGCTATACGGCTCTCTATTCTAACTATAGCCAGAGTAATTCGGCTCACAGTCTGCATATAGGCGCAGTCTTGATCCGGGTGGATAAAACACCTGATGCCTCTCGGCGGACTGATCAGCCCGCCGAGCTAATTCAACAACCATAGTCAACCTGATTGATCCTCGGCAAGAAAAAGACAAATGCCAGTATCGCAACGGCAATTGCCGCAAGAATCATGAAGAAAGCGCCAAACCCCCACGTGGTGTGCGTCCATGCGATCATCGGAATCGCGGTTGCGCTGACTGAAAAAGTAATGATGTAACGCGCGCCAAGCGCCCTACTCCGCCAGCCACTGCTGGTAACCCGACCGATCAACACGTCGTTGATCGGGATCTGACCGAATACCACCAACATAAATGCCGCGCAGACGACGATCGTTGACATACCGCTCGAGTTGACCAACGCCAGGGCAAGCAAACATTGCCCTGCAGCCACAGCGAGAAATACGAGCTTTAATGGCCAACGATCCACCAGATAACCCACGATCAACTGCCCGACCGATGCCAGTGCAAATATACTGAAGGTGTACCAGCCGATAGCAGTTATCGAAATCGTGAGGCCTGACAGGCGCTCATCGATGACCTTGGGCAAAGCGAAGGTTGTGCTCTGAAAAATAAGACCTCCGAAAGCGGTTGACGCAAAGACAATCACGAAAACCCGCACGAGGGTTTCTCGCGCAAATGCCTGCGGAGGTTTTGCATCCCCCGATTTCTTCTCATACTGATGCGTGTCATCCGCTTGCGGACCACGAATAAAGATCCAGTACGCAACGCCCACCAACAGAGTGGCCAACCCGGGCCAGATAAAGGCAGCCCGCCAGCCCGATGCCTCGATCAAGAGGCTCGTAAAGAGCGCCGCACAAGCCACGCCCAGGTTGCCGAACACACCGTTGACCGCAAGCGGCAGACCGGTCCGCCGCCGTCCCTGAATAACCATCGCCAGTCCCACCGGATGGTAGATTGAGCCGAAAAGTCCGATGGCAAACAGTCCCAGCGCCAACGTTATCGGACTGTTCGCATAGGCCGTCGCTACGGCGCTCGCGCCGATGCCAAAAAAGAAGATCGCCATCATCTTCTCTCGGCTCCAGCGGTCGGCCAGCCAGCCCGCCGGCAGCGCGCCCAACCCAAACACTACCAACGCGGGTGTGGCGTAGGGAATCAGCTCTGCGTAACTCATGCCCCACTCTCGGGTGAGCACCAGGGCGGCAACGGTGGCGAATACCAAAGGCAATAGATGATCAATGAAGTGCCCAGCATTAAGAAAAGCGAAGTGCAGCCGGGAATTCACAGATAAAAGGCTCTTGATTCTTTTGTTGCCCGATTATATCCACCAACGAACCTGCTCCTAAGGCTAAGCCCATGACTGAACAGCCGCAGATCCTGGCCCTACCGGATGGGCGCTTTTTTTCGAGAGCAGTCGGGCTCCTGCCGCATTGCGCTGGGGTATCGGCCGGGCATCCTGAATGCACCGTCCCAGGTGTCTACAGCGATGTTTTTCGGCTGGATACCCGACTTGGTATACTGGAAGCGGAGTCCCCGTAGCTCAGCTGGATAGAGCAATCGCCTCCTAGTTAACTGGGCACCAGTATCTGGAAACAGTCTGTGTGAATCTGCTCAAACTCGGTGAACCCTCAGCACCTCGGGTGGTGGCAATACCGAGCCAAGCCCGCCTGTCGCCAAAAGTTGAAAATGTCGGAAGGTGGGAAGGTGTAGAGACTTGACGGGCAGCACCTACGGGCCGCGCGCCTAGCGGTGAAGATAAAGTCCAGACCCCGAACAGATCTCCAAGGTCTGGCAGTGAAAACTGAAGGGGTATGAAGCGGTAGGTCGCAAGTTCGAATCTTGCCGGGGACGCCAGTTCAATTAACCGATAAGCGCTGTTCATAACCCTGTGGATAACCTGTTTAAAAGCCCTGTATAAGAGCGGCTCTCGGCAATCAGTCGATAACCCTCAAAGAGTTCCGCACGCTTAATATCGTGAGCACAAACTTAGAAGATTCTTTTCGCGAGGCGGGTCTCGGCCGACGCTTTGGCGCGCTTTTCTATGATCTCTTTGTCCTTTTGGGCATTGTTTTTATTGCTGCCCTGCCTTTGCCGTGGTTCGACGAGGTTGTCGGCGGGTCAGATTTAGGACTCTGGATAAAGCGGCTCTACTTGCTGGGCGTATGCTTTGCCTACTTCGGCGGCTTTTGGGTCAAAGGCGGGCAAACGCTCGGCATGAAGGCATGGCAATTAAAAGTCATTCAAAAAGATGGGCAGGCACTCGGATGGCGTGATGCCGTAAAACGCTTCATGGGGTTATGCCTTTCTGTCATCACGCTGGGGCTGGGATTTTTTTGGATGCCGGCCGATACCCGACACAGCAACTGGGACAAACTGTGCGGGACCCGTGTGATTTGGCGCCCCAAACCCGTGCACTAGCGCATACTGCCCCTCCAATAGCCTTCACTCGAAACGAAAACCCGCCCACGACACTATGCCTTTTTATTCCGAACACAGCCTTAAAGCCCTTTGCGCAGGTGTGCTGCTTTTCTTGAGCCCCTTCACAGCATCAGCCTCCAGTTCAATTCCCGATCCTGAGCCTTCAACCGGCTGGCAGGATAAGGAAGCGGTCCGAGCAAAACACTTCATGGCGGTCACCGCGCACCCGCTCGCCACCCAGGCGGCCTACCAAATCCTGAAAGCAGGTGGCAACGCCGCTGATGCGGCGGTCACGGCACAGCTTGTCCTGAACCTGGTTG
>WTHR01000039.1:1808-10480 GCA_011523045.1 Gammaproteobacteria bacterium | reverse complement strand
GTCAGGTGTTGCGAAGGGAACTAGCGCCGATCATCTCCCGCCAGCTGGAGGCAAGTGTTGTCGGGTTGATCTCCATCACGGCAGTCTCGGTGAGCAAGGACCTTCGGCATGCTCGGGTGTTTGTCACGGCCTTGGCGTCGAAACTTCCAAGCGTCGAACTCACCAAGGAGCTAAACGCGGTCTCCGGCTCACTGCGGCGGGAACTGAGTCAGCAGGCAGGATTGCGGCGCACGCCGGAGCTTGTATTTGAGTACGACGAAAGCATCGAGCGCGGTGCCGAGATGTCGAAGTTACTGGACGGTCTTTCTGATGCCGGCAATCATGACAGTGGTGAGTAAGCTTGGGTCGTAGGAGAAAACAACCATTCGGAGATCCCGTGGATGGGATCCTTCTTCTGGATAAACCTGCGGGCATTACCTCCAACGAGGCGCTACAGCGCGCGAGAAAACTGTTGGTCGCACGCAAAGCGGGGCACACGGGGAGCCTGGATCCGATTGCGACCGGATTGCTGCCCTTGTGTTTTGGTTCATCGACCCGCTGGTCGGGGTATTTTCTGGGTTCAGACAAGTGCTACAAAGCGACGGTTCGCCTGGGAGAAGCGACCGAGACAGGAGACAGCGAGGGCGCAGTGACGAATCAGTTTCCTGTCAACGTCACGGAATCACAAGTGCGCACTGTCCTGCAGGAGTTCCTTGGGACACGGCTGCAGGTTCCGCCGATGTATTCCGCGATCAAGGTGGATGGTCAGCCGTTGTATAAACTCGCTCGCCAAGGGAAAGAGATTGAACGCGAGGCAAGGGAGGTCACCGTCCATGAGCTCGATTTTCAGTCTTATGACGGACGCGACGTTGAGTTCACGCTTCGATGTTCCTCCGGATTCTATGTAAGAACGCTTGCCACCGAGCTTGGTGAGAGGCTCGAAACAGGGGGCCACGTTGTCGGGTTGCGACGTTTAGGTGTTGCTGGATTGTTAATCGATGAGGCCCTGACCTTGGACGATCTTGAAAAAATGGCAGGACCTGCTGAACGGCGGAACTGTCTGGGGGCTGTTGGAGAGGCGCTGAATCACCTTCCAGCGGTTGAATTGTCTGTGGATGCTGCGTTTTATCTATGTCGTGGGCAGAGCGTTCGAGCGAGCAATCTGCCAGGTGAGGGGAGTGTCCGACTCTATTCCTCTGCCACGGGGTTTCTCGGAGTAGGGGTTGTAGGCCCTCACGGAACGGTGGCGCCCGAACGTCTGGTCTCCACCGGAACCCAAACCGGCTGAATTTGTTGAGGAAAGTGAGCCATGACTGTAGAATACGGCGGCTTTCATTTTGGGCCGGCGCTCATCTGCTCCTCAACCGGCGTCGATCCTGCTCCACACATTAGAAATTTACCGTAATCGCAAGAGAGATCTAGTTATGTCCTTAGTGGCCGAAGATAAAGCCAAGGTCGTCAGTGAGTATGCCACCGCGCCCGGTGATACAGGTTCTCCCGAGGTTCAGGTTGCCTTGCTGACAGCACGCATCAGCGATCTGACAGACCATTTCAAAACCCACATTCATGATCATCATTCGCGGCAGGGCCTGCTCCGAATGGTGAACCGTCGTCGCAAACTTTTGGACTACCTCAAGGATCGCGATGCGGAACGTTATCGGACGTTGATCGGCCGCCTCGGGCTGAGACGCTAAGCCGTACCGACACTTTTAAAACTACGGAGTTATCCGCTTGAACAAAACCGTTGAAACATTCCAGTATGGCGATCAGGAATTTCGTCTGGAGACTGGGCAAATCGCCCGACAGGCATCGGGTGCCGTGCTCGCCAGCATGGGTGAAACCGTTGTCCTGGTGACTGTGGTCGCTGCACGCGAGTCGAGCGGCCGGGATTTTTTCCCGCTTACCGTAGATTACGAAGAACGCACCTACGCCGCCGGCAGAATTCCCGGCGGTTTTTTTAAGCGTGAAGGACGACCATCAGAAAAGGCGATCCTGACCTGCCGCCTCATTGATCGGCCGATTCGTCCGCTGTTCCCTGACGGATTCGATAATGAGGTGCAGGTTATTGCAACAGTTATGTCAGTCGATCCGGAGATCGATCCAGATGTGGTATCGATGGTCGGCGCATCCGCTGCCCTTTCTATCTCGGGCGTTCCCTTTAACGGCCCCGTCGGGGCTGCCCGGGTTGGATTTATCGACGGCAACTATGTTCTGAATCCAACGGCAAGCCAACTAGAGGGCTCGGCGCTGGATCTGGTCGTGGCGGGAACCAAGGGCGCCGTACTCATGGTTGAGTCGGAAGCACAGGAGCTGACCGAAGAGCAGATGCTCGGAGCCGTGGTGTTTGGACATGATGCCTCTCAGGCAGCGATCTCGGCAATTGAATCCCTTGCAGCCAAGGTCGGCGTGGAACGCTGGGACTGGGAGGCTGCGGCCCAGGATCAAGAGCTCCAAGAAAAGGTCTCGGCCCTGGTTGCCGCAGATATAGAGAGCGCCTACCAGATTGCAGATAAAACTGCGCGACAGGATGCCATGGCGGCAGTGCGGGACAAAGCGGCCAGCCAACTCGTGACCGAGAATGCGGAAGCGGATTTTGCTGATCGCGTCAAAGGTGCAATCAAGAGTATCGAAAAAGCCACCGTTCGCGGCCGGATTCTCTCTAACGAGCCACGAATCGATGGGCGGGACGTAGAGACGGTTCGACCCATCAGCATCGAAACCAGCGTGCTTCCCAGAACCCATGGATCGGCGCTCTTTACCCGCGGAGAGACCCAAGCCATCGTTACCTGTACGCTCGGTACTGAGAGAGACGCACAGATTATTGATGCACTTGAGGGAGAGCGGCGCGACCCCTTTATGCTGCACTATAACTTTCCGCCTTTCTGCGTTGGAGAAACGGGCCGGGTAGGCTCGCCCAAGAGGCGGGAAATTGGGCATGGCCGGCTCGCGAAACGAGCGATCCTTGGTGTCTTGCCGAACCCGGAAGATTTTCCGTATGTGATTCGAGCGGTATCCGAAATCACCGAGTCGAACGGCTCCAGTTCTATGGCGACTGTCTGTGGCACCAGTCTTGCCCTGATGGACGCCGGTGTCACGCTCAAGGCGCCCGTCGCCGGCGTTGCGATGGGGCTGATCAAGGACGGAGAGCGTTTCGCCGTCCTTACGGATATCTTGGGAGATGAAGATCATCTCGGGGATATGGACTTTAAGGTCGCGGGAACGGCGGAAGGCGTCACCGCACTCCAGATGGATATCAAGATCGATGGCATCACGCGGGAAATAATGGAACAGGCCCTGGCGCAAGCCAAACGGGGGCGATTGCATATTCTCACCGAAATGGGCAAGGCGATTAGTGCGCCTCGCGAAGAAATGTCGCGATATGCCCCTCGTATCACCACAATGTCTATTCCGACAGACAAGATCCGGGATGTGATCGGCAAAGGCGGTGTGACGATTCGGGCGATATCTGAAGCAACGGGAGCCGCTATCGATATCGAAGATGACGGCACAATCAAGATCGCAACCTCCGACCTGTCCGCCGCTGAGGATGCACGACGCCGGATAGAACAGATCACCGCCGATGTCGAGGCAGGTACGATCTATGAAGGGAAAGTCGTTCGATTAATGGACTTCGGCGCATTCGTCAACATCTTGCCCGGCAAGGACGGCCTGGTTCACATCTCCCAAATTTCAGAGGAGCGGGTCGCGAATGTCAGTGACAAGCTGTCTGAAGGTGATGTGGTCAAGGTGAAAGTTCTTGAGGTCGATAAGCAGGGCAGGATCCGGTTGAGCATGAAGGCCGTAGAAAGCGACAGTTGATCGCGGCGGGGCGGCCCTTCCACTGATTTCGCTTTGCGCAGGCAGCCCTCGCGAAGGTGACGATGAGCGACTCTGATCTCGTCTGGATGGATCTGGAGATGACCGGGCTGGACCCTAAGTCGGATCTGATCATCGAGATTGCTACCGTTATCACCGACGCGCACCTGAATCTTTTGGCTCAGGGCCCCGTGTTGGCGATTCACCAGTCAGATACTGTGCTGTCGAAGATGGATGACTGGAACCAGACGACCCATTCCCAGACTGGGTTGATCGATCGGGTCAAGGCGTCAAACTTGACCCATGCCGATGCCGAATCAGCGACGTTGAGGTTTCTTCGGGAACATCTCAACCCTGGCAAGTCCCCTTTGTGCGGTAACAGCATCTGCCAGGATCGACGGTTTCTGGCTGAACACATGCCAGAGCTCGAGTCATTCCTGCACTATCGGAACCTCGATGTCAGCAGTATTAAGGAACTTGCGGTGAGGTGGCGGCCGGGATTAGCGGGTGGCTTTTCCAAGAAAGGGGGGCATCGCGCACTCGACGATATCCTGGAATCGATCGAAGAGCTCAAATATTACCGCGAGCATTTCTTTAATATTCCTCTGGCGCAATAGTCGAAGTCTCCGAAGCGCCAAGGCGTTGCAGAGCCCAGATGATGTGCTCGTCCACCATTGCCGACACGTCCCCTAAGCGGGAGCGCAGAGCATCGGTTGCGCCGTCAGTCGATCTGCCGTTGCCCAATGCGACCGCAACGTTTCTCATCCATCGTTCGTAGCCGAGCCTCCGCAGAGGACTGCCATTTGTGTATTCCTCAAACTGTTCCGGCGACCAACTGAATACTTCCAGCAGATCGGGATCGGCAAGTCCATGACGAGGAGCGAACAGAGGATCGCCTTTGCTGGGGCTCCCGTTGTGGGGACAGACAAGCTGGCAGTCGTCACACCCGAAAACCCGGTTGCCTATCAGAGCCCGCAATGGCTCTGGAATCGCGGTTTTGTGCTCGATAGTGAGATAAGCAATGCAGCGCCTTGCGTTCAGTTTGTACGGGATGTCCAGCGCCCCCGTTGGGCATGCCGCGGAACATCGGGAACAGGTACCGCAATGATCGGTGTGAGGGGGGTCTACAGGAAGCGGCAGATCCGTATACAGTTCACCGAGAAAGAACCAGGAGCCGGTTTGCGGATCGATCAGGTTGGTATGTTTTCCTATCCAGCCGAGTCCAGCAGCTTGTCCGAGCGGTTTTTCCATCACCGGCGCGCTGTCGGCAAACGCCCGGTAGGAGAAAGGTCCTATGCTTTCCGTGATTCTGTCGGCTAACTTCTGAAGCCTGCGGCGCATGGGCCGGTGATAGTCCCTCCCCAGCGCATACCGGGCGATGTAGGCTTTTTCTGGATTCCGAAGGGTTTCGTGAGTGCAACCGTTGGAATCATGCCAATAGCCCAGCCTAACGCTGATGATTCTTTGTGTATTGGGAACCAGCAGATTAGGGCGCGCACGCTCTGACACGTGCGCGCTCATGAAATCCATTTCTCCATGCCACCCTTTTTGAAGCCAGTTTTGCAGTTCAACGGCGGCGTCGGAGAGTTCACCCCGCGAGATTCCCACCGCATCGAAACCCAAATCAAGGCCCCACTGCCGGATGTCCTGACTGAGTTGTGCGAGAGCTTTGTCAGATAGGGTTTTCATCGCGTTATGATAGCCTGATGGTTCAAACCCAACACCTTCTTTGCAAGACTGATCAGGTCCGATTGCTGGAAGAGGCGGCGATAGCATCGGGCCGAACTGCCGAGACCCTGATGGAGACGGCGGGTCGGGCCGCGTTCCGGGCGCTGCGTCAGCGTTGGCCTCGAGCCCACGTAGTCACTGTCTATTGCGGTAAAGGCAATAACGGGGGGGACGGTTATGTGCTGGCCCGGCTTGCGAAAGAAGCCGGCCTGTCGGTAAGGTTGGTGTCAGTAGCCGAGCCAGCGACACCAGAGTCGCTGGCGGCTAAAAATAGGGCGTTAACTGCAGGACTGGTCTGTGAGGGCCACTCGAGCGAGTTGCTTAAGAAAACCGAGATTGTGGTCGATGCCTTGCTCGGCCTCGGAATGTCCGGAGGCCTACGTGAACCACTCGCTTCTTTGGTAGGAGAGATTAACCAAGCCAGCGCCCCCTGCCTCTCATTGGATATCCCCTCCGGCCTGAACGCGGACACAGGGAGCGTCATCGGCGCAGCGGTCACCGCAGAAATGACCGTCACCTTTATCCGTAATAAGCCGGGCCTGATGACAGGGGAGGGGCCTGACTACGCCGGCGAAGTAGTGCTGGAAGATCTGAATGTGGTTGGTCTGGGCGAGACGGAACAAGGACTTTCGACAGCCTGGGGCGTTCGCATTGGCGCAAAGTGGGTCGGCGAGAACATGCCTTGTCGAAAAAAGAGCGCCCACAAAGGCAGTGCTGGCCACGTCCTGGTGGTGGGAGGCGGTCCTGGCATGGCCGGAGCGCCCGTGCTTGCTGGGGTCGCCGCGCTGCGGATGGGTGCGGGCCGCATCAGTATTGCCTGCCATCCTGACAGTCGCACGGCAGGGGGAGCCTGCCCGGAGTTGATGGTCAGGGCAGTGCGCAGGAAAGAGGAGATGGCGAAATTGGTGTCCGACGCCGATGTTGTCGTTGTTGGCCCCGGTCTCGGGAAGACCCCCTGGGCGGAAGAGATGTACGAGGTTTGTGTGGAGAGCGAGGTCCGCAAAGTAATCGACGCTGATGGGCTTAACTTGCTCGCCCGGAACCCAAGAAAGCTAACGTGTTCAATCTTGACCCCCCATCCAGGGGAAGCCGGAAGGCTCATCGTGCAGGATGCCAAAGCGGTGCAGGCCAACCGACCGAAAGTAATCGAAGAGCTCGTATCAAAATTCAACGCCACCTGCGTACTAAAAGGGACAGGAACACTGGTAGCTCAGTCAGGGTATCCGGTCATGCTCTGCAATCGGGGCCATGCAGGAATGGCCACACCCGGGATGGGTGATGTGTTGAGCGGCATCATCGGCGCGTTGATGGCTCAGGGGGCCCCAAAACGGACGGCCGCGGGAGTGGGGGTCTGGTTTCACGCGGTCGCGGCAGAGCTGGCCGGCGCCACCACGGGGAGGCTTGGGATGTGTGCCAGTGATTTAGCTCCTTATCTGAGGGAACTGCGATCAGGAAAGCCCGTGAGAAAATAATTTTATGGAAGGTGACTATGTGCTTAAAGATGCAGGTGAGACTCAGGCGCTGGGTCAATCATTTGGCGCGCAGGTGACGGCACCGGCCGTGATTCATCTGCAGGGCGACCTCGGCGCCGGGAAGACGACATTTATCCAGGGTTTCGTTCGGGGCCTTGGCGCCGATGCGGCGGTGCTTAGCCCTACCTACACATTGGTGGAGGAGTACACGACTGAAAAAGGTCAGGTTCACCACCTCGATCTTTATCGAATCTCCGGCCCCGACGAGGTAGAAAGTCTTGGATTGCGGGATCGGTGCGGCCCGGATGACTTCGTCTTGATAGAGTGGCCAGACCGTGGCGGCGACGCGGTACCAACCTCCACCTGGACAGTCTCTCTGGAGTACCTGGATGCCGGCAGATCCGCCTCAATCGTCAAAACGTGAGCATCGCCACGGCTTTTCATCGATTTTTGCCGGTGATCAAGCTCGGCATCGCCACGGTCATTATCGGTTGGTCGGCGGGGGGCTATTGCGCATCAGAAGTGACCGATGTGCGATTCTGGTTCGGACCGGACCGGACCCGGCTGGTTTTCGAACTGACCTCGGCGGTGACCTATCGCGTTTTCTCTTTGGAGGATCCCGAAAGGATCGTCGTTGACCTCGATGGGGGTCGACTTGAACAGGGAGTTGATCTACCGAAAAAGACAGGCGGTGCGGTAGCCCGTATCCGAAGTGGGCGGCCGGAGCCGGACATCTTCCGAATTGTGCTCGATCTGGAGAGAAAATCCGGGTTCCACGCCTTCCTTCTGGATCCCAGTGGTTCGTACCCCTATCGTCTTGTTATCGACCTGGTTCAGGGAGAGAATCCCGAGGAATTTGACCCCTTTCAGTTGGATGTTCGGGAGGAGGATTACCTGGTGGTAATTGATCCAGGTCATGGGGGCGAGGACCCTGGTGCCGTTGGAGGGAGCGGGGCATACGAGAAAGACGTTGCGCTGGAGATTGCGCGTCGCCTTAAGCGAATCATCAACTGGGAAGGTCGGCTGAGAGCGATCCTGACGCGCAGTAGTGACTACTATGTGAGTTTGCGTGGGCGTGTGGCTTTTTCAATGGAGCGCAAAGCGGATCTGTTTCTATCGGTTCATGCGGATGCGGCACAGCGTAAAACGGCTCGGGGCGCGTCGGTCTATATATTGTCGACCGACGGCGCAAGCAGCGAGATGGGCAAGTGGTTAGCGCAGCGGGAGAATGCCGCAGATCTCGCAGGGGGTGTCGACATCGGCCAGCAGGATCCCTCTCTTCAGAGAACTTTGCTCGACATGGGGCTCGACTGGAAGATTCGCGAGAGCCATGATCTGGCGCACGCCTTGCTTGAAGCCCTTTCAGGAGTCGGCGAGCTTCATAGCCCGAGCGTTGGCCGGGCAGGTTTCGCGGTGCTAAAGGCCGTGGATATTCCAGCCGTATTGATCGAGACCGGTTTCATGACTCATCCGGCCGAGGAAAAGGCGCTGCAACAGGAACTCACTCAGGAGAGGATCGCCGGAGCCATCTATCGGGGATTGTCGGCGTACTGTGACCAGGATGAGCGTTGCCCTCCAAGAACGAGCAGTGAGCGCATCTATGCGGTTGCACCTGGAGATTCGCTGACGTTGATTGCCGCCCGGCTCGGTGTCAGCGTCGACGACCTCAAGAAGGAA
>WTHR01000039.1:0-1798 GCA_011523045.1 Gammaproteobacteria bacterium | reverse complement strand
CCCGTCATCTTTCTCGCTGGTACCACGGCATCTGGAAAGACCGAGCTGGCCCTGAAACTGGCTGAGGAGTTTCCTATCGATCTCGTAAGTGTTGACTCGGGTCAGGTGTACCGGGGGATGGACATTGGCACAGCCAAACCCCCCCGGGATGTATTGAAAGAAGCGCCTCATGCGCTGATCGATATCCGTGATCCCGATTCACCGTACTCCGCCGCGGACTTTCACAACGATGCGCGGCAGTTTATTTCCCAAAGCCGCAGCCGCGGGCGAATTCCATTGTGCGTCGGGGGGACTCTGTTTTATTTCTCGGCGTTGCTTCATGGCTTGTCGAGACTGCCTCCTGCAGATCCGGCACTGCGGGCCGGCCTGGAGGAGGAGGCCAGGTCGATTGGTTGGGACGCCCTGTACGAACGATTATGCAAGCTAACCCCGGACCGGTCAGTTCGGATCGAGCCCCACGACCGACAACGCATCCTTCGAGCGCTTGAAATTTATGAGTTGGGCGGAGAACTCGGTGGAGCCACTGAGCGTGCTGGAGGGTTGATAGATGCCAATGTTCCAGTATTGAAGTTGTGTCTATTCACGTCTGATAGAGCAGTTTTGCACAAACGCATCTCACATCGGTTTAAAAGAATGCTTGAGCAAGGTTTTGTGGAAGAAGTCGAGAACCTGCGATCAGCGTTCCCTGATGCCCAGCAGACTCCGGCGATGCGAAGTGTGGGGTATCAGCAGGCCTGGCTTTACCTGGATGGAAGCATCAGCCGTGACCAGTTTGAGGAAGATGTCCAAACCGCAACCCGCAGACTCGCGAAAAGACAACTTACCTGGCTTCGAAACGACCCAGGTTGGGTCTGGTTTGATGCCCTTAACCCTGGCGCGATGAACGGCGTCTCACGGTTTCTCGCTGCGACGAATGGCTGATAACCGGTTCGTAGGGTTGAAATTTCTCCTATCGCCCCTTAGATTGAAAGTGTGGCGGTTGGAAACGAGCCGACACGTCACAGCAAAAAATCATTATTAGTTATTGTGTATGTGCGCAACGTTACCTCAGTCACCAGCATCGACGTATATCTTTCGGCCTATCTTCAAAAAAGATCGTCCTCCTGTTGAGCTCAGCCGACGCCTGCCTCTGCACCATTTTCAGCCAGGAGTTTGTCTATGAATCAGCAAAGAGGCGCTGCCCTCCAGGATCCCTTTCTTAATGTTTTGCGAAAAGAGCGAATTCCGGTCTCCATTTACTTAGTGAACGGCATTAAGTTACAGGGTCAGGTTGAATCATTTGATCCGTTCGTAGTGCTGCTTCGAAACACTGTCAGTCAGTTGATCTACAAACACGCCATCTCAACTATCGTGCCGTCCCGAGCCGTCCGGATTCCCTATGGCGGGGAAGAGATTGATGAACAAGAGCCGGATGCCGCGACAGAGGAATAGTTTTTGCACTTCGCCTGTCGACCTTTCGGTTTGTCCCAACGAGGATCTGTTTGACTCGCGTTATTGATCTATTGCCCCATTCGGAGAGTCCAGAACGGGCGGTGCTGGTCCATCAGCGTCGGAGTGGGGCTGTAACTGACTCAGACTTCGACGAGTTGCGCGGCCTTGCGGAATCGGCGGGCGGTTGTGTCGTAGCCTGCATCGGGGCGACCCGTCGGGCGCCAGAGGCGAGTACTTTCGTGGGGCGTGGAAAAGCGCAGGAGATCGCAGAGACGGTTTCAGTGCAGTGTGCACATCTCGTCATCATTGATCAGGCGATCTCGCCGGTCCAGGAACGTAACCTGGAGAAGATCACTCATTGTCGCGT
>WTHR01000007.1 GCA_011523045.1 Gammaproteobacteria bacterium | reverse complement strand
CGCACCTGGGGCAGGTCGGGCTCGATGATGAGCATACGCTCAAGGGCGGCGACAGCGCCTTCCAGATCGCCTACCGCAATCGCAAGTTCGGCAAAACGGAAAGTCTTATCAAGATTGCCAACATCTTCATACATCTCAAGAAACGCGGCGTCGTATTGCTCGTCGATCGTGAGTTCCTGAGAGTGGACGATAGAAACCGGGCCCACAAGCGCGCAAAAAAGGGCAGGCAAAACGACACGGGGAGGCCACCAAAGTCGGACCAGACGGCAAAAAATAGGACAGCGGTAAATACTCATGATCGGCATTTTATGCAACTTCACGGCTTAAGTCCCAGCGGAGTCAGACCGGGCGATAACGAGGGGTTAAAACGCCTATTTGGCCAGACCGCTTCTGGCTCTCAGCTCCCGGGCTGCTGTGTTGTGACGCCGTATGAGATCCGCCTCATCAATATGGGATACCTGCCCGTCAACCACTTTCCAGGTGCCGGCGATCATGACGCGATCGGCTCGGGAAGCGCCGCACAACACGAGCGCCGCCATCGGATCATCATAGCCGCTATGGCGAAGTTCATTTAGCCGAAAGAGCGCAAGGTCAGCCTGTTTACCGACCGCAATTGAGCCGATATCGTCGCGACCGAGGCACTGGGCGCTGCCTTGTGTCGCAAGATGAATGGCATCAAGATGACTGAATCCTTTGGCACCCTCACGCAGCCGCTGCAGCATCATGGCTGCGCGAACCTCCTCGATTGCATTGGAAGCATCATTGGAAGCCGATCCATCCACACCCAATCCCACAGCACTGCCTGCGTTTTGTAAATCGCAGGCCGGGCAAAGACCCGAAGCGAGCGTCATGTTCGAGTGGGGGCAGTGGGTAACAGCGGTGCCGGCTTTTCCGAGCCGGTCAATCTCGTCATTGTTGAAGTGGATGCCGTGGGCGAGCCAGGTCTGGCTGCCAAGCCAGCCGCAGTCCTCGAGGTAGTCGAGCGGACGCATCCCAAGCTTGGCAACGCAAAAATCATTTTCGTCCTGAGTCTCGCCAAGGTGTGTGTGCAGTCTAACTCCTAGCTTGGCGCCAAGTTCCGCCGTTTGCCGCATCAGTTGCTGTGTCACGGAAAAAGGTGAGCACGGGGCTAACGCAATCTGCACCATGGCCCCCGGCCCCGACTGATGAAAGCGGTTTACGACACGCTCACTGTCGGCCAGGATCTCATCTGTTTCTTGAACCACCGAATCGGGCGGCAGCCCCCCGTCTTTTTGAGAGAGATCCATCGAGCCGCGGGTCAGGGTGACACGCATACCGATCTGTGTCGCGACAATAACCTGGATATCGACCGCTTCTTCAAGACCTTTGGGATAAAGATAGTGATGATCCGAGGTAGTGGTGCAGCCCGAGAGCAGCAGTTCGGTCAGGGCGAGTTCCGTCGCCACAGCCAGCCCCTCAGGATCAAGCCCGGACCAGACCGGGTACAGCGCCTTCAGCCAGTCAAAGAGTTCCTTGCCGAGTGCGGGTCGTAACGCTCGGGTCAGCGTCTGGTAGAAGTGATGATGCGTGTTGATGAGGCCCGGCAGGATGACGTGGGAGGAGGCATCGAACTCGGTGCATGGCCCTGCAGGCGCCTTACCCGACGGGATGAGTTCGACGATCTCGCTGCCTTCAACGACAATCCCGCCGCCAGCGTTATCGGCCAGGATGGCAAGGGGATTCTTTAGCCAGAGTCGGCTCATGGTGCGCAGGTTCAAGTCGAAAAAAAACCCGCCCCGACGGCCGGGGCGGGTTTTGGATCAGCCGAAAACGGCCCTATTCGGGCAGTTTGTCGTCAACGCCTTCTACATAGAAGTTCATGCCGGCCAGCATGCCGTCGTCCGCCACGGCGCCTGCGGGCACAACGACTTCACCCGCCTGGTTGCGAATGGGGCCGGTGAACGGATGAAGGTCGCCGGACCGGATGGACTCAGCTGTTTTGGTTGCCAGCGCTGCCACATCTGCAGGCATATTGGTGAACGGCGCCATGACGACCATGCCCTCGGCCATGCCGTCCCAGGTGTTGGCAGTGCTCCAGGTGCCATCAAGAACTGCCTTGGCTCTGGCAATGTAGTAGGGCCCCCAGTTATTCACGTTAGCGGTGAGCTGTGTTTTGGGTCCAAACTGAATCATGTCTGAAGCCTGACCAAAAGCATACAGACCGCGCTCTGCGGCAGCCTGCAACGCTGCGGTACTGTCCGTGTGCTGGGTAATGATATCGGCACCCTGATCCATCAGGACCTTCGCGGCGTCAGCTTCTTTGGGCGGATCGAACCAGGTGTACACCCAGACCACTTTAACTTTAATGTCCGGGTTGACTGAATGGGCGCCCAGCAAAAAGGCGTTAATGCCCCGGACAACTTCGGGGATGGGGAAAGAAGCGATATAGCCGATGGTGTTGGTCTTGGAGACCTTGCCGGCGATCACGCCCTGCACATAACGACCCTCATAAAAACGTGCGACGTAGGTGGAGACATTGTCCGAATCTTTGTACCCCGTGGCATGCTCAAACTTGACGTTTGGGAAGCGCTTGGCCACTTTAAGGGTGGGCTCCATGTAGCCGAATGAGGTGGTGAAGATCAGTTCATGTCCCGTCTCAGCCAGTTTGGCGATCGCGCGCTCGGAGTCTGGTCCTTCAGGGACGTTCTCCACATAGGTGGTTTGGACCTGGTCCCCAAGTTCCTTTTCCAGCATCAGCCGGCCCTGGTCGTGGGCGTAGGTCCAGCCGTGGTCCCCCGGAGGGCCAAGATAAATAAACCCGACTTTCAGTTTGTCAGCCGAGGCGGTCCCGGCGGTCAGCGCCAAGGCGCTCGCGAGCGCGATGGCAGTCAGTTTCATCAGTTTTTTCACGTTCACGTTCC
>WTHR01000100.1 GCA_011523045.1 Gammaproteobacteria bacterium | reverse complement strand
TCAGATCCATGCCTGTTTGATTTAAAGAAAACAGCAAAAGACATTTATATTAATATAATTATATGTTTCTATAATTTTGTTTCTTAAAGATTCATATCTTGCTTTGAAAATTGATTTTGTTAATTTGCCTTTCCCTTCGGGGCTTGGTCGGAGCGTAGCTCAGCTTGGTAGAGCGCCAGTTTTGGGAACTGGATGTCGGGTGTTCAAATCGCCTCGCTCCGACCATTTTTTTCTTTCTCCCAACTTCGATCAAAGCTCTTGGCCAAGTGCATCCAGTTCACTCCGTTTCTTTTAAATTATTGCCAAATTAATCGATTAAACAGAGATTTGGGCAGCTTGAAACACACATTATTCACACTCGTAACGGTACTTTTGCTAGGCGCAATTGAGGTGAATTCCTCGGATGGTTTTTGGGATCACTCAAAGGTGCACAGGTTTCACTTGGTAATCTCCAACACGGAATGGGAAGCCATGAAAGCGTTGGATCCAAACAAGGGGCAACCACCGGTAGACTCTTCAAAGACACCTGACGGGACAAAACGTGAAGTACACCGGAGTCGTTTCCCATGGGCCACGGGCGCCATGACCATCAATAGGCAGCGGTTAAATTGCATCGGGGTCCGCTACAAGGGCAGCGCAAGTTTCAATCTCATGCGCGGCAGCCTGAAGCGCAACATGAAGATTAAATTGGATTGGACCAATGACGACCAGAGCTACAAATCGGTGGAAACGCTCAACCTGAATGCAGGAGGGCTTGACCCTTCGAAGCTGCGGGACGCGTTCAGTTACTGGCTCTTTCAGCAGGCAGGTGTGCCGGCACCTCGTACCACTTTTGCTGAGTTGACGCTGACTATTCCCGGACGATTTGAAAAGGAAAAGCTTGGTCTCTTCACGATAGTCGAGCAGGTAAACAAGTCTTTCCTGAATGATCGTTTCGGATCCAAAAAGGGCCTGCTAATGAAACCGGAAGGTATAGCCAGTGTGGAATTCCACGGTGATTACTGGAGGTTTTATGCGCCACTTTACCGGCCAGACGACATACCTACGGCCGCGCAGTCCAGGCGCGTGATGGACTTTGCCCATCTCGTCAATCATGGTAACGAACAAGAGTTTCGTGATTCGATTGCCTCCTATCTCGATGTAGACGGGTTTCTTCGCTTCATTGCCGTGAACACCCTGATTGTGAACCTCGACACTCTGTTGGCGATGCCACAGAACTACTATCTCCACCTAGGCAGGGACACCAACAAGTTCGTCTTCTTTCCGTGGGATCTCGATATCTCATTTGCAGGTTGGCCGCTCGGCGGAAAACCTGCGGATCAAATGAACTTAAGCCTGATCCACCCTCATTCCTCGGATGAACACAATCTCATAGACAGGCTGTTCGCCATCGAGCCTGTCAAAATGAAGTATGACAAGATCATCCGCGAGCTGGTTGATGGCCTCTTTTCAAGAGAGCAACTGATGAAGAAATTTGATGAACTGGAAAAAACTGTTCGGGATGCACGCAAGAGGGATAAGACCGCCGTTAAGGCCCGAAACGAGCGAGGGTATCCCGCCCCGTTTGGTTTCCAACCACCCGGCATCAGGGAATTCATCGACAAAAGATCGAATTCGATTGAGCGCCAACTCAACGGAACGGAAACGGGATATATCTTCAAACACGGAAGACCCGGAGGGCGGCTGGGCCACCTGGCCAATGGCAATTTTGGTAGGGGTAGGCTCGCGATGCACATTATGATCCAAGCTGACATAAACGAGGATCAGTGGGTCACAAAAGAAGAACTCCATACCATGCTTGGCGAATGGTTCGATTCGATGGATCGTGAAAAAGCTGGAAAAATAAACAAGGCTTCCTTCATCAAGTCACTGCCTGACGCCTTTTTCCAAAGCAGCAGAAAACCAACCGGGCGAATCCCGGAACCCTACGTTGCCGAGGGACTGTTCACGCTGGCAGATTCAGACAAGGACGGGATAGTCACCAAAAAAGACCTCACCACCTCCCTTAACCGGCTGCTGAAAAAAAAGGATTCGGACGAAAATGCAAAACTCAACCAGCGATCCATGATGATCGGCATAAGATCCCTGATCCGCCAGTAGCAACAAACTGATCATTTTCGACAACATGAAACACTTACTAATCACTATCGCAGTTGTGCTGATGGTGGGGTGTGCTCATGGGACGCTGCAACGCAAGGCGATTACATCGGACGACGCACCGGCTGCCCTCGGGCCGTACAGTCCGGGAGTTCAAGTGGGAGAATTCCTGTTTCTCTCGGGGCAGATCGGATTGAATCCAGAATCAGGCAAGCTTGTTGAGGGAGGAATCAAAGAACAAACGAAGCAAGTCCTGGACAATCTGGGGCAGTGCTCAAGGAAGCGGGATGGATTATGACAACGTTGTCAGCGCAACGGTGTATGTCTCGGACATGAACAATTTCCAATCTATGAACAGCGCTTACAAGGGGTACTTCAACTCACCGCATCCGCCCGCCCGTTCAACGGTTGAAGTTCAATTGCTTCGCAAAGGAACCCTGGTGGAGATCGACCTAATCGCGACGGAATAATCCCTCTTTGGTGTGCTCCGGCAGATCGGAGCAGCGACGGAGCTTTCGAAATTTAGTGCAGGGTACGCCGCAGTCGGTTTGGTAGAAACCGGGAACTGAGAACCGCAAAACCCTGAACCGCCGAAAGCGGTGTTGCGCTTCGCTTGCCACCGCAGTCCAAACTTGGCCAAGCGCTTGGCTTACCGTTTTTGGAACAGGTCGGATAGGATCAGTTGCCTTACCAGCGTCTTCACGCCGTGGCCTTCGTCGCGGGTGGCCTTGGCGATGGAATGGATTGCCTCCATGTCGTCCACGGTCATGACCCGTCGCAGGGCATAGGTGG
>WTHR01000240.1:9294-10692 GCA_011523045.1 Gammaproteobacteria bacterium | reverse complement strand
GGTCTGCGGAAGTGGAGTCAGTAACGGTTCAGCCTGCAGAATCGCAAGAGACACGAGCGCAAAACGTGTCGGAACCGTCTTCAGGGCAGGCAAGCAACGCAACAGCACCCGAAGCGTCCACAGAAGCCTCCACAAAAGTCACCACAACCTCAAAAGAAAAAGCCGCGGCAGGTTCCGTCATTATCACAACCCGTTTTCGGGCGGCGGAGGTCAGTGTCGATCAACTCGAATTGCGCTCCGGCCCTGGCAGTCAGTCTCCAGTTCTGCAGACGCTGCGGCAGGGAACGCCCGTAAAAATTGTCGAGGCACGGGGATCATGGGGCAGAGTTGAGATTCCCGGGCAAGTGCGTCTTTGGGTGTTTGGTGATTATGTTCAAGGCGCCCCCGAAGGACGAATCACCGCCAACAAGGTCCGCTTGAGAAACCGGCCGACAACAGGCGAGAACTCAAAGGTCGTCGCGCACCTGAATAAAGGAGATTCGGTAACGGTTCATACCAGTACGGGGGATTGGAAACAGATCAGCAGTCGCAAGGCGACCCCAGCCTGGGTGAGGTTATCGGGAGTATCCGAGCAGAATCCTGTGACGCAGGACTGGCTCGATAACTTCAATGCGCTTGCAAAAGTCCAAACGGTTAAAACGAAACCAGCATCCGCCAGTTCCACTCCTTCGGCCTTTCGGGCAGCCTGGGTCAGAGGGGACAATACAGCAGTGCTCGGCCGAGCCGCGCCAGATGCACCCAAACTCAATGACCTTGCGAAAGATCTTCCGGTGAAAGTTATCGGCAGCAAGGGAGATTGGCTGATGATTGAGAGCCCAATCGGGCTGGATGTCTGGGTCTACGGCAAATTCATTAGCGAAACTGGAAACACCGCCCAGATCAACAACAACCGGGTCAGAATTCGCTCGTTACCTTCTACCGGGCCTGAATCTGACGTGCTGGGTTTACTCGACAAGGGTACACCGGTTGAGATCAAGAGCCGCAAGGGAGACTGGATCCGCCTTCGAATCACCCGGTCAATCGCCGGATGGGTCGCGAGCGAAAGACTGACAACCCCGGGGTCGGTCTCTGCGGATTGGCAAAAACGCTGGGACGATATCCGATCTCAGAACAGACTCTGAGAGTTACTGCAATAACCTCCCCCCCTACCTGCGGATTCCATTTGCTGCCCAGGATTTTCGCGATTCTGGTTATTGGGCTGAGCCTGGGCACACCCACACTCGCGGATGACCTCGATCTCGATGCGGTCAGGTCGATGATCGAAAACGGCGAGACAACATCCGCTCTTGAGTTGCTCGATCAGGAGATCGCGTCATCGACATCGGATTCTGCGGCGCTGCGCTTCCTGCGCGCCCGGATTTTCGTCACGATGGGCGATCTTGAAAAAGCAGAGCGCAT
>WTHR01000240.1:0-9194 GCA_011523045.1 Gammaproteobacteria bacterium | reverse complement strand
GCCTCCGCCGATACGATTGCGAGCGGAAACTGGTCGGACGCCCTGAATGAACTCAATAGCCTGACGGCAGACTTTCCCCTGAGTCGTATTGGCCATATGCTAAAGGCCGACCTCCTTTTTTCACTCTCCGGACAGGCGCAGGCAAGATCAGCCGATCCAGCAATTGCAGAACTTCAAAAGCAGCTTCGATTGCGCTGGAGCCATGTACAGTCTGCCGAAGCAAAAAGGGAATTAGTCCCGGCAAAGCTCCTGCAGATCTCCAACAAGGTGCCTTTTGTCCTTTATGCGGATCTGCCTGCTTCAAGGCTACATCTCTTCGCACAACAAGACGGCACACTGGTTCGCCTCTCTGACTACTACATCACTATGGGTCGCGCCGGAGCCGGCAAGGAGCGCGAGGGTGATCTCAAGACCCCTGTGGGGGTATATCAGATCAATGGCTACATTCCCGGGGGGCAACTCCACGCGCGATATGGGGCCGGCGCGCTGACCACGAATTATCCCAATTCCCTTGACAGGTTTCTTGACAGAACCGGGTACGGCATCTGGCTGCATGGCACAGAGCCCGGATGGATTAACCGCGGGCCCCGGGCCAGCGAAGGATGTCTGACACTGAGTAACCCGGATTTTGAGCAACTCCTGATCCAGCTGGGATCGCATCAGGATGTCCCGGTCGTGATTGACGATGCTCCACGATGGATCGAGACTCAAGACCTGCATCAGGCAAAAGACAAGGTTCTTGCATCGATTACCGCCTCAGCAACTCGGATAGCTGAATCCTCCGATCACCGTAACGCATTGGCTTCGCGCTACGGTCTTGACGAAGGCGCACGAATTACTGACCTTGTCCTGTATCCGGGGAAACAGGAGCGGGTGTTTGCGCGCTGGATCAATGCCTCACAGTCAGGGGACGTACTCTCCGTGGAGCAATATTGGCATCCCACCGGAGACGATGGGTGGGAGATTCTCCTTCAGACGTCGGAACCGGCGCCGGCGCCCGAAAGGCTAACAGCCGACCTCACCCAAACAGACTAGGTCGCGAAGCCCCTCTGTGGCTGATTAGGGCTTGCCCGATTTCGCCTCGACTGTTAGTAGCCCCGCCCGGATTCAACAAGATTAGGCCAGGGCTTATCCTGTCGAAAGTCATTGATCGCATCCGCTATGTAGCGACAGGCGGTGGGGGGATGCGTGATACTCGCGATGTGCGGAGTCAAATACACTTTATCGTGTGTCCATAGCGGGCTGTCATGCGGCAGGGGTTCAGTTTCAAAAACGTCCAGGGCCGCACCGGCGAGGCTTCCTTCATCCAGAGCGTCGACAAGATCCTGCTCGTTGACGAGGTCCCCACGACCCGCATTGATAAAGTATGACCCAGGCGGCAACCAGCTGAGCGTCTTGCGGTTAACGAGCCCTTTCGTCTCCCGGGTAGAGGGCATCAGGGCAACGAGCATCTCACTGCGGCGCATAAAGGCCTCGAGCTGTTCCTCACCGTGAAACACTTGTACACCCGGAATATCACCCGGGCTTCGGCGGTAGCCAACCATCTGGTATCGAAGCGCGGTCAATTGACGCGCCAATGCCATGCCAAGTACGCCCAGACCCATCACCCCCACTGTGATCTCACTGGCCGGGGCCTGGGTCAACTCCTCCCAATGCCGCGCAATACGATTGGTTTCAAATTGGGGCATAAGCCGATGAAACCGAAGGACATGAAACAGGCAGAACTCCACCATACCGGCGGTCAATTCCGGCTCCACCATTCTCACGATCGGCAGGTGGGCCGGCAGAGTCGGACAGGTCAGGAGTGAATCGACTCCCGCGCCGATTGAGAAAATCACTTCAAGGTTATCCAGCGCGTCGAACAATTCTGGCGGCGGACCCCAAAGCAAAGCGCAGTTGATCTCGCCGGGATCTCCTATATCCGGCCAAAGACGGACTTCAAGTTCCGGCATGACCCGGGAGAAGGCATCAATCCATTGCTTATCCCGTGCATCGGTCTTTAGGAGCATTATTGCTTTGCCGTCTTTCAACACCTGATCTTCTCTCTTTTTACTGTGGGGGTAGGCCTTACCAACGAGGCTTTGGACTATCCTTCCTGCAAACGCATTCTCGTCAACTGCAACATGGAAACAACCCTATCCGAGCCCGGAGACCACATTTAAGTCCGGACATTGCAAAACGATCCAAAATTTGCGACCCTTGCTACGCAGGTACCTGAAGATCCGTCTCTCAGACCAAGACTGTAAGCAGAACTCGAGTCCAGCGGCTATAGGCTGGATCATAAAAATAGCGATCAAACAAAGTTACCTGGAGGAGCAAGTCTCGAGATGAGCAACGAGGATGCCTTTGTCCGTTTTAAAGAAGTCCAGAAAAGTTACGATGGCGAAACATTAGTCGTCAAGAATCTTAACCTGGATATTGAACGCGGCGAATTTGTCACCATGCTGGGGCCCTCGGGATCCGGCAAGACCACCTGTCTCATGATGCTGGCGGGATTTGAGCCCGCGACCCATGGCGAGATTTATCTTGGTGACCGTCCTATTAATGCGGTGCCACCTCACAAACGAGGCATCGGCATGGTATTTCAGAACTATGCCCTTTTCCCGCATATGACGGTTAACGAAAATCTGGCGTTTCCGCTGGAGGTTCGCAAACTCAGCAAATCCGAAATCGCAACCCGCACCAAGCGGGCACTCGACATGGTTCAGTTGGGTGCCTTCGGCGATCGGCGGCCCGCCCAACTTTCCGGCGGTCAACAGCAACGTGTGGCCGTTGCCCGTGCGTTGGTGTTTGATCCGGACCTCGTGCTCATGGATGAACCCCTCGGTGCGCTGGATAAACAACTGCGGGAACAAATGCAGTACGAGATCAAACACATCCATGAAAGTCTTGGCGTGACCGTGGTGTACGTTACACACGACCAATCTGAAGCGCTGACCATGTCGAACCGCATCGCGGTCTTTGACGACGGCGTCATCCAGCAGCTCGCACCGCCCAGCGATCTCTATGAACGTCCGGAAAATGCCTTCGTCGCGCAGTTCATCGGGGAAAACAACCGCTTGCTCGGCTCGGTCGAGGCAATCGATGGGGAAGAGTGCCAGGTCAAGATAGACAACGGCGAAGTCATTAGGGCGCTTAAAGTCAACGTGGATGGCGTCGGACGACGCGCCACGCTGTCGCTACGGCCGGAGCGTGTCGAGGTAAATCCCGAACCCGGCAAGTTCCCCAACGTCTTTGACGCCAAGGTCGAAGAACTCATCTATCTTGGTGATCATATCCGTACCCGGGCTTCGGTCTGCGGGCACGATGATTTTATTGTTAAGATTCCCAACGCATCGCACCATGCGCTGCTCAATGAGGGAGATACGGTCAAGTTCGGCTGGTCCATGGAGGACTGCCGGGCACTTGATGTCTCGCATACGCACTAGGAAGCGTATGTGAGATATTTCCTAGCGTCTATAACTTAAAAATAGACGATAAACCCACCTCAGTTAAGGAGGATATTCATGAGAAAACATCTCATAACAACCACCCTGGCCTCGGCTTTGATCAGCGCGGCTTTGGTAACACCTGCTCAGGCCGATGTCACTATCGCGTCTTGGGGTGGTGCGTACACCATGAGCCAGCAAAAGGCTTATGCAGATACTTGGACCGAAGGCCAAGCTAACTTTGTCAACTACAACGGTGGTCTGGGTGAGGTCCGAACCCAGGTGGAATCCGGCAACGTGACATGGGACATCATCGATGTCCTGCCTCACGAAGCCCGCGTTGGCTGTGATGAAGGACTTTTTGAAGAACTGCCGAGAGATGTGTTTGTCCCGGCGCCTGATGGCACCTCAATGGATGACGACATCATGGTCGAAGTCCCGAACGACTGTGTCGTGCCGCAGATCTTCTGGTCTTACGTTCCTTTCTATCAGAAAGGCGCCTTTGATGGAAATCCGGCAGGTAATCCGAAGACCATCGCAGACTTTTTCGATGTCGAGAAATTCCCCGGAAAAAGAGGCATCCACACCTGGGGTAACGCGCTTGTCGAGATGGCTCTGATGGCGGACGGCGTTGCGCCAGGAGATGTCTATTCGACGCTCGATACGCCTGAAGGCATAGATCGCGCTTTTGCCAAGCTCGATACCATCAAGGACCACGCGGTGTTCTGGTCATCAGGTGCCAAGCCGCTCGAACTCGTTAGCAGTGGTGAAGTGTCAATGTCTTTGGCATACAACGGCCGTATCGGTGCCGCCATCCTCTCAGAAGGTGCACCCTTCGTAATCAACTGGGATGGCCAGGTGCTTGAGGAAGAATGGCTTGCCATGATTAAAGGCACCCCGAACGCTGACGAAGCGCTTAAGTTCCTCATTCATGCAAGCGCTCCAGAGCAACAGGCAGGACAGGCCAAATGGATCACCTATGCGCCGATGCGTGCGTCCGGTATCGACATCATTGAGGCGGGTGAACCCTGGTTTAACACCGGCGTAGATATCATGCCTCTGATGCCTAACGCACCTGCTGCGCTGAGCGAGAAGCATCTGTTCGCCGACCCGGGCTGGTGGGCGGATAACGGGGATTCGATCTCCGAACGCTTCACGGCCTGGTCCGGCCAATAGGCATTTGCTGAAGTTCTGAAGTAATGTGGTTCTAGATTAGCCAGGGTGTCTGCGTTTAAGCAGGCATCCTGGTTTTTTCTTCCGGATTCATAGTCAACCCACCAGAAATACACAGCTCACATGGCAGCCAGCAATGCCAGCACCAGTCAGCCCCTGCTGACGGCTGACGGTACACCTCTGAAGACCAGTCTGCAGCGCTCAATGCGCCGCAGCAAACTTCGGGCTGCAATGCTTGTGTTGCCGCCCCTGGCCTTTCTGTTAGCGTTATTTATTTTCCCCATTGGCAATCTGCTTACCCGCAGTACCGATGACGCCCTGATTAATCACCAACTGCCGTTGACTTTCGCCATTTTGGACCAATGGGACCGTCAGCAACTGCCCGACGAGCGCCTCTTCGAGGCAATGTTTCTTGACCTCACCAGTCTGAACCGATACCTCATTAAAGATAACTTCGCGAGCGCGGTGAATCCTGATGATCCCGCATGGAAAATCCAGATACCGAAAAAAGGCCCTTATCGAGATGCGATGATCGCAATCGCACCGCACTGGAAAGATGCAAAGACGTGGTCGCCGATTTATGAGATTGCGATCACCGCAGCCCAAGCGACCGGAACCGAGAGGGAAATCAAGCATCAGCAAAAGCGGGCCCAGTTCAAGATCTGCTCGATGCTCACGCCGCTCACCAACGCGGCATGCTCCAAATTGTATACGGCGCTCAATCAATGGGATGGTGTGAGTGAGCCCGATGAGAGGCTTTTCAAGGCGCTCTACAAGGACTTGGCTTCGGCCAATAAATTCCTGCTTGGCAAATCAAGCACGCGCATGAACTACGAAAAGCCCGGATTCAAAAGCCTAATTAAGAAATCGGGTCGGAAACTCAAAAAAGTCAACGAGCCTCCTTACAAGGAGGCCATGATCAAGGCTGATAAACGTTGGGGTGATATCGGCTTCTGGCATGCCTTACTGGCCATGCAGAAACCCCAGACCAGCGGCTACTACCTTAATGCGGTCGACCGGAAGTGGGATGAGAACCGCGAGGTGGTAATGCAACCTGAAGAACGCCAGGTCTATGTAATGCTCTGGTGGCGAACGTTTCTCGTCAGCCTGATCGTCACGCTAGGTTGTCTGATACTGGCTTATCCCGTTTCCCACCTGCTTGCTACGCTGCCGCTGAGGTACTCGAATTTACTGATGATCTGTGTGCTGATGCCGTTCTGGACCTCACTCCTGGTCCGCATCGTGGCCTGGATGATCATGCTGCAGCAGGAGGGTGTGGTGAACGATACCCTGGTCATGCTGGGCCTGCCAGACGAGCACCGCCTGCCGATGATGTACAACTTCACCGGCACGATCATCGTGATGATCCAGATTCTGCTGCCTTTCATGATTCTCCCGATATACAGCGTCATGAAAACGATTCCGCCAAGCTACATGCGGGCTGCGCAAAATCTCGGAGCGCCACCATCGTTGGCCTTTCTGAGGGTTTATATGCCACAGACGCTCCCGGGAATCGGAGCTGGCGTGATTCTGGTCTTTATCGTCGCAATCGGTTACTACATTACTCCCGAACTCGTGGGGGGCAAGGATGGCCGACTGATTGGCAATATGGTGGCTTACCACATGCAGAAATCATTGAACTGGGGACTGGCCGCCGCTATGGGCTCTATTCTTCTGGTAGGCATCCTGATTCTGTACTGGATCTACGACAAGATTGTCGGCATCGACAACATGAAGCTGGGCTAACGCAATGGCACTTCCAGTCTACGCCACCCCAGCACAACGGCTCTGGCACTACATCTATCTTGTCATCTGTACGCTTGTGCTGTTTTTTCTGGTCATGCCCCTGGTGGCCGTGATTCCGATTTCGTTCAGCGTATCCCCTTTTCTGCAGTTCACACCCGAAATGCTCCGTCTCGATCCTGACGCCTTCTCGTTGCGCTGGTATCGAATCATGATCGGTGACTGCTCCGATCCCGGAATCACTACCGTCTGTAGCGATAACTGGAAAATTGGGGCCAAGAACAGCCTCTTTATCGGGGTCATTGCAACCTTGTTGGCTACGACCCTTGGTATCTTTGCGGCGCTAGGCCTGAGCCGTCCCATCATGCCCTTTCGCAAACTGATCATGGCTGTCATGATTTCACCTCTGATCGTGCCTCTGATCATCACGGCTTCGGGCATGTTCTTTTTCTTTGCCAAGTTCAATCTGGTCTCTACCTTTACCGGGCTGATTCTTGCGCACACAGTACTTGGACTGCCTTTTGTGGTGATCACCGTCACGGCAACGCTCGTGGGGTTTGATACCAACCTGACCAAGGCGGCAGCGAGCCTCGGTGGCGGACCCATCCGCAACTTCTTCAAGGTCCAGATGCCGCTCATTCTGCCTGGAGTAATTTCAGGCGCACTGTTCGCATTTATTACCTCGTTCGATGAAGTCGTGATCGTGCTTTTTATCGGTGGACCTGAACAGATCACGCTGCCTCGACAGATGTGGTCAGGCATCCGCCAGGAGATCAGCCCCACCATCCTTTCCGTCGCAACGATCCTGGTGATTCTCTCCATCTGTTTGCTTACTACCGTCGAGCTTCTGCGAAGACGCAGCGAAAGGCTGCGTGGCATCCGCCCCACCTGATCAACATCAAAACACCGTGGCAAGTTCTGTAGAGACGGTGCCTGCACTAAAGGTACATGACCTGCACAAGCGTTTTGGCGAGGTCGAGGTGCTGAAAGGGGTTAATCTGGATGCCCACGTCGGGGATGTGATCTCCATGCTGGGCGCCTCCGGATCTGGCAAAAGCACCTTTTTGCGCTGTATCAATCTGCTCGAGACGCCCGACAGCGGTTCTATTTCGGTGCAGGGGGAAACTATCGAGATGACTGTTGACCGTGCGGGGAGTCCGGTTCCTACCGACATGGATCAGGTCATTCGGTTGCGGGCACGCCTCGGTATGGTGTTTCAAAGTTTCAACCTGTGGCAGCACATGACGGTGCTTGAAAATGTTACGGAAGCGCTGGTTCATGTTCTCAAGATGTCCAAGACTGAAGCACATGAGCGCGGCTGTGAGACTCTGGATAAAGTCGGCATGCTCGATCGAAAAGACTACTACCCGGCGCACATCTCCGGCGGCCAGCAACAGCGTGCTGCAATTGCCCGCGCGCTCGCGATGGAGCCGGATGTCATGCTGTTCGACGAGCCGACCTCGGCGCTTGACCCCGAACTTGTCGGTGAAGTTCTTAAGGTGATGAGAACACTCGCCGACGAAGGCCGAACCATGATTGTCGTAACGCACGAAATTGGGTTCGCACGGGATGTTTCCAACAAGGTGATCTTCCTTCATGAAGGGGCCATCGAAACCCAGGGGCCGCCTGCCGAGATGTTCGATAACCCCGCGTCACCCCGTTTTCGTCAGTTTCTGGCCAATGCGCTACATTGAAACCGGCGAGTCAGCAAATTCAATATAGTCCGTGTAGTATTAACGGGCTGGACTTTCCAACAACCGATGGGAGATGAGAGATGATTAAAAAGAAACTGACTATGCTGGGGCTTGCCGGCGTGCTCGCCTTGGTCACAGGAACGGCCGCAGCAGGCGGTCATGGACTGCGTGTCGGCGTGGAAGGCGCCTATCCGCCGTTCTCCTGGAAAGAGGCAGACGGCACACTCAAGGGCTTTGACATCGACATGGCGATGGAGGTCTGCAAACGACTGAATCGCGAATGCGTGCTGGTCGAGCAGGAATGGGACGGCATGATTCCCGCGCTGCTGGCCAAGAAGTTCGATACGATCATTGCCTCAATGTCGATCACAGAAGAGCGAAAGAAAAAGATCGACTTTACCGTGAAGTACTACAACACCCCCGCCAAACTGGTCGCAAAAAAGGGCGCCGGCTTTGACGGCACCGCGGCAGGCCTCAACGGCAAGCGGTTGGGTGTGCAGCGTGCTACTACACACCAGTGTTCGGCCGAAAAACTTTTCCCGGGTGCAGAACTCGTTCTGTATGCCACTCAGGAAGAGGTATGGCAGGATCTTGCCGCTGGGCGCCTGGATGCCCAGTTGTCTGACTCGCTGCAGGCCTACGAAGGCTTCCTGGCGCTGGATGCCGGCAGCGGCTTTGATTTCCTCGGTGACGCCATTGATGACGTTGAGTGTCAGGGCGTTGGTGCCGGTTTTGCTGTACGCAAGGAAGACTCCGCGCTGCGCGACCAGCTCAGCCAGATTATTCTTGATATCCGCGCCGACGGGACTTACAAAGCCATGAACGACAAGTACTTTGCTGTCGATATCTACGGCAACTAAGTTCTTTTGTTTGCATGACCTGAACGGGCCCCTCGCGGGCCCGTTCCTTTTCTGACCCAACGATGGATTCCATCTGGGAATACCGAAACCTCCTGCTCGCAGGCACTGCGGTCACGGTGCAGCTCGCCCTCGCTTCGCTTGCGCTCTCTGTTGTCCTGGGTCTTGTCGGGGCTGCCGCCAAACTGGCTGCCAATCCGGTTTCCCAGAAAATTGCCGGCGCTTACACCACCCTGGTAAGGGGTGTGCCAGATCTTGTCCTGATGATGCTGCTTTTTTATGGAGGTCAGCAGATCGCC
>WTHR01000191.1 GCA_011523045.1 Gammaproteobacteria bacterium | reverse complement strand
TCGAAACGGTGCTCAGCGATGGGGCAGGTTTGTCGGTATAAAACCCGCTGAAACCATCGACTAGAGACTTGTGATCTCCATCCCGCTTAGGCGAAGTGCGGACGCGACAACCGGAAACTCATCCGAGTGCACTTCGACTTTGATTCCCACAAAGACTGCACCAAAATCATCGAAACGCGCGTACTCAAACCGCCGCGACACCTTCAAGGACTTAAACACCTGTTGCAGTAACGAACAAATCTGCACGCTCTCAGGGCCACAAAAGTAAAGTCCGGCGTCCTGCTCACGATAAATAAGATGCCCACCGGAAAGGTCGATGGCCTGGCGAACATTGATCTTTTGTCTGTACTTTCGAAGCATGGGCCTGACGAGGCTTCTCGCTAAGCTGGATATCGACGGCTTGAGTCCTTTATCACCCTAACAAGCAGTCGGGGCAAAGTCTATATTCGCCTACTGTGATAAATTGTGTCGCCTGACTATGATCTGCTCGTGACACTAAATTCACGCGCTTTGCACACGTAATAACACATCACATTTTGATCGGATCGCTCATGCAGAGTTCAGACGCAAAAGGAAATTACACGACCGTTGACTGGCGGCCATCACCAGATGTCATCGCACAACTCGGGTCATCGCCCGAGGCAAAAGCAACTGTCGATCAGGTTGAACTCTATCAACGTGAGGGTGTTATCCTGATTCGTGGGCTGTTTTCCGACTGGGTCGATCGGCTGAGGGCGGGACTGCAGCGAAACATGGATCATTCCGATGACTATGCGTTTCCCTGTGACAGCGTTGCGCCTGGCAGTGGAGGGAGGTTTTTCGACAGTTACTGCAACTGGCACAGAATCCCTGAATACACCGCTTTTGTCTCAGAATCACCGGCCGCCTGTCTGGCAGCACAGTTTATGCGGTCTTCCCGGGCCCAGCTTTTTCACGAACATGTCTTCTGCAAGGAACCCGGCACCCAAACAGCAACGCCATGGCACCATGATCTCCCCTACTACTGTGTCGATGGACGTCAGAATG
Organism: Gammaproteobacteria bacterium; assembly: GCA_011523045.1. Taxonomy (GTDB): domain Bacteria; phylum Pseudomonadota; class Gammaproteobacteria; order Arenicellales; family UBA868; genus UBA868. Next base: position 1,878 of record WTHR01000191.1, on the reverse strand, counting down.
TGAGCGTATATGTCTCTCTTGACGCAACACCTGCGGAGACGGCCGTTCGCTTCTTGGCCGGGTCCCATAAAAGCAGCCAACTTTACTTCCCCCGACATTTTGTTGACGGCTCCGATTATGTCCAGGATGACAAAACCATGGCTTCAGTCACACAGCTTGAAGCATCCTTCCGCGAAGAGGATATCCGCAGCTTTGCCCTGGAGCCAGGAGACGCCCTGCTTTTTGATTTCCGGACTTTGCACGGCACAACCGATGCGCCAATCAAGGCACGTCGACGGGCGTTTTCGACACGGTGGCTCGGTGACGACATGGTCTACTGCGAACGCGCCGGTGAGACTTCTCCTCCCTTGGAGGATCTTGGTGTCACGCCTGGAGCGCCCATGCCGGAGTCGATGTTTCCGACACTGTGGCAAGGGACTGCTGCAAGCTGAGAAACCAACTCAGTTTGGACGATGCTGATGCGGATCACCCCGATTACAGGAACGATAGGGGCGGAACTCTCCGGCCTTGATCTCAAACAGCCGATCTCCGAGGACCTTGCGCAGGCGCTTCGGGCCGCCCTTGATACGCACCTGGTGTTGGTCATTAAGGACCAGTTTCTTGATGCAGGTCAGCACCGTCTGTTATCTGAAGTCTTCGGCAAACCGATGGTCAATCCCTACGCTCCGGGTAAAGCCCCCCATCCGGAGATGACCCACGTGATCAAAGAAGCGGATGACGCGGCCGGCGTTTTTGGTGGCGGATGGCATACCGACCTCAGTTTTTTTGACCAGCCGCCCAATGGCTCAGTGTTGTGCGCGCTTGAGGTGCCTCCCTTTGGTGGGGATACGCTGTTTTCGAACCAACAGGCTGCCTGGGATGGACTCGCGGCGCCGCTGCGGGAGATTCTCAATAACCGCAAGCTGATCCATGTGGGAAAGCCCTACGGCATCAAATGGGCACCGCCCATTGAGGAACAATCCATGAAGGGCAGTTCCCTTCGAAACGATCCTGATGCCGACCGGGAGCGGTTTCACCCAGCCGTTCTGACGCATCCCGTGACCAACCGCCGCGCGCTCTATCTCAACCCCACATATACCCTGAGACTGGATGGAATGAGCGAGGAAGAAAGCCGTCCCATCCTTGATGCACTGTTTCAGCATACGACCCAGCCCGAATACTGTTGCCGACTGCGCTGGTCCGAGGGAATGGTGGCAATCTGGGACAACTTTTCCACCCAGCACTATGCGGTGAATGATTATTTCGGACACCGTCGTGAGATGCGGCGTACCGCATTCTCCGGCTACTCAATATCAGACTATTCGCCCCATTGAGACACCCCGTGCAGATCGAGCCCTTACATCAAGACTTTGGCGCATGCATCCGAGGCATCACGTTGAGCGGTATGACGGATCCCGAAACACTGATATCGGTGCGCCAGGCCATCGATGAGTATTCGCTGCTGTGTTTTCCAGATCAGAATATGAGCGATGAGAAGCAACTTGCCTTTACCAAACTGCTTGGCACACCGGAAGCCGAACATGTGCTTTACGGAAGCACCGGCGAGGTCAGCTACTTCGGCACCGTAGGCAACGTGAAGGACGACGGCAGCCTGCAGGATCAAACGAACGCACGCTATCAAAGCGGCAATCAGTTATGGCACTCGGACTCGTCTTTCCGTGAGACTCCGTCGTTTGTCTCGATTCTGCACGCCTATGAGGTGCCTGCGGTGGGCGGGGAGACGGAATTTGTCAGCATGCGATCGGGCTATCAGCGTTTATCTCAGGATGAGCAACAGCGTCTGGCGTCAATGCACGTTATCCACGACTATGTTTTCTCGCGCAGCGCGGTCGCGCCCGTTAACCCCAATCATGCGGCATCCCTGCCGCCGGTCATGCA
>WTHR01000011.1 GCA_011523045.1 Gammaproteobacteria bacterium | reverse complement strand
TCCAAAATCGTATCAACGATCCGTTCATTGGTATCCATGTTCAGGGCCCTCTGAATCCCCAGAAGCGAGCAGCGCATCCCCTCTGCCGCTTCCCTATCCACGAGCAGCTGCTGTATCGCCGGAACAAGGTTTTCCTCGGTTGCGTCTTTTTGAAGAAATTCCGGTACGAGTGGTTCAGGCATGAGATGGTTGGGCATGGACACGATGTGGGTGGATGCCAGGGCTCGGGCGAGCCGATAAGAAAGCTCTGAGACCCGATACGCCACTACCATCGGACATCCGACCAGCGCCGCCTCAAGCGCAGCGGTTCCGGATGCCAGCAACGCTACGTCGCTGGCCGAAAGGCACTCCCGCGCCTGTCCATCGACCAACCGGATCTGTCGGGTGAGCCCTTCGAGTGAGACCAAGCTGAGGAACTGTTGCTTGACTCTGTCGCTCGCAAACGGGATAAGAAAGAAGAGCGTCGGGTCGGCCTCGGCCAGTCTTCGAATCGAGGCAACAAACGTTGAAGACAAATGTCGGATTTCAGACTCTCGACTTCCCGGAAGGATGGAGACAATCTTCTGGTTTGGCGCGAGATCGAGAAGCTTCCTCGACCCTTCTTTAGAAAGGTGGGCGGTCTCTCGTGCCGCCGGATGTCCAACAAATGTCGCTGGCACTCCCCTTTCTTCGTAAAAGCTTTCTTCGAACGGGAATAAGACCAATATCCGGTCGACCGCTTTACGGATCTTTCGTACTCGGTAACTCCTCCAGGCCCAGACTGTCGGACTGACAAGATGCATCACCGGGATCCCCGATTGGCGCAACCGCCGCTCCAGGTTGAGATTGAAGTCAGGTGAGTCAATTCCTAAGAAAAGATCGGGCGGGTTTCGTCTGAAATCCGAAATCAGGCGATTTCGGATTTTCAGCGCATTGGGGAGTTTTCGCCACAGATCCTCCAACCCCATAATTGAGAGATCATGGATGTCGCAGGTCGACTGCAGTCCTAGCCGGCTCAGTTCCGGGCCACCGATCCCCTGCAATTGCAGAGTCGGCGCGCGCCGCAGCAGAGCCGAAACCACACCGCTTCCCAAACGGTCCCCTGAGGGTTCAGCAGCAACGACGCCAATTCGTAAGCGCGACGCCACCGGCAGGCCTTAGCGAATTACGCCCCGCTGTGATTGCGAGAGAAAATCCAGAAGTTGTTCTGCTTCCGGCGAGGACGTTTGGCCGCCGGTGGATGATCCCGCGTTACTGGCAACACTTCGGCCACGAAACTTGTGTTTATAAACCTCACGAAGTTCCGCAATCACCTCATCGCTGAAATCCCGACGGCGAAGTCCGCGGACGTTGATGCCATAGGTCTTTGCTGGGCTGCCCGCAACGATGAGGTAAGGAGCGACATCCTGCAGGCACACCGTCCCTATCCCGGTCAACGAATGTGGTCCTACGCGACAGAACTGATGGATCAACGTGAATCCGCCGAGGATTGCATAGTCCCCCACTTCGACGTGACCTGCCAGGCTGGCGCCGTTGGCAAAGATGATGTGATCTCCTAATGTGCTGTCATGGGCGATGTGGCTATACGCCATTAGAAAGTTGTTGTTGCCTATATGGGTGACGCCAGTTCCTCTGTCCGAAGTTGAACCCCGATTTAAGGTGACGTATTCGCGGATGACATTCGCGTTTCCGATCTCCAGGCGGGTGGGTTCGCCGGCGTACCCCGCAAACTGCGGATCTTCTCCGATAGAAGCAAAGGAATAGATTCGGTTATCCCGGCCAATCTGCGTGCCCGAACGCACAACGACGTGCGAGCCGATTCGGGTGCCCCGTCCAATTGAGACATCTCTCTCGATGACGCAGAACGGCCCAATCTCAACTTCTTCTGCGAGATAGGCGCCGGGGTCAATAACCGCCCGGTCGCTAATCACTCAATTGGCCTGTGGGTGAAGAGCACATCGGAGGAACACACCAGCTTATCCGACACAGAAATGGTTCCTGAGCACTTCCATAGGGCTCGTCGCTGGGTCTCCAACTGCACGTCAATGATCAATTGATCTCCCGGCTCAACGGGCGCCTTGAATCTCGCCTTATCCACACCGGCAAAAAGATACACGTTCTTCTGACTGGCTTTCGCGTCAATAATCAGACTCACGAGAATTGCTGAGGCCTGAGCGATACTTTCCAGCATTAGAACACCGGGGAACACCGGTCGATGGGGAAAATGGCCGTCGAAAAAAGGTTCGTTGGCCGTTACGTTTTTCAACGCACGCAATCGCTCACCTGGTGTCACGTCCAGCACCCGGTCAATCAAGAGAAATGGGTAGCGGTGCGGGAGGATTTCCCGAATACGGTGTATGTCTATTTCGTTATCTTCGATTTCCACACCTAACTACCCAGAACAGAGAGTGGCCGAGAACCTAGTTGGCCCATTAATCAGACAGTTTACGCTTCAAGGAAGTTGAGCCAGTCGTTCGAGAACAAGGTCTGTGATGTTGACGGCTTCACTGACGTATACCGCCTGCTCCACCACGAGGTCATAGTCCCCTGCCCTGGCAAGCTCTACGATGACCTCACGAACCAGGGCCTGGAGTTTAGCGAGTTCTTCATTCCGGCGGAGATTGTAGTCCTCTCTCGCTTCCTGCTGGTCTCGCGCCAGTCGCCGCTTCAGGTTCTCTATCTCACGTTGGCGGGCCTGCGCGGTGGTGGCGTCCATTATCAGAATGTTCTTCTCAAGGTCCGCCTCCATATCCTGTATCTGGCCGTGTCGCAGCTTGAGGTCCTGATCGCGGGATCGGAATTCCTCTTCAAGGGCGGCCAGCGCAGTGACACCCTGCGGCGCCTGTTCAATCAGCCTCACGGGGTCTACAAACCCGATCTTGGGCGTACTCTGAGCGGCTGAGGGTCCCGAAACGAGCAGCCCGATCAACAC
>WTHR01000004.1 GCA_011523045.1 Gammaproteobacteria bacterium | reverse complement strand
TCTGGTTACACTGAGCGACGGCGAGCGGGTGACGGCGGTGCTCCCGCTTGGGCAGGAGAACCCTGGCCAGTATGTCTGCATGGTGACGCGCCATGGTGTCATCAAGAAATCGCTTCTTGAAAATTTTGCCCGCCCAAGATCAGTAGGTCTGATTGCGGTTAACCTGATTGAGGGGGATGAACTCGTCGAGGTTGGCCTCACTGATGGCCAATCGGATATCCTCATTTTCAGTTCTGCAGGGAAGGCGATCCGATTTTCGGAAAAACAGGTCCGTCCGATGGGCCGCAGTGCCCGTGGCGTTCGCGCGCTGAACCTGAAGCCGGACCAGTCCGTTATCGCCATGTTGATCCGTAAACCCAGCGGCGAGGATAGCAAGGTTCTGGTTGCTACAGAGAACGGCTATGGCAAGCAGACTTCGTTTTCTGATTTCCCGCTTAAGAATCGGGGCGGGCAGGGGGTTATTGCCATCAAGGTCAACGGCCGCAATGGGCGCGTTGTTGGGGCGGAAGAAGTTGCCAATGGGGATGAACTGATGCTGATTACCGGGGGCGGGCGTCTGGTGAGAATCCGGACGGAAGAAATCCCCGTGGTAGGCCGCAATACCCAGGGCGTGAGGTTAATTCGACTTGCTGAAGATGAGAGTTTGGTGAGTCTTGGCAAAGTGATCGAAGCTGATGATGAGTCTGTCGAAGAATCATCGGAATCGGGTACACCACAGTCAGCGGACGATTAACCGACTTCCGCCTGGAAGGACCGAATAGACCTTTTTCGATCTTCACATCATGAGCGACCAAAAAAATCTAGAGTCACTTCGCGGGCGTATCGATCGGATTGACGATCAACTGCTCGAGTTGATCAACGAACGCGTGAGGACGGCAGTTGAGATCGGGGCCGGTAAAGCATCCCGTGGAGAAACGGTGTATCGGCCGGAACGGGAAGCAGAGATATTCAGTCGCCTGCTGGAGCGTAACCAAGGCCCCGTGAGTGATGAGGGCGTGCGCAGCATCTTTACTGAGATCGTGTCGTGCGCCCGAAGCGCTGAAGGACCAATCCGTGTTGCAGCGCTTGGTCCAAGAGGAACCTTCAGTGAGCAGGCCGCGCACAAAGTCTTCGGCCGTCAGATCGCTCTTGTTGAAGCGGGCAGTATCAAAGAGGTTTTTCGTCTGACCGAAGTGGGGGATGCTCAGTTCGGGGTGGTACCGGTAGAAAACTCATCCGAAGGGGGTGTCAACGCGACGCTCGACTTGTTGGTCGATACTCCGCTTCAGGTTTGCAACGAAGTGGAGCTTCGAGTCAAGCATTGCCTCCTTTCTGCTGCGCACCAGGATGCACCTCGTGAGGTCGCGGGGCATGAACAGGCGCTGGCACAGTGCCGCAACTGGCTCCTGAGTCACTACCCAGACGCAACCCTCGTTGCTAAAGCCAGTACAGCGCAGGCGGCGCAGGCGGCGGCGGAGAATCCCGGGATTATGGCCGTGGCTTCCGCGGAGGCCGCATCGGTCTACGGGCTAGAGATCATCGCAAGCGACATCGCCGACGTCCCAGGGAATACCACCCGGTTCCAGGTTCTTGCAAAAAGCTCTCCACCAAGAACGGGAAGCGACAAAACCAGTCTGGTAGCGGCGAGCTCTGATGATTCGGGATCATTATTGCAGTTGTTACAACCTCTTGCCGAGGCAGGGATTAGCATGACTCGAATCGAGTCGCGGCCGACGCGTTCCGGTCTGTGGAAGTATTTCTTTTTTATCGATCTCGAGGGCCATGCAGACGATCCACAAGTTCGCCAGGCCCTTGCTGATATTGACGAGGCCTCTTCGTTCTTGCGGATTCTTGGCTCCTACCCCCGCGCGTCCTGACCAATGTCACAGATCGACGGATTGATTGCACACGGGGTGCGCAACCTGCAGCCGTATCAGCCTGGCAAACCGGTTGAGAGTCTCGAGAGAGAGTTGGGTCTTACCGATATCATCAAACTTGCCTCTAACGAAAACCCTCGAGGGGTTAGCCCCCTTGTCGTAGATGCGGTCAACGAGACGCTTTTGTCTGCGGCGCGCTATCCGGATGGATCTGGCACTTCCCTTAAGCAAAGCCTGGCCGAGAGATTAAGGGTTTCTTCCGAAGCAGTAACTTTGGGTAACGGATCGAATGACGTGCTGGACCTGATCGTCCGTGCGTTCGTTAATCCTGGCGAAGAAGTGGTCGTCTCGGAACACGCTTTCGCGGTCTATGTCCTGGCGTCCATGAGCGTCAACGCGCAATTGCGCGTTGTACCGGCAAGCGGGTTCGGCCACGACCTTGCGGCGATGTCTGATGCGGTAACATCCAAAACGAAGTTAGTGTTTGTCGCCAACCCGAACAACCCTACCGGCACCTATTCCTCCAGGGAAGCGGTTGAGAAGTTTCTTGATGCATTGCCCCCAACCGTCCTTGCCGTGCTGGATGAGGCATATTTTGAGTACGTCACTAACGCAGACTATCCGGATGGGGTAACCCTGCTGTCACGACACCCCAACCTGATTGTTGTGAGGACGTTTTCTAAGGCCTATGGGCTCGCCGGACTAAGGGTAGGCTACGGGATCGCATCGAAAGAGATTGCCGAGGTGCTTAATCGAGTGCGGCATCCGTTTAATGTAAATGCCTTGGCACTTGCCGCAGCCGAGGCAGCTCTAGGAGATGAAACGTTTCTCGCGGAAAGTATTCAGCAGAACCTTGAAGGCTTGAAGCAGTTGGCTTCCGGGCTCGATAAAATAGGTCTGGATTGGATACCGTCGGTAGCCAATTTCATTTGTGCCAGGGTGGGGAGAAACGCGGGCCAGATTTACCAAATGATGCTGGAGCGGGGCGTGATTGTCCGACCGGTCTCCAACTATGGGCTGCCTGAGCATCTGCGAATCAGTATTGGGCTCGAGAGTGAAA
>WTHR01000161.1 GCA_011523045.1 Gammaproteobacteria bacterium | reverse complement strand
CGTTGACGTAACGCCTAACAGCCCCGCTGTCTGTGCGGGGGTCTCGTGTTTCTCGGCATGATCGAGGACCCTACGGATAAGTTCAACGTTAGCAATGGCTTTGCGGACATTCAGTGCTTCTGGCGACATGAGGTTCCTCGATACAAACCAGTTTGTGATACAAACATTATGAAAGAAGCACCCGATCCTGTCAACACCCGGTCGAGACGTAAAACCGGGGTTTCTGAATGATCCCCCTGCCAGCACGACCCGATAGAATCCGGGTTTAGCGAGGAGTACAGGAGGCCATTTGACCTCTTTTTGATTGGATGAAATACAGCACCGACTTTGACTACAACTTGCCGGGAGATTTGATTGCTCAGTCGCCGTTGGCCGAGCGCGCAGACAGTCGGTTACTGATTGTTCCGCCGCGCAACGGGGACCTGATAGATAGCACCTTCTCAGATCTTACGGATCGGCTTCTCCCTGGCGACTTGCTGGTTGTCAATGAGACCAAGGTATTGCCAGCGCGTCTGCATGGTCAAAAATCCGATACCGGTGGGAAAGTGGAATTGATGCTTGAGCGTTTGCTGGACGAGCGTACTGCGCTGGTTCAGCTTAGGGCGAGCAAGTCGCCGGGTGTCGGAACAGAACTTATGACCACAGGGGGCACGCCTCTTCAAGTGCTGGGCAGAGAAGGGATGTTCTTTGTTGTTGGCTGCAATCTTGGAGAGCAATTTGAGGAATTGCTGCACCGGGAAGGTGAGACGCCGTTACCCCCCTACATTGAGCGTCCGGTAGATAGAGCAGACGACGAACGCTATCAGACAGTTTATGCAAGGCACCCGGGGGCCGTTGCCGCGCCGACGGCCGGCCTGCACTTTGATGAGCGGCTCTTTGAGAATCTGGCTGCAAAGGGGGTTCGGCTTGCCAAACTCACTTTGCATGTCGGGGCAGGTACCTTTTCGCCCATGAAATCTGAAGTCCTGGATCAACACGAGATGCATGCGGAGGAAATCGTAGTCGATGAGGTCATGGTGGAGGCCGTATGTCAGGCGCGGGATCGCGGCGGGCGCGTGGTTGCCGTTGGCACAACCGTCGTGAGGGCGCTGGAGTCAGCTGCTCAGCACGGTGTTCTGGCGCCGATGCAGGGGCCCACGAAACTTTTTATTCGTCCGGGCTTTCGTTTTAGCGTCGTGGACATGTTGATCACAAACTTTCATCTGCCCCGGTCGACCTTGATTGTGCTGGTTAGCGCTTTTGCGGGTGTCGAGCGGATTCGCGAGGCCTACCAGCATGCGGTGGACCATCGGTACCGCTTTTTCAGTTATGGGGATGCCATGTTGCTGGAATCCAGGAGTGTGCCGTGAAATACACACTACTCCATACCGATGGCAACGCGCGTCGGGGGCAAATTGAGAACTCCCGAGGGGTGATCGATACCCCGGCCTTCATGCCGGTTGGGACGGTAGGTTCGGTTCGGTCGGTCAGTCCACAGGAGGTGGCCGGGACGGGTGCCCAGATAATTCTGGGAAATACCTTTCACCTGATGCTGAGACCGGGTACCGAAATCATTAACCTGCACGGAAGTCTTCATGACTTTATGGGGTGGAGCGGCCCGATTCTGACGGACTCAGGTGGCTTTCAGGTCTGGAGCCTCGCCAAAAAAAAGGACATTCGAGAAGAGGGGGTGACGTTCCGTTCGCCGGTAGATGGCTCCACGGTGTTTCTTGATCCAGAGACCTCAATGAAGGTACAAAAAGCCTTGGGATCAGACATTGTCATGTGCTTTGATGAGTGCACGACCTATCCTGCAACCATAGAGGAAGCGCGTCAGTCTATGGAACTCTCATTACGCTGGGCGGAGCGGTGCCGGAGTTATCCCTTGTCAGCCGGACAATCGCTCTTCGGGATTGCTCAAGGCGGGATGCATGAAACCCTGAGGCTCGAGGCTCTGGATCGCCTGCAGTCAATTGGTTTCGATGGTTACGCCCTTGGAGGTCTATCGGTTGGAGAGCCCAAGGAGGATATGCTACGGATCCTGGATGCTGTGACGGGCGCAATGCCAGCCGATCGGCCGAGATACTTGATGGGCGTTGGGAAACCCGAGGATTTAATAGCGGGTGTCGCGGCAGGGATCGATATGTTTGATTGCGTTCTGCCAACCCGAAACGCGCGCAATGGGTGGTTGTACACCCGTCGGGGTATCGTTCGATTGAAGAACGCCGTCAATAAAAAAGACACCCAGCCGATCGATCCTGACTGCCCATGCCCGGCGTGCACACAGGTCAGCCGAGCCTACCTGCGCCATCTTCACGTGACCGGCGAATTACTCGGGCCGCGACTCTGCACGCTGCATAACCTCTTCTTTTTTCAGACGCTGATGGCCGATATTCGCCAGGCGATCGCCGATCAGCGTTTCTCCGCCTTTGCGGATGAATTCATGGCGATTTTCGGCGGTCATACCGATGATGTCGTATAATCGCGCGCCTTTCCATGTCCCGATTCGTGAGGTAGCAGAATGGATTTCCTGATTTCCGACGCCTTCGCACAGGCTGGGGGAGAAGCGGGCGGCAGCCTGTTCAGCCTCCTGCCGCTGGTTGTTATTTTCGTACTGTTTTATTTCCTGTTGATCCGTCCCCAGCAAAAGCGCGCCAAACAGCATAAAGAAATGGTTGCGGCCCTTTCCAAGGGTGAAGAGGTGGTAACGAATGGCGGTCTCCTGGGAAAAGTGACTGATGTCGATGACAATTTTATTTCCCTGGAAATCTCGAGTGGACTGACCGTTAAGGTCCAAAGGCAAGCGGTCTCCCAGGTAATGCCAAAAGGTACTTACTAAACCGATGCGTAATCACACGCCGTGGTGGAAGTGGCTGATCATCGCGGTCGTTATCGTGCCCGGCGCGTTCTATGCGCTGCCCAATATCTTCGGCGATGATCCCGGCATTCAAC
>WTHR01000056.1 GCA_011523045.1 Gammaproteobacteria bacterium | reverse complement strand
GGATACCGATGATCGCCACCACGATCATGAGCTCGATCAGGGTGAAGCCCTGCTGTTTTGTTGCACGCTTCTTATTTTCCACGTGCTCAAAATACGTAATTAACGTATTCATTTTTGCTCCTTATGCATATGAATTTCTCATGTCTACCAGTCAATACGACCAAACAGCCTGAAACATTTCAGTTATCGGCAATAACTTTATATTTTTTACATTATCATATTGTGATATTATGATATTGTAATTAATAACAGATTCGATTTACTGAGTTCCATGGCAGTGGCCACGAGGGTAATCTGCCCTAGTGCTGCCTGGGCGCGTAATCAACTGGCGCCAGATCATCATCAGAAATATTCCTGCGCCCGGTAAGTGACAGGCAGGCCTTTTTCCGCGAACTCATCGCTGGGACAGACCAGCGCCTCGATCCCGAGGGTTTTGAGCTTGAGTACCAGATGGCGTGCGCTTAGCGAATCCAACGCGCCGGCGCAAGCCAGCCACTCAAACCCGTCCCGGGTTTCGATGCGGTAAAGCACTCGTGTGGTCTTAGCATTCCCTGCCATAGAACTCGTTTTGTTGCGGCACTGGCGAAACGGTATGATCTGTGCCGAAGTCCAATCACGCTAATCAATCGCCGCCAAAGCGTGGTCACGCCCTCGCGGCGGGATTAATCAACCATGGCCATAGATACTGAAGACCACTCGGTTCTTTCAAACATTGCATTAGGCATCGCTCGAGTGGCTTCCGAATACGGCTGCGAGGGTCGAGCGCTGTTGGTCGACGCGGGTATTGATCCGGAGGCGGCTCAAGAACCCGACAGCCGGATTTCAGTGACGGCACACCAACGCCTTTGGCGCCTTGCCATTGACCGCACCAACGACCCCTGTCTCGCTATCAAGGTCGGCCAAAGCCTGCCGCCGGGAGCAATTCATGGTCTGGGCCTGGGCTGGCTGGCGAGCGACAGCCTGAAAAGCGCGCTTGAGCGGCTGGTACGTTTTCAGCGGCTGGTATCCACCAATGCAGACATTCATCTCAATGAGACGGACGACGCTTACGAACTGATCGGCCAACTCAAACAGACACCAAAGCACTTCGAGCCCGCCTCGGCCGACGCCCTGTTGGCCCTCATCCTGCGTCTTTGCCGTTTGGCTCTTGGTGAATCCATGACTCCGCGTGAGGTACTGCTGGCGCATGATCCTCATGCCTGTCTCGAAGACTACGAGGCCTACTTCCGCTGCGGGGTAAGAACCAATGCATCGCGCTACGCACTGGTTTTCGATAAGGAGTTACTGGAGCAAGCGCTTCCTGGGAACAATCCCCTGCTTGCCCGCACCAATGATGACGCCGTGCGCGACTACCTGACGCGCTATGAGCTTGCGGATTTCGCCTCCCAGGTGCGCCGACTGCTTGTAGAGAGCCTGACCGAGTCCGGATCCGACCAGGCGGCAATCGCCCGTGAGCTTAACGTCAGCGTGCGGCAGTTGCAGCGCGAACTTCAGGAAAGAGGGCTGACCTTCAAAGGGCTGGTAGAAGAAGTGCGTCGGGAGCTCGCCATCAGCTATCTCACGGAAAAACAAAAATCGATCGGCGAGATCACCTATCTTCTCGGCTACACCGAGCCAGCCAATTTTGGCCGATCGTTCAAGAAATGGACGGGACAGACCCCGGGTGCCTTTAGGGCCTCAGCCTAGTCCTACGGTTCTCGACACCGTGTTGGCGTCCAGGATCGGTTTTGGTGATACATGAAGCATTAGTAACAGAGTCTATTCCACCCTCTGGTCTCATCACTACTAAATCACACAGCTTTCCCCTCCTGCCCTCGCCGTATAAATCTCGTCGCTTAAAATACGCTCACCCTCTTTATTTGTAACCCGAGCCCTAGCCTGCTTATGGATTGGCACTGGATAAGCCCCGCCCTTGGCGACGTCGGCTGGATTGCGCTCGCTTTTGTACTCGGCCTTGCTGCCCGTCTTGTAAACCTGCCGCCGCTGGTGGGTTTTTTGATCGCCGGCTTTTTGCTCAATGCCTTGGGTGTGACGGGCGGTGACACGCTCGAGAAGATCTCCGAGATCGGCGTCACGCTGTTGCTCTTTACGGTGGGTCTGAAACTCGAGGTGAAGACGCTGATCCGGCCCCATGTCTGGGCCACCAGCGGCCTTCACATGGTGGCGGTGGTGGTGATCTTTGGGCTCGTGGTCTTCGGACTCGCCGCCCTTAATCTGCCGCTTTTCTCCGGAATGACCTGGCAGCATGCTGCGCTGCTTGCGTTTGCCCTCAGCTTCTCGAGCACCGTCTTCGCGGTAAAGGTGTTGGAGGAAAAAGCGCAGATCAAATCGCACTTTGGCCGCGTTGCCATCGGTATTCTGGTCATCCAGGATCTGGCGGCAGTAATTTTTCTCGCAGCCTCTGCGGGCAAGACCCCTTCTGTATGGGCGCTCGCCCTGTTGGCGTTGATACCCCTGCGGCACGTGCTCTATCGCCTGCTGGATCGCAGCGGACACGGCGAACTGCTCGTGCTCTTCGGGCTTGTGCTGGCGCTTGGCAGCGCAGAACTCTTTGACCTCACCGGCATCAAAGGTGATGTCGGCGCCCTGATGATTGGGGTGCTGATCGCCCGTCACCCCAAAGCCTCCGAGCTCGGCCGAACCATGCTCAGCTTCAAGGATTTATTCCTGGTCGGCTTTTTTCTGTCGGTCGGCATGGCTGGCACCCTCACCCCCAGCGCCGTCCTGATCGGCATCCTCATGGTCCCGCTCGTGCTCGCCAAGTCGGCTCTATTTTTCTTCCTGCTGACACGCTTTGGCCTGCGCGCCAGAAATGCTCTGCTTTCCACCCTGACGCTGAGCAACTACAGCGAGTTCGGGCTGATTGTGGCGGCTATCGGCGTTGCCAACGGCTGGCTCGATGTGCAATGGCTGGTAGTGATCTCCGTCGCGCTC
>WTHR01000155.1 GCA_011523045.1 Gammaproteobacteria bacterium | reverse complement strand
AGCGGCCAGCCCAATATGTAGCCCTGAGATTGCCACTAAATGACTCAGACCCGACTCCCTCAATAGCTCTCTTAGTGCTGGATTCAATCCCGCGCGCTCTCCCACCGCCAACGCTGTCAACAGCGGCTTGTTGACGAGGATTTGGGAGTTCGCCAGATGATTTCTGAAATTCAGCCGGAACCGATCTACCGCCACCCAAAGACCATTCTGCACACCAGGCAACCGGCTCCCCTGTCGGACATACCCGGTTCCTTGAATTCCTCTCTCTAGAAGAAAGAGCTCGTAGTCAAATCCATGCTGATTTCTATAGCCCCTTGGAGAGCGTAATTTCACCACCAGCCGCCATTGGCTGCCAGGGGTCAACACGTTATCGGTCTCGTACCACCTTAGACGGACGGTGCGTCCGACGAGTCTTGCCTCAACTTCTGGGCTCGCTTCAAGAATTCGAAAATCAAATCGAACATGCCGCGCCCCTTCTCTGGGCAAGCCAACGACCATTCCCACGATCTCTCGGGCTATGTGTGCATCTGCGCCAGCAATACGTTGCTCTAGAGCATGCTCGTAGACATTGTTTCCCCAGATGACGCCAAAAATAAAAAACGGCAAAAGACGCAGCCGGGGGCCCAAAAACAACGCGATCCCGACCAGACCCACTCCGGCCAAGATTACCCACGGCAGGAGTGAGCGCTGTAGCGCGACCGCACAGATCCCTAATGAGAATGTAACTGCCCAAACAAGACGGCGGTCCATGTGGCATTGACCTGGACTTCGGTGCTGAGTTCAGGTCAGTGTAGTAATTCTTCCCCTTTTCGCGCTGTGACTTTTTCACTCATTTGGCACTTGCCCATTATCAGACGCAGGCAAGAAGAGTGTTCACTCCGTGACGGACAGTTGGTGAAGGTTCCCATCCTGGAGGTTATATTGAACGGCAAGACTTCGGGCGAACTGCAGATCATGGGTAGCCACGATGAGGGCGAGCTTCTCGGCCTCCATCAGTTCCAATAAAAGCTCTTGAACCTGCGCCGCGGTCTTCTGATCCAGGTTTCCCGTAGGTTCATCTGCCAAAATGCAGTCGGGGCGGGTCACAAGTGCCCTTGCGACTGCCGCCCGTTGACGCTCGCCCCCAGATAATTCCGAGGGCTTGTGGCTAAGTCGATGAGAGAGCCCAACTCTCTCCAGAATGTTTTCTGCTTGCGCCTTTGAGTCGGCTGGAGACTCTCCCCTTATCAGTAGCGGCATCCCAACGTTCTCAAGGGCAGAGAACTCAGGAAGGAGGTGATGAAACTGATACACAAATCCCAGATGACGATTGCGCAGGTCACCCGATTGGGCGGGGGTCAACCCCTTTAGGGTCTGGCCAGATAGGACCACTTCTCCTGACGTTGGCTCCATCAATCCACCCAGCGTATGCAGGAGTGTGCTTTTTCCGCTCCCGGAGGCACCGACAACCGAAACGCTCTCGCCTGAACGAACGCTCAGATTGATGTTTTGGAGCACATCTACCGAGAGCCCAGGCTCCGAGAAGGTGACACAAATCTCTCGGCAGGCCACGACGATTTCCGCTTTACTCATATCGAAGCGCCTCCGCCGGTTGGGTGCGGGATGCCCGCCAAGCCGGATAGATCGTTGCAGCCAGACAAATCAGAAAAGATACCCCAGAGATCAGGTAAACATCGGGCCACTTCAGTTGGGCCGGAAAGTCGCTGATGACATAGACACTGGCAGGAAAGAACTCAATACCGAATAAATTTTCTACCCAAGGCACTAAGGTCTCGATATTGAGTGCTGTCAGTACGCCAAGGACACCCCCAACAAGGGTACCCCCAAACCCGATGACAACTCCCTGGACAATAAATACCGCCATTACCTGAACAGGCCGCAGGCCCAGCGTACGAAGAATCGCCACATCGGCGCGTTTATCGGTGACGACCATCACGAGGGTGGAGACAATATTGAACGCGGCCACTGCAATTATCAGCAGAAGAATGACAAACATGACGCGTCGCTCGATCTTAAGTGCCGTAAAGAAGTTCGCGTGCTCACGCGTCCAGTCACTCAAGCGGAAGCCGCCGCCGAGTTGTTGGCGCAACTGCTGACTCACCAGGGGTGCGCGGTAGATCTCCTCAAGGCTTAACCTCAGTCCAGTCACCCCTCCATCGGTTTCCAGCAATCGGGCGGCATCAGCAAGGTGGATGAGTGCAATACCGGAGTCGTATTCATACATATCCATCTCGAAGACCCCGCTTACTTCAAAACGGCGCATTCGAGGCAGAAGCCCTGCCGGGCTGATCTTTCCTTGTGGGGCAATCAAGGTGACCCGATCACCCACGCTGACACCCAACGACCGCGCAAGCTGAGCGCCAAGTACGATCTTCCACTCACCTTCTCTGAGCGACGTGGATTCACCGGAGATCAAGTTATTCAGAATTCCAGAGACCTTCGCCTCTTCCTCCGGAAGGATGCCCCTGACCAACACGCCAGAGACTGTATTGGCACGCGTGAGCAGGCCTTGGCCATATATAAACGGCGCAGATGCCACTACTTCCGGATGCCTGGATACCGTCTGCGCCAATTCCGGCCAGCCCTTCAACCATCCGTTTCTCGCGCTGACCGTGGCGTGGGAGGCAACACTCAAAATGCGCTCGCGAAGTTCACGTTCGAAGCCGTTCATGACGGACAAAACTGTGATTAACGCCCAGACCCCAATCGTGATCCCGAGAATCGAGACCCCCGAGATAAATGAAACGAAATGATTTCGCCGACGCGCCCGGGTATATCGGAGACCGATAAAAAACGCGACTGGACGAATCATTTCGGCCTCACCGGCGCCGACAGGCTATTCGGCAGTTTCCGGACGCATATGCGGAAAAAGCAGCACATCGCGGATCGACGGACTATCAGTGAGGATCATTACGTACCGGTCTACGCCGAGTCCGCCC
>WTHR01000068.1 GCA_011523045.1 Gammaproteobacteria bacterium | reverse complement strand
GATTAGCTCTCGAGCCCGTCAACGGCGTGATCACCGGAAAAGGGTAGACAAAGCGATCGTCTTTTTCAGCAAGTGCCGCAGGGCCTGCCGCCACGGCGCGCCCAGGTGTTGACTCGGGCTGAGGCACAAACAGCATGGCAAGCCCCGCAATGGCAAAAATTAGCGCCACCAGGAGCTCAAACCTGATCACACGTCCGAGAGTGCGGCGTGAGGTCAGCCTGACTTTCCAATCAGTCTTCACTCGACACCTCCCGCATGGAACGTAGCCAGGACGGTTCGACAAGCTCTTCACGACCGATATCAGGAACCGGTTCACCCAACTCGAGCAACAACTTTTGGACAGACTCCAGACCGAAGGCGGCGTCCGAACTGAGTTCATCAATGGAATCCCGGGCGTCACCAAACGTTGATCTCGATAACAATGCAGCGGTCGCATCCGAGGTGCGATACCGAATCCAGGCATGCGCCAATGCTATTGCTTCTGGACTCCCTGACTCCAATTGCTCTGCGGCTGCCCACAAAGCCCGGCTGACCGCGCTCCAACGCTGAGGGAATCGACTGAGCGAATCTGCATGCACAATAAGATAGGCTTGCCATTCGTTATGCGGAGCAGGAAGTTCTTCCAGTTGCCGCATACCAAGGTAATCCAGTCGCGCTCCGCTCAGATCATTTACAAGAGCTGCATCAATCAGTCCGCTTCTGAGATGACGGACCATTGCCCGTCGATCCAGATAGACGATGCCAAGTTCTGTGCGACTCATGCCCGTCTCATACAGCCTTTGCAGAAGACTGACCTCGGCCATGCCCAGACTCTCGATTCCGAGCGTCTTGCCGGAGAGTTCCTCAAGCCCGCTGAGCGGGCTATCGGCTCTGCTGACCAGTGATACAGACAGCGGTAACTCACCCAAGGGCATCAACACCCGCACAGGCGCACCCTCGAGACGATAACGAATGAGGTCGTAAAGACTGCCAACGACTGCGTCCAACTCACCCGACATTAGGCGGTCTGCACTCGACTGGGGGGACCCTGCCGGCACCAGCCCGACCGCGACGCCGGCATCAGCGAAAGCGCCGCTCGCATCCGCCGTGTAAATCTGCGCATCCCCCGCACTCCCATGCACGCCAATGATCAAGGGTTCGCCCTGATCAGGATTCACCTCGACCGGCGGTGTGGGCATAGGATCCATAAAGCGCATTCGCGCGCGCGACTGCCCATCCTTTGGGGGATTGATTTCCAGTTCCATCAGATTGAAGCGTCTTGGAGACGTTTCCAGCAGATAGAGGTACTGACGCAAAGCAGCATAATCCCCGATCAGTTCGAGATCATGGATGCGCCCCTCGAGGTCCGGCAAGCTTTCTACATCCGGCACCAATTGGCGCAATTGGCTGCCGCTGATACTGGCATACGCCGTTAACTCATCGATGAGGGTCTCAATCGGTGCCGCCTTTGCGATAAGGTCCTGAGCAAAGTATGCCTCGAGCGTCCTCATTTCCCGCTCAAGCTCTGCCAATCGCTTTTCACGGCGAGGCAACATACGAATCTTCTGGATATACCCGGTTGATAACTGTTCCGCCCGATCCCGCTTTTCCAGCGCTTGGTCAAACCGAAAGATTAATGGTTCGATCAACTGGGTGTAGGCGGCAATTACGAAAAGAAAAATCGCCACGATCCCAAGCGCCCGTCGATCACGATCGCTCATCCCCCCGAGGGCGCCACCCAATCCGGACCGGCTCATGCGCTCTCCTCGCCTGGGGGCTCCCATAGCGGAGCGCTCAACCGAACCTGCAAACGAAAACGTGCGCCCTGGTTTTTCTGACTATCGCCGCGGTTCACCGTAACCGATTGCAGCCTTACCTCAGTAATCTGAGGGTGCCGACGCAGCTCTGAAACAAAACCTGAGATATCGCTCTCATCCTCTGCAAGACCGTCTAGAGACAATATCCCCCGCCGGTCCAGTTGTAACTGTCCCGCCAAACGGATACTGGCTGGCATCAACTCGATGAGATCATCCATCAAAGCCACGACACTGTTGTCGTCCAACGTTTGAAGTTGCCGGGTTGCGCTGGTGAGGCGGCCCACGCGTTCCGCAATCCGCGCAGAACGAGCTGCCTGCATCTTGAGAAGACTCGCGCTGTGCTCTGCACGAGCTGCCTGATTTTCGAGGTCACGCAGCTGCAGATAACCAAACCAACTGACGGAGGCCAGCAACACCAAGGTCGCCGCCACCGCGCCTCGACGGCGCGCGCTGCTTGCCGGCCGGTTTGACTGCTCACCGACGAAATCATCAAACGCACAAAGCACCCGTCCACTCTGGTCCCGCTCCGTGACAGACTTTCTCTCAACTCTGATTTGCGCTTTGGAAAAAACACGCTCACAACTGTCTCGTACAGCCTCGCTAAACGCCTGATCTTCGTCCAGCCCCACCCTAAGGATGATCTCATTAGGATCCGCGGATACGCCAAATTGCAGCATTTGCTCTAGCGCAACGAGGCCGTTGGGGCGGGGAATCACCTGCCAATCGACCAGCGCACCTCCGCTCCAGAGACACAGCATGACCACACGCTCTGTCACCCAAACCACAAGACCGTTTTTGAGATCTGCTGTTAACTCCGGAACGAGAACGCCACGAGCCGCCTGGCCGCGTTCATCTGCAAAGGTCTGGTAGTCACTAAGAAGATCCCGGGGGATTGCTGCCAACCCGAAACTTTGGGCATCAATACGCCAGTAATCCACAACATAATCATCTAAGGACCGGGTAATCGCTGTCTCAGCAGCCAGTCTCAGCGCACTCTCCCGTTTCCGGCGGCCGACGTCTGGTATATTGAGTCGGCGCAATATGGTCTGGCCCGGGGGAACCACCAACGAGTAGGCGGTGCGCGACATCCGCAGGCTATCTTTGATCTCCCCAGCCAAATCACCGCCTGGGCCTAGCAATAGAAGCTTGCCAGGTCGCGGAACTCGTCGGGCTGCTGAAAGAAGACGCATTAGATTTCCCGCCAGGATACAAACCGAGCCGACTTTTCATCAAGGAACACCCGCGCGACAAGTTCTATAACCGAGCCACTGGTAGCACTCTGCGCTTTTACGGTCAGGGGAAAGGTGCTGGATCTAACCGTAATCGCATCCTCAAGTCTTTTTTGTCTCTCCTCATTGTCTATCTCCGGCAGTACCGTTCCGAAGATAGACAAGTCCTCGAAGTGTGCTCCACCGTTACGTTCAGCGATCAGCACATTGGCCTCTTCCTCACTGAATCCAGCCCCCATCAGAACGCGATGGGGCGCCGTATTCAGGTTAACGCGGCCATTGGAGCAACAGGTCAGAAATTCGACCAGGGCAGCGTCAAGTTCTGCTATCGGTTCATACAACATCTCTTCCGTCACACCCTCTACCTGCAAAAGATCGCGCACCGACCTAAATGGCGCTCCAACATAGTGCAACTCTGCACTGTCACCCGATTCCGCGCCTTCACTGTCTTCCTGTAAACCTTCTCCAACTTCTTCAGACTCCATCAGCGACTCGCGGTAACTGACAATAGCCTCAGCTATGACATTAGAGAACCCCGGAAACGCCATAAACTGCTCGGGGGTTGCGGTATTGATATTCAAGTAAGACTCTGCATCGATCAGACCTTCAAATTTCGTCTGCTTGGTTTCTACTTTCGCATCATCTTGATCATCTTCATCTTCCTCATCAAGAGCGCCGTTCGGGGAATCTGGTATTCCAGGAAACCCTGTTGCAAGGATTGCGTCTCCGCCGTCCAGTGTCAGCGGCGCCAAGCCCCCCTCCTCAATCCACCAGGCTACCGTAGGTCCGTTTGAGGTTTCTTCGACATGGGCACTTAGAAACCCGGCAAACTGGTGAGCGGCTCCCCTGGCTACGGCCCGCAACGCCGAGAGTTCATTCACCTGCTGCTGGATCTGCAACTCAAGCCGCACCTGGTAAACCATTCTTCCCGCCATCGCACCAATGAGGACAAGCACAACCATCGACACGATAAGCACTGATCCGCGCTGTTGATGAAGACTGGCGTTCTGATTCATCCAGAGGCCCCTTGAGCATCCCCTCGGGGATCAAACTCGAGCATGAACGCCCGGATCAGGGCCCCGCGGGGCGTCGCAACCTGGAGTTCCACTCTCTCGGGAAGCATATCCGTTTTGTCTTCCCACTCCCCGGCTCTGCCATAACTGAATGCCGGCTGCTGGTACCCTTTCGGAAGGTCGACTATCAGAATACGGTCGCCGGCAGTTCGGGTAAGTTTCGCGTCTTCCCAAACATAGCGCACCCGAATCGGTGTTTCTTCTAAACCCTCAAACAAATCCGCCTCGAACTCTTCTTGGCTGCCGGTAAACTTGGAGGTCGACTTGAGGCGAGCGAGATCCATCCGGATGGTTTCGGTTACAAATCGCCAGCTCGCCGTTTGATCGAGCACAGTCTCAACGCGTCTCTGGGTCTGACTGACACCAACGAACGTTGCGTAAATTGCCGTCAGCAGAATAGCGCCGACGGTGAGGCCAACGATCAGTTCGAGAAGGGTGAAGCCTGCCTGTCTAGAAGTTGCCGACGTCGGCTGCATCACCGTCGCCCCCGCTCTGCCCGTCTTTGCCAAAGCTGTACAGATCGTACCAGCTCTTGTTGATCTTTCCGGGCGATATGTACTGATACGAGTTGCCCCAGGGATCAGTCGGAAGTTCTCTCGCCTTGAGATAAGGTCCACGCCATCCCTGGGGCGATGGGCTGCCTGACGGCTTATTAAGCAACGCGGCCAATCCCTGCTGACTGGATGGGTAGTTCCCGGTATCCAGTTGATAGTTATCCAAAGCCAGCGAGAAATTTTCGATCTGCGCACGTGCTGCAGCGATCTTCCCCTGGTCCGCCCTGCCAAATAAGCGTGGGCCGACCACAGAAGCCAGCACACCGATAATTACGATGACAACCAACAGTTCGATCAACGTAAAACCACGCTGCCGGGATTTTCTTCGAGGGCAGAAATAGCCGATCATGATGGATCTCCTGAAAGGGCTCGACGCCCGTGATGTCGTTTTTTCATATATCGGATCGCATTTCGGCGTTTGCCAGACTGATCAGGATCTGGCGTGTCTCTCCCGCCCGCTCAACAGTCACCAGCAACGTGTCAAACCGCGACTTAGCCTGCATGATCCTGACAGCAGTGCTCACCGAATCAATTCGCTGATCATCAAGTGCAATCAGCACATCGCCAGGCTCGATCTTTCCAAACGCGGCCGGCGACTGAGGCCGTATGGAGCGAATGACAAAATCGCGCCTGACCGAAGCGCCGTCCTCGCTTGGGACAGAGACAACGGCAATATGCACCCCAAGATCCGGCCACTCTTTAGCCCGCTGGGGTTGATAAAAAAGGTCCGCGCATCCCGAGAGAAAGATCGCTGAAACGAGAATAATTGCAAAACGCTTCATTAGACCTCAGGCCTCCTCTTGCGAATCAACGCCCAATTGCGCCTGACGAGACTCAATGGTGAAGCGTCGCCCTTCTTTCTGATTCTGATTAGTCTTGCCGCCAGCAAAAGTAGTGATTTTGAGTTGTTTCAGGTTCGCAAAATCCGGGTCATCGCTCACCTCAAGCACCCAGGTAATCGATCCAAAACTGCCTTCGCTGCGTTCCCGAGACAAACGCTCAACACTCAACTCGGTTGCCATTACATGTTCTGCGGCCTGTCGAAGGGATTCGAGCTCAGCAATTGCGCGGGTGCTGCGCGCGGCTTGGCCTGTGGCGGCTACGACGGCGACGAGACCGAAACTGAGAATCACCATAACCACCATGATCTCGATCAGGGTAAACCCTTTTTGAAAGCGCGTCATCAGGATTCCGCCAGCACCAGACTGCCTCGAGCCGGCTCCAGGACCATACGGCGCACACCGGCGTGAGACGAGATCAGAATATCAATTGAATCTGCCGTGCCGTCAGCATGAAAGATTATTCCGGCTTGTTCATTAGCGCCTTGTGCCCGAGCAAGACGAAGACGTACCGCCTCGCCGAGATCAAGCGGTGGTGTGCGAACCTGGCCCTCTCCATTGGGGTAAGTGAGATGCACTCGGCGCCCGTCTGCTGACGGCACGAGGGCCACCTGACGACGCTCAATGACGGCCCGCGTGCGTGCATGACGCACCAAAGAATCCAAACGCGCCGCCCCCGAATCCAATTGCGCCTGCTGTGCTCTTGGGCCCAGACTTGGCGCAATCACCGCAGCGGACGTGACGATGATAACGATGACGACCAGCAGCTCCAGTAAAGTGAACCCTGTCTGGCGCGTTCTCGGCCGCGCTGTGGACACTGTACGGTTTTTATCAAGCATGGCGCTTATGCCTTTCTAACCGGATTTGGTCAAAGTAACCGTACCCCGTTTAGCCTCACAGTCGCCTGAGGTGACAGAGTAAGAAAAAATCAACTGGCCGCTGGAACTTTGGTAGCCGGAAAGTGAGAGCTGCCCTGCAGTGACCGCCTCATCAAGTACCGCAGTCCCAACTGCGCCTTGACCGCCGCCGCTATCGGCAATCGTGACGGAGGGGGCCAGGTTGTAGCCGCTACCTGAATTTGTAATAACGAAACCACTAATTGTGTCGTCTGCCGCTACCGTCGCCGTGGCGGTCGCTTGCACACCTCCTATGGAATCAGGCGCGCTCAAAGTTACGGTGGTGGTGTTCTGGGTGTAGCCCGTTCCTGCATTGGTCACGGTGATCGAAGCTACCCGGGTCCCCGCTCCTGCGGGTGTGCCTGAATCTGTAACGGTCAACCCGACATTCGAGCCCGACCACGAACCACTCGCCGTGCCGTCAGAAAAGCACTCAAACCCGCTCATGAGCAGTGATCCCGAGATTGTCTGTGATGAGCCGCTGGCTGAAGTGATCTGTAACCTTGCTACGCCATCCTGCGGGTCAAGATGCGTGGTGGCATCACTGGTATCCACCAGAATATCTGTCAATGTCGTATTGCGCGACCAACTGCCATGCCACCAGCCCTCGAGTGGCGTCGTGAGATGCCCAGGGCCGCCCGAGGTACCCGATGAGGTTCCTCCACCACTGTCGCATCCCGCAAGAGCGAGAACTCCCAAGATGACGAGAAATTGGCTTAGACGCATACTGCTCTCATTTGGTTCATCAATCAGGGGATTGGCTCGAAGAGTATCTCGAACAGCCCCAGCGAAGCCTTACTTGCGACCTATGTTACCCACAAAATTGGGATCAGAACAGTCCCGGTTTGCGTTGATCAGCAAAGCTCATGGCTCGCTAGATTGAGTTTTGCCTACAACCCTGTTTTGCCAAGATTGTGATAGGCATCACCAACTCCTCACCAAAATGGGTGACAGCGGAAAAGCACTGTGAATAATGGGCCATATCGTTCAATTGGAGCAGAAAAAATGGACAAAAAGCACTTGGCAGCCATTCTGATGACTGCTGTCTTACTTGGCGGTTGCGCCACCGGGGTTCAAGTGACTCACTCGCCCCTTGTCGCTACCAGCGGAGAGCAGATCACCTTCACTGCAAAGTCATTTGAAACCTCGCCGCCCGCCAACTCCCGAAAAATTCAGATTCTGGTCAACGCGTCGGTCGTAAAGGAGTGCAACTCCTCGCCATGCTCTTATACAGGTGGGCCCTACCCTGCTGGTTATCTGCACTACGCCGCAAACGTAACGAGCCAGGGGGAGTTTCTAGGTCTACCGCTTAATGCAACTTTTGTTGACGGTTACTATCATACCGAGATTACGGGACCCGCTTATGCATCCAGTAATCAGGTTATTCGCGGCAGGGTACGCTCGACAGCCTCTTCGACTGATGACAATGCCGACATCGTCTTCCATATGGCTGATGACTATGCAGAGGCCGACGAGGATCTATCCGACTTTATCGGCGATGCGACTGACAAGGTTCAGGACATTCTGGGCTCTCAGGACATTCTGGAAGAAGAGCTGAATCATCTGAACTTTTGGGTCTACAAACGTGAGGCTCAAATAGCTGATTGCGGCACTGTCCATCATCTCGCTGCTTATGAAATCTCTTTCAGTGATGTCGAAGCGGTGCTGCACACAACTAGCGTGAGAGACTGCAATAGCGGCACCCATTTCTCTGCTGAGGGCAGTAACACGCAGGCTTTCTTGCATGAGACTTCACATGCGCTTATCAACCTGGGTGATGAGTATGACGGGGACACTTGCTACAGTTGCGTCGGCTCTCCGGAAGCCAATATTTTTGCCACTGAAGCCGAGTGCCAGGCCGAGCAAACCAATAAAGGAAGAGATCCAGCCGCGTGTTATGAGTTTACGGCCGAGCGCGGAGGCTGGTGGGGCATCCATGGTAGCGGCACCGTCATGGCTGGCGGATTGGTGGGACAGCCTTGGGGAATCGAAGCAGAAGAGCGAGTGAACTGGTTCTTCGACGGGTACTGATTTTTCCCAAGTTAGATATCAAGACAGGATAAAAAATGAAACACTTCATCATTTCAGCAATGGCACTGATGCTTATGGGAGCCGCCTCGCCAAGTGTTGCCCATCAGGATCACAAAGATCATGACGAGCAGATCAATTACTCATTAATGATTGACCTTGCCTACGGAAAAGGAAGATGGACCGCAAAACCGGTAGAGATGATGCCGTGCGATGGGCCCGGGGGTATACCACTAACCCGATCCGATCAATCGAGCATGGTGCAGTTGGTTGATCAAAAAGGTCGAGTTCTCTACCAGAGATATCTGCGCAATCCCAGATGGGTTCACTATGAAGTGACCAAAGAAGGCAAAAAACCCGACGAATTTCTTGATCAAGTGAAGGTCAAGCTGATTATTCCGATCCAGGTGCCCGACAAACGCGGTTCCGACATCCCGATGCCAAACCGACTGACTTTCACGGAAACAGTGGGCTCTTCTGATCGCGCTTCCGTATCGGTCAACATTGGCAGACAACTCTCACGACTCTACAACGCATCCAAATCCAAAAAAGACTTCCCTTGTCAGCTTGAGAGAGTGACCGCAGATCACCTCCCGCCGTTGCAGGGTGGGTCAACGGGGTTGGAGTTATTTGCGAACAGTGACAACGTCAAAGCGTTGTTGATGTCACAGCCTGAACTCGCGCTGAAAGTCATCGCCGATATGGGCACGAGTCCTGCCACCTTCAGAAGAGCCATT
This sequence comes from Gammaproteobacteria bacterium, assembly GCA_011523045.1. Classification (GTDB taxonomy): domain Bacteria; phylum Pseudomonadota; class Gammaproteobacteria; order Arenicellales; family UBA868; genus UBA868. The sequence goes on along the minus strand of WTHR01000068.1, from coordinate 1,742 downwards.
TATGATGTGAAAGACCAGTGGCGGTCCTGGGGTATCGATAAGCGTCAGGCTGACCAACTGATTCAGCAATACAACAGCATTTATCGCAAGAAAAAAAGCGGCTGATGCTGTTCGACAAAAATCAAAAGTCCGTAATTGCAACTCTCAAAAAGCACCGAACATAATAGAGTTCGGTGCTTTTTTGTCTTGGACACTTTGTCATTTCAAATGATTTATTCAGGAGGAGATGTCTCATGAAAAAACTGATGCTTTTGCCCGCGGTCTTTCTGACCTGTTTGTTCAGTCTGACTCTTGGTCCCAAATCGGCAGTGGCTGAGGAGTGCGTGCTGAATTCTGATTGTCCCCTTGGCCAGATATGTGCAAATGGGCAGTGCGCTGTCGACCCCAACCCACGCCCAGTTACGTACGCAAACCCTGGCGGCGCCTGCGACCTTGGAGGCAACTCCCCGAGATGTCGCGATGGCTATGCGTGCAGTTCCCTTTATGAGCACACCGAAGGGCGCAATCGGGATCGCGAAGGGATCTGTATCCGGGCGCAATGTCAGCTTAATAGTGACTGTTCGTTAGGGGAAATGTGCCGACGGCAGATCTGCCACGTTGATCTCGTGGCTGATCAAGACAGTGACGGGATACCCGACGGTTCTGCGAATCTCCCCCGAGACAACTGTCTCGAGATTCCAAACCCAGGGCAGGAAGATCATGACCGCGATGGGCGCGGCGATGCCTGTGATGAAGACTATGATCCAGGACAAGTCCTGCAGGCAAGCACTTCGAGCAACGGCCAGGTCTCGGTAGGGGTCGAGGCCGGAACGAGGCATGGAAAAAACAACACGGTGGTGGGTGGCAAAGCTTTCTCACAGGCGCGTGCTGGCGAAGACAACACAGTCATCGGAGCAAAATCGCTGATGACCGTTCGAGAACGTCGGCGCGGCAAGAGCGACAAGAATACGACGCTGGGAAGTGAGACGTTGAGGATCTTAAGTGCAGGAAATGAAAACATCGCCATCGGCTATAAGGCCGGCTCATCCAACAGTGCGGGCTCAGGAAACGTCTATATAGGGGCCTATGCAGGCTCTGAGAAGCCAACACGTGAGAGCAACAAACTCTATATCGCTAACAGTTCTCAACAGCAACTTATCACCGGTGATTTCAGAAAAGGTAAAGTGATTGTGAATGGTGAACTGAACGCGAGAGCCCTCACCCAGTCTTCCGATGAGAGACTGAAAAAAGATATTGATCCCATTAACCTGGGGCTGGAGGCAATCCTGCAGCTGGAGGGAAAAACCTATAAGTGGAATGATGCCTCAAGATCACAGCAGACCCATATCGGTCTCATTGCACAGGAAGTAGAGAAAGTCATTCCGGAAGTGGTGACAGAAGATGAGAACGGCTTTAAGGCTATTGCCTACGCCAAACTCACCACTATCCTGATTGAGGCGATTAAGGAGCAGCAGGAAATCTTCAGCAAGAACGTCGCAGACCTGGAAGGCGCCATTGCCGTGCTCGAGACTGAAAACGCTCACCTCAAAACTTTGGTGTCAAACGACTTAGAAGCTCTGTTGGCCCGGGTTGCTGCGCTTGAGGGCATCTCACTGGCACAGCATTGAAACCGATGCCGGGGATCGAGCAGTTTGTGTTTATTTAATCACCCAAAAATCACCCAAACATCGAAGACCTAAATGTCTGATTTTTTGTCTTGGACACTTTGTCATTTCAAATGATTTATTCAGGAGGAGATGTCT
>WTHR01000057.1 GCA_011523045.1 Gammaproteobacteria bacterium | reverse complement strand
GAGCCAAGGTTGCCTGCGAGGGCCGTACCGGAATTGATGCCGATGCCGATTCGAAGCTCTTGTATGTCGGCACCCGATTCTTTGGCTTCTCGCCGCAAAGCCTGATTGAGATCTGTCAACGCATCTAGCATTTTCAGGGCCGCAGAACACGCCCGATACTCATGCTCAGGCACATCCACTGGCGCATTCCAGAACGCCATGATGCAGTCGCCCATGTACTTGTCGATGGTTCCCTGCTCGTTCAGGATCACATCAGTCAGCGGGGTCAGAAACCGGTTCAGCAGCGCAGTAAGTTCTTCGGGGGCGAGTTGTTCCGACAGGCTCGTAAATCCCCGGATGTCGCAAAAAAGTGCGCTGATGTGCCGTGTCTCACCGCCGAGTTTCAGCTTGTCAGGATCATTGGCCAGTTGCTCCACCAAAACCGGTGAGAGATAACGCCCAAAGGCACCGCGCACCTCTTTTTTCTCTTTTTCACTTGCAAGGTAAACCTGCAGCGACTGCGTCAGATAAAGCAAAACGATCACAAACACGAAATAAAACGGGGCGAACAAGGTGCTGTACTGGGAAAAAAGTGTCCAGGACGTTCCCAGTGCTGCAGCGATTGCACCCAGCGCGATGAATGCACACCACAACGCGCCCCAACGCGGCAGCAACCAGATGAGCAGCAGGCCAAACAACAGCAACGCCAATACTTCGGCGCCCCTGGCCCAGTCTGGCTGGTGCAGGAAGTCTCCGCTGATCAGCGTCTCCAGAATCTGAGCCCGAATCTCGAGCGCCGGCACAACCCCAAGAACTGGAACCGGCTGGGGTCGCGATAGCCCGGCAGCACTTGAGCCCAGCAGGACAATCTTTCCCGCAACTGCCTCAGGATCAAAAGCCCCTGTGAGGAAATCCGAAGCCCCAATGGCGTCAAAAGGCTGGTTCGAGTAACGAATCCAAATCCGGCCTTTTTCATCAGTGGGCACCGTCAAGCCACCGATCTTGACGCCGACGACACCGCCGGGCGCGCCAAACGACTCCTCGCCGCTGGCGTTAGTAGACTTTACGATATAGGTGGAGGCCGCCTGCGCCACCCGCAGCGCTTCTGCATCCAGCGTGGGCAGCACTTTCCCCGCAACAGACACCAGCATGGAAGCCCGCCGGACTACACCATCAGAATCCGGAACCAAACTACAGGCGCCGTAGCCCTCGGCCGCCTCGGTCAGCAGGGGTAAAGCCGATATGCCGCCGGCAAAAGCAGGCAAAAACGGATCGGGAGGATCGCCCGCCCGAACCAGACCAGCCTTGAGAGACGGTACTTCACCCACGATCTCGTCATCAAGCGCAAACCCCAGCACGCTATTCGCGCGGGCAAGGGACTGGGCGAGTTGTTCGTCATGTCCAGAACGCCCAAGGATTGCCTCACGAGCACTTTGATATTCAGGCCAATCAGGAATCATATTGGCCACAGCGGACGGTGAAAGCCGATCGGGCTCAGACAGCAAAACATCGATGACGATGGCCGCAGCACCCGCATTGTTGATGGCATCGACCAACTGCGCGAGCTGATTGCGCGGCCACGGCCATTGCCCGAATTGCTGGAGACTACGCTCATCAATATCAACCAGTTGCATCGGGACCGAGGTCTTTTCCCGGGGCTTAAGCGCTTGATACTGGTCAAACACCGCGAGCCGGATATCGGTCAGCAGTGATGGCTCTGCGAGCCGAAGAACCAACGCCAAAGCGAGCAATCCAAGCGGTAGCAGACTGCGCCAAGAAATGGCGAGCCGTCGCTGGTTTTTTGGTCCCGAATCTCTCATGAACAGACTTTTTCCTGACCTAAATTGATTCGTCGATAACCATCGATTCTGCCATGAGTGTCGGCTGGCCGGACTTGGACAGAATTTCAGTATTCCATCGAGGCAAGGCGCACTTCTCTAAATATGTTACTCTTTTTAGGGTAGTTATATTCCAAATCAAGCCGACTTACTTTCAGGGGAGGTCAAAACATGAAACGAACTCAACTCTCTCTTTACTATTTCTTTTTAGTCATCTTGAGCAGTGTTTTTAGTGTTTCCACAGCGGTAGGTCAAACCTCAACGTTCACGTCATCTATCTCATCCAAATCGGTTGAATGGGCCACTACTGGCCATATGACGATTGAGGGGAAACTAGAGGCGGGCATCCATCCACAAGAGTATGGACTTAATGTCGAATATCTCGATATCAACGCGAATAACAGTTACGTCTACGCGCTTCTCACTCTCGTCTCCCACGTCCAACGTGGGAGCATCTCCCAAGGCCAGATGAAGTGGCTCTATGAACGTGCTATCGCGTCAGCAGTACCACGAAATTATATTGAAGAGTTCATGGCTTTTGATCATCGCAAAGCAGATCTAGAACAGTACATGATTAGCAGCGGGGGAGATTCGATCGCGAGGGTCCTCCTCTACGATACTGCGCAAATGATTGCCTATGGTGATCGTTATGACCGAAGAAGACGATCTAGCAATTCTTATCGCAAAGTCTACTCCGATGCAGCCCGGATTCTCGGAGTATCCCCAGGCGTTTCAAGGAGTATCGTCACTATCGTTAGACAAGAAGTGAAATTACTGGAGACTAAAACTCGCGTCTTTTGGGGGGAAACGCCCTACACGCCTCCACCAGAGAAACAAACGCAGAATTAAAGTCCTTCAAGCAGGCTATGACGAGCCGTCAAAAAAATAGGGCCCGCTAAGGGCCCTATTTAGGAAAAAATCGAAAATCGTGATCGATGTTCTTGAAAGACCCAGTCTTTCTCGATCATGGCTTAGTTCTTCACGAACTATCTCCCCGTCGATAAATTGTTTCCGCGGAAGGTGGGATTCTGCGCGCCCCGTTCATAGCGCGCACCTGCGGTATCAATTGAGAACATGAAACCACCCAGAATCGGGGTTGCAACGTTGGCGACACCAATCAGGCGCCCCTTATGCATTCGTAGTGAGCCCCAGGTCATATCAGCATCAAGATCCATGTATCCCTCCAAGATCGCAGTGCTCCCAGTCGTCGAATAGGCTTTTAGGATTCCCGCATCAAAATCCGGTTCCGTGCCGATCACAATAATCCCTGTGTCAAGAATTACTCCGGTGGTGTACATGTCCGCATTGGTATCTGCCTCCCAGATCACGGGGGATGTCGGACAGGTACCGTCAATCTTATAGAGCTTGCTGTCTTCGTTGCCTTTGGTGCCGATATAGATATCGCCTGCCGCATCGATCAAAGGCGCGGCACGAATCGCTCCTGCAAGATCCGGTATCTCACAACCCTCTTCCCAAGCTGTTGAGCAGGCATTTCCTCTACGATCAAAACAGTAAATCCGGTCTCGCAAAGCTGCATAAATCTTTGTTCTATCTAAATTGAACTGCGGGCTTGAATACGTTTCGGGTGCTGGCTCTTCTTCTGAGTAGCCATCGGAGGGGTCAACGGGTGCTTCAGGTGTATAGCGCCAGAGGATAGGTTCAGCCCCTGACAATGCATCGACTGCATAGAGCCCATCCGCTTCATGAGCAGAACCTGTGTCGGTAACACTAAAGAACACGGCTCTTTTGTCTACCAACGGGGCGGTGTATATCTGAAGGTTTCCAGTAGTATCCGGAGCAAAGGTCCACAACTCGCTGCCGTCGGGCTTGATCGCGTGCATCATGTCACCGCCCACATAAATAATTCCCCGTTTGGAAATGGCAGGTGTCAAATGTCCTAGATCGTGCGTTTCGCCAGCCGCTGTGATTGCATATTCCCACTCAAGCGTCGGCGCATCTCGCGAAGGATTCGTGATCTTAATGAGCTTAAGAGATGAGGCCTCGTGACTCCCTTCCGGAAAGCCATCCACAAAAGTGAGATTGCGATCCGCTTCAACGACAAAATATACGTTTCCCGTACGATCAAGAACAGCACCGCCACGCACTTCATCAGTGCCAAGTTCATAGCGCCAGATCTCACGCATATCTCGAAGATCCACCTTGGCAAAATAATTATCGGTTGCCAAAGAATGGCTGGTACCTCCGCCAGTACCCACATAAGCATGATGCCCAACGATAGTGGGGGTCGCATAGTAAAAATCGCCGGTACCGCCCGAATAGATCATGATCCCTAGACAACCAGTCGCGGTCGGTGCGGGATTACGGATGCCGTACGCATCAAAACTTCGACCCCGATACGTAAACTCGCCAGTGATAATTCCCGCCGAAAACTCAAGCTTGAATTGCTCGGCACCAGTTGTCTTTTCCAGAATGAGTCCTGTCGCGCTGTCGCGCATAGCGTTGAACGGACGCAAAATGCCCGTTGGTGACGCGAGATTGCCAACGATCCGGCCGGTGCCACTCGTTTCCCTGACGACATTCATTGAGATATTTTCGTCGCCAACCTTAAGACAGTAATCACCTTCAAGAGGAGCTTCTGCCACCGTACAAGCCCCCTCGATTCCGGTGAACAAAGTGGCCCGGGATCCGTCTTCCGTCTCAACGGTACCGGTTATCTCAGTCTCAGAACCCGCGGATACGATATCGAAGTCAAAGCCTATCGTGCCCACCAGGGGATCTTCAGTCATCATGACGGAGCCGGAGCCAACGCCACTCTCCCCATCCCATGAGCCCTCAAAGCGCCAACCCTTTGCATAGCCCGCAATAATCTCCACAACCGCAGTATCCGCATCATCGTCAGTCGTAACGGCAAAAGACATCGCACCGTAGTCGCCAAAGTAGGATAAATCGGTGCAGTACTCTGCAGCAAAAGATGAACACGGTATCACCAAGAAGAGCGCGAGGAGACCTCCCAGCCTCCTGATCTTGAATTTCAAGGAACTCATTACACTAGCCTCCCATCTCTTTTTACCAAGATTCACGGTTCAAAATTTAATGGTGTTTGTAACGGCCGACAGCGTACAAAAGAACATCGTCTAAGAGATCTGACCGCGGCGCTGCAGCATACCGGACTCCCATAGCATGTCCGCCTTGCAACTATCACAGTAAGCCATCTGGGCCTGACAGTATGTGACGCCCATCACCCCATTATGGTTTGGCGTGAGAGTAGCCCATTGAAGCAACTGAAGCGTCAATAACGGGTGCTAGAGATGATCCCGTAGATAATACCGAAAAGGCATAAAGCGACGAACGAACCGGCAAACACGCCCAGACTGATGACCACGAGATCTGCAGCCTGATCCACAGTGAATCCCATTGTGTCCGCTAACCATAAAATCACTTTCTGCATTGTCTTAAACCTCCAGATTGATGATTCTTATTGTCCAACTCACTAGACACCTCCAGTGCTCATCTCAAAGATCGGCAACAACAGAGCGATGACCACCATGCCCACGACTCCACCCATAAAGAGCACCATAAAAGGCTCTATGATTGAGGTGATCCCAGAAACTGTCTCGCGGGTCTGTCGGTCATAAACTTCCGCCACGCGTTTCATCATAGGACCTACCTGACCGGACTCCTCCCCAAGGGCGATCATTTCGCGCAGCAGGCTTGGGATCACCGGGGCATCGGCCAGTGCCACCGCCAGAGGCTTACCATGACGAACGTCGGCAAGGGCCCGCTGCATGATGTGGCTGATGTAGCGATTGCCGGAAACATCGCCCGCCGAAGCGAATGCGTCGATAAGATTAACGCCCGATTCAAGCAATGTCCCTGCTGTGCGCGCAAGGCGCGCAATGGCAAACTGGGCCATGAAGTTGCCGAGCACAGGCATTTCAAGTCGGGTACGGTCCCACTGAAAAGCGCCGCTTTCGGTTTTTACCCAAGCCTTGAAACCCGCACCGGCCACGACGACACCCGCCACCACAGCGGGCCACCAGGTGGATGCAAAATCACCCACGTTCAGCAGAATCTGTGTCGGCCCGGGCAATGCTCTGCCCATATCCTCGAACATCGTTGCAAACTGCGGCACGACATACGCAAACATCACGCCGAGCGCGATCACCATTGCTCCCATCATCAGGGCGGGATAGGTCATTGCGCTTTTAAAACGATCTGCAAGCGCCTCATCAGCCTCGCGCATCTCCGCGAGGCGCACCAACATCGCATCCAGGATACCGCCGGTTTCTCCCGCACGCACCATGCTCAAAAAGATGTTACCGAAGTACTTGGGATATTCTGAGAGGGCGCTGGAAAAGTCCTGCCCCTGCTGAATGGACGCGCTCAGGTCCGAGACCATCTCGCTCATGGGACCCGTGCTTTCCTGGCGGGAGACAAACTCCAGTGCCCGAGCGAGAGGAAACCCAGCCTCCAGCAAAGTCGCCAACTGACGGGTCAGGATCGTTATGTCCCGGGGCTTAATCTTTTTACTGCCGCCCAGGCGTAACGACAAGCCGCTGCCGGAACCACTGCTCTCTTCTGTGTGGTCGGCAAGTTCCTGCAGTTGTACACCCTGTCTAGCAAGAAGGGTGATCGCCTGACGGCGGTCGTCCGCCTCAATCACACCCGAAAAGGACCTGCCTTCTCGCGTGCCGGTATATTGAAATGACGCCACTAGTGACCGACGCGGAATACTTCATCCCGCGTCGTTAGGCCCTCTTCAACTTTCGCGAGGCCATCGTCAAGGAGAATACTCATCCCGTTATCGCGGGCATGCTGTTGGATTTCCGCAGAGCTGCGCCCCTCCATAATCAGTTTGCGAGTATCGTCGTTGATTAACAACAGCTCATAGATGCCGAGACGCCCCTTGAAGCCGCTGTAGTCGCAGTGCCGGCAGCCTGGGGCATGCCACTGCTCCTCTGCATTCTGGACACGGCATTCGGTGCAGAGTCTGCGCACCAGGCGTTGGGCAAAAACTCCAATGACGGTGGAGGCGACAAGATAAGGATCGACCCCCATATCGATGAGTCGCGTTACTGCGGTGGCGGTATCGTTCGTATGCAGGGTCGAGAAGACGAGGTGGCCTGTCAGTGCCGATTGCGCTGCAATCTCGGCGGTTTCCTGGTCACGAATCTCCCCGACAAGGATGACGTCAGGATCCAAACGCAAGATGCTCCTCAGCACCGCAGCGAAGGTCAGATCTATCTTGGCGTTTACCTGGATCTGCTTGATCCCCTCCAACTGGTATTCGACCGGATCCTCTACAGTTATGACGTTTACTTCGGGCGAGCTTATCTCGTTGATAGTGGCATAAAGGGTTGTAGTTTTGCCTGAACCTGTTGGCCCCGTCACCAGAACAATGCCGTTAGCCCGGCGGATCAATTCCTGCCATTGCGGGCCAATGGTTGGTCCCATCCGCAGGTCTTCAAGACTCACCCTAATGCTCGACTTGTCCAGGATGCGCATGACAACGCTCTCCCCATGCACTGTAGGGACCGTGGCCACACGCAGATCGAAACTGCGTCCTTCGATCCGCAGCGCAATGCGCCCATCCTGAGGCAGGCGTCTCTCTGCGATATCAAGATCCGCCAAAATCTTAATCCGGCTGATGACAGCCGGCTGATATTGTCTGGGCACACTATTGACCACCTGCAGAACCCCGTCGATCCGGTAACGCACATCCAGCCGGGACTCTCCAGCATCAAGATGAATATCCGACACCCCTCGACTGATGGCTTCGGAGAAGATGCTGTTGACGAGCTTTATGACAGGAGCCGCCTGTGCCTGCTCCTCGATATCATCCAGCTGCTCCAGCTTCTGCCAATCATCATCAACATCGCTATCGCTCTCTTCTTCATCTGCCTCACCGAGGTTCTGGTACGTCGTTTCTATCAGTCGCTCAAGGAAATCGGGCTCAGTCAGGCGCAACCGCACAGGGGCGCCTAACAACGTCGCACACTCACTCGCTAACGTTCCCAAAAAGGGGGTTACCGTAAGCACTTGAACCCCCTCGGCATCATAGAAAACCGGCAGCAGGTTATGCATGCGGGCGAAATCGGGCGGAAAACGCCGGGGCAGATCGGAATCAATCAGAAGATCATCGGTTGGATAGAGCGGATCGATTCCGGTGACTTCCTCCAGAATCTTTAGCACGGCCCGCGGCTCCTGGTGGTTGTAGCGAAAACGCCGCCATAGATTTACCGGGCTTTCCCGAAGCAGTTCGAGAATTAGCCGTGCGCCTTCATCGGTGTTGGGCTGGAACAGCAAGCCGTCATTTTCCAGGCGCGGCAAAGACAGTTCCCGACTTATACGATCATCAATCTTGCGGCTGCGGGCACGCAGGCGCTTGAGTTGTGCCGCATCAAGACGCCAACACTGGCCCGGCGTCGCGACCCGCATTGCAGCGTTGTACTTCCCGTACTGCAGCAGGCCTGCAGTTCCCGTTAATGCCCCTGGGCCCAACGTTGCGACGACTGTATCCTGCGCACTTTCCTTGATAATCCTGAATTCACCGCTGGCAACAAGAAAGGCGCACTTTGCAGCATCGTTTTCATGAAAAAGAAAATCGCCTGAGTTATGGCGCTCAAAGCATGGCGCGAGTTCACGCACCAGCGCAAAAAGATCGATCGCATTCAGTTCGTTGAAAAGCTGCGTCTTTCGCAACAGGTGATACTGCTGGTCAAGGCCCGCATTCAATACCAGAGCGGAACGATACTCCTCGTAAGATGCGAGCCAATCGTCAAACTGTGATCGGCCGAGAGATGCCAGCGTTGTGTCTTCTGCCGCACGAAACTCCGCGTCATCCTCACCGCCATCAAGTAACGCGGGAACGCCAACGATTTCACCCTGTCCTATGGTGTACGCGTACGCTCCATCCGCCAGCCCCCGGCTTTCTGACACCTGGACATTGCCCGATCGTACGAGATAGGCGGTATCTGCAGCATCACCCGCCTTCTTGAAGACCTCACCGGCCGGCACATCATGGGCATCATTAAAGCGCTCTGCCAAGCTGTCCATGACTTCAGCGGGCAGGCCCGCCATCAGACGGGACTGGGAGAGAGACTGAGCGATGCTGACCTGCACGGGATTGAGGATTCAGGAGGTGGAGCGGCGAGCCCTAGAGATCAAACTCCATCTCGATATGATCAAGAGCGCCTGCGGTCGCTGCCCCGGGGTGTTTTAGCAGCTGGTCCGTTCCGACCTGAATGGCCTCTTGTTCCGAGAGAATGACGTATGGCGTTATCAGTATCAGCAGTTCAGTCGATTTTTTCTGTTTCTGCTGAGAGCCGAACAAGGGCCCCACTCCCGGCAGATCTTTAAGTTCAGGGACACCGCTATTGCCGCCTGAAACGTCATCGCGAATAAGGCCGCTGATCACAAGTGTATGCTTATCCTTGATGATCACATGCGTCTTGACCAAGCGTTCAGTAATGGTGTGTTGGTTATTCCCCGAACCTCCCGCGCCCGCGATGACGTTACTGTTTGAAATCTCAAGATCCAGAGTGACGTCCCGATTGCTCGCAATCGTCGGCTTTAATTTAACCTCGAGGCCAACTTTTTCACGATCGTAGGTCTCAATGGGCTGATTGTTGGTATCCAGGCGGGTTTCTTTAAGAACGGGAATTTCGTCACCAATTCGAAGGTTGGCTTCCATATTGTTTGAAGCCATCAAATGCGGAGACGCTAAGACTCTGGCGTCGGAGTCACTCGCCAGGAGATTGACCATCAATGAATAATTTTTAGGATCTAAGAGAGCGTAATTGATTCCACCAAGACTTCCCGAAAGCACGTTCTGGGCATTGTCAACGACCGTCGAACCCGTTGCGAAAGTAGCAGGGTCAGAAAAGGTCAGTGCGGCCATCGGCAATACATTCAACAACTGTTGCCACTGTAGACCCATCCGACTGTTCTGATCGAGCGTAATCTCCACCACTTTCGCTTCGAGCAGGATCTGCGGGCTGCGCTTATCAAGCTCCACCAGCATGCTGACCACGGCTTGGTGGTACTTCTCCTCTGCGGTAATGATGAGGCTGTTGGTCCGCTCTTCGACCATGACACTGCCTGACAGCAGAGCACCCTCTCCATCAGATACGCTTTCGGGAGCCTCCTGACCTGCCAGTTGGGCAACGAACCCGGCAATAACCGGCCCAAGTTTTGGGGCCGCTGCGTACTGCAGAGGATAGGTTCGAGTAATTGGGGCGCGTTGCGCTATATCAAGTTCATCAACCAACTTGAGAATCGAGCGCAACTTTGACGCTGCTGCAGTAACCAGGACGACTCCGGCGTCACGATTCGTAGACACTGGCCGAAGCAACCCCATTGCCGCAAGCGTTTCTGCCAGAGTTTCTTCCTCGATGTGCTTGGGCCGAATCGCCAAGACTGCAACCTGGTCATCGGGCATCTCAGGGTAGTAGATAGGAAGACCACTCATCTCGGCGATCGCATCCTGAACGATACTGATGTAGCCATCATTCTCAATGACGGCGAAACCGCGATGCTTCAGGATCGAATGCAGGAGATTGACCGCCTGCATTCGAGAGATAGGCCCAGGCGAGATCACCGTAACGATACCCGACACACCCTCCCCTGGGACGACATTGACATTCAGTAAGTTGGAATACGCCTCCAGCACTTCAAGTATGTCGGCGTCCCGAAAATTGATCGTAAAGAGCGCCTCTTCAGAATCTGCCTGCTGGGCCGCACTGTTGCTGCTGACATCCCCCGATGCAGCCGATGACGTTAGCCCGTTCGCGCTGGACTCGATAAGACCCGTCTGAGCATACGAGGCCGCCGAAATAATCAGCATTACGAACCCGAACATCCAGCCCAGCACTATTTTCGGCACTTCAGCGCGGCCTGTAATCCAGTATGGGTTTATCTGGTTCATCACGATTTACTAGTTCATCAGAAAACTGGTGGTAGTCAGCTCGTCTTCTTCCTCGCCTAGCCTCACCCTCACTGAGGTCGCAGAGATCTCGATCACCACTGACCCGTTCAACTCGTCCCCCGTTTTAACATAAAGCGTACTGCCGATGTTGTCATCGCGCACCACCGCAATAGATTCGCCAGCAGAGCCTGCAAGTG
>WTHR01000213.1 GCA_011523045.1 Gammaproteobacteria bacterium | reverse complement strand
TCTCAAAGGGGATCTCACCCTGTTCAACTGGGGCGATGGCCGGTGGTGGATCATGGGGTCTTACTACCTTCGCAGTTGGCACATGCGGTGGTTTGATGATCATCGCCGTGACGGGGTCGACGTACGGGATGTCTCTGACGCAATGGTCGGTTTTGGGATAGCAGGTCCGAAATCCCGAGAAGTGCTTTCCGCGCTGACCCATCAGGACGTTGATACAGAACTGCCCTTCATGGGTTGCGCGACGATGGACGTGGGCCTGATTCGTGCCAAAGTCGCACGACTCTCGGTTTGCGGGGAACTTGGCTATGAAATCAACTGCGGTGCCGCTGAGCACATCACTCTGCGAGACATCCTGCTGGAAGCCGGCGCCGGTCAGGATATAAAAGAGTTCGGGTTCTACGCCATGAACGCATTGCGGCTGGAGAAGAGTTTTGGCATCTGGAGCGCAGAATTCACCCAGGATCGCACTCCGGGCATGACCGGGATGGATCGATGGATTGACTGGTCCCGCGATGACTTTGTCGGTCATGAGGCAGCGGCCAAAGAACGATCTGAAGGAAGTGTGGGGCAACGGCTGGTGACCCTTGAGATTGATGCCGATGATGCCGATGCCTCGGGATATGAGCCGATCTGGCAGAACGACAAGCGGGTGGGTTTTGTGACGTCGGGCGGCTTTGGGCACCATACTGCCAAGAGCCTCGCGATGGGCCTGCTCGATGCCGACGTTGATGAGAGCAACGGCGCCCTGATGGTGGATGTCGTTGGCAAACGGCGCGGGGCGGTCACCCTGACCGAACCTGCCTGGGACCCCCAAGGTGCCAGAATGCGGGGGTAATCTGCTCCGCTTTAGAAATCACCCCTATCACTAGATCTTCTCATGGCGCGAAATCGCAAACGACCTCGTCGCAGTGAGTCACGGCCCGCGCCGCAACCGGGCGACTCCTGGCTACGAATAAAGAACCCCTACCCGCCGATTGCCCAGTTCAGCGAAGACGAAATCGAGGCGATTCACCTCGCCTCGCTCAATCTCCTGCGTGATAAAGGCATCAAAGTGCTGAGCGAAGAAGCCCGGGGGCACTACCGCGACGCGGGTTTCGTCGTTAGCGAAGACACGCTGATGGTGCGCTTTGACCCTGACTTGCTGCTGCAGACGGTCATGCCTGCACCGCCGACGTTTACCATGCACGGGCGTTCTGCGAACCGATGGTTTGAGGTTGGTGACAACAATCTGGTCTTCGCCACTGTGGGCGGTCCACCGCATTACTCTGATCTTGAGAACGGACGACGGGCGGGGACACACGACGCATTCCGTGACCTTTTGCGGATGGCGCAAAACTACGACGTGATCCATCTCACGACACCGATGGTTGAGCCGCAGGATCTGCCAACGAACGTCCGTCATCTCCACATGACCCGGTCGGTAGTCACCCTGACCGATAAGCCGACCTTCATCTACTCCCGCGGCCGCGAAGCGGTCGCAGATTCTCTTGAGATTCTCAGGATGGCTTACGGCATGGACCGTCAGACCTTTGAATCAAAAGTGCACTGTTACACGGTGGTGAACGCCAACTCGCCGCTGCAGCTCGATGAGCTGATGTGTGCGGGGATTATTGACTTCGCGAAAGCGCGCCAAGCGATGATCCTGACACCATTTACCCTGGCGGGTGCCATGGCGCCGGTCACGCTTCCCGGTGCGCTGGCACAGCAGAACGCCGAAGCCCTGGCCGGTATTGCCCTGGCGCAAATCGTCCAACCCGGCGCCCCAGTGGTGTACGGCGGGTTCACAAGCAATGTTGATATGAAAACCGGGGCGCCGGCATTTGGTACCCCTGAGTATGTCAAGGCAGCTTTTGCTTCGGGTCAACTTGCCCGCCGATACCGCCTTCCCTATCGGACCTCGAACGTTAACGCGTCCAACGCACCTGATGCGCAGTCTGCTTATGAATCACAGATGTCCTGCTGGGGCGCCATCATGGGCGGGTGCAATATTCTCCTGCACGGCGCTGGTTGGCTGGAAGGCGGCCTGACCGCTTCTTTGGAAAAATTTGTTATCGACGTTGAAATGCTGCAGATGTTTGCAAGCCTGATGCAGCCCGTCATCTGTGACGAAGACACGCTGGCTGCATCCGCTTTTGATGAGATCGAACCTGGTGGACACTTTTTTGGCACCCAGCATACGCTTGCTCGGTACGAAACCGCGTTTTATGCCCCGCTGCTCTCAGACTGGTCGAACTTTGAAACCTGGACCGAGAATGGCTCGGTGGATGCCACTCGGCGGGCCAATCGCATTGCAAGAGCCGCGTTGGCAGACTTTACGCCCCCGCCGCTGGATCAGTCGCTTCTCGAGGAGATCGACGCCTTCATCGAGCAACGCACCCAGGCCGGGGGCGCCTCCTTGAGCGCGTAACCGCCCCAACATTTTCAAACCGCGTCACGATATATTTGCGCTGTAGCGTATTCACTTGAGCACAGGTCCGGATGTCCATCAGCGCAAACCTCGATCTCCTGCCCAGAATTCCGCTTGCCCATACCCCAACGCCGATCGAGCGACTGAACAATCTCAGCGGGGTGCTGGGACGGGGAGCGCTATACGTCAAACGTGATGACTGTACCGGGCTCGCGATGGGAGGAAACAAAGCCCGCCAGCTTGAATACTACTTCGGTGAAGCGCTTCAGCAGCATGCGGACACCATATTGATCACAGGCGCCGTCCAGTCCAACTTTGTCCGCATGGCCGCAGCCGCTGCGGCAAAGCTGGGGCTTGATTGCCACATTCAACTTGAAGAACGCGTCGGGGATACCGGGGCGGCCTACCGGCAATCCGGCAACGTCCTGCTGGACCGCCTGCTGGGAGCTACCCTGCACACCTATCCTGAGGGCGAGGACGAAAACGGGGCGGATGCCAATCTCAACAGGATCGCCGATCAACTACGCGCCGCAGGCAGGCAGCCCTATATCATTCCTTTGGCCCCCGGCCATCCGCCGCTTGGCGCACTGGGGTACGTGCGGGCCGCCTCAGAGCTCCTGGGTCAGTTGGAGAGCCTGGAAGATGAGATCAGTCACATCTTCGTCGCTTCAGGAAGCGGCAGCACACATGCGGGACTTCTTTTTGGATTGCGGTCACATAACTGGCTTAAACCTGTGATCGGTGTCTGTGTCAGGCGAGACCGAACTTCGCAGCAACAAAGGATCAAACAGCGCTGCGAAGAAATCGCCGCTCTGCTCAAATTGGAAAACCCCGTAAAACCTGAAGATATCGAGATTACCGATGAGACATTCCAGCCTGGCTACGGCAAACTCAATGAGCAGACACTTGAGGCCATTAATCTGTGCGCCCAGCGCGAGGGTCTGCTGCTCGACCCGGTTTACACCGGAAAATCGATGGCGGCGTGCCTGAACCATGTCCGCGCCAGCCGCGAGGATCAATCGAGCCTCTTCGTCCACACTGGGGGCACCCCGGGCCTTTTTGGCTACGGTAAGGAATTAAATCTCGCCGATTAGGTGTTCCTGGCTCAGGAGATCGTCGCCAACACCTTTCTCACAGTAGATCCAAACTCGGACGGGCGTTCTACCACCGTGACCCCGCACTGGCGCAGGATTTCCACCTTTTCCTCAGCGGACTCTCCAGCCGCCGAAACAATGGCGCCAGCGTGACCCATGGTTCGGCCTTTGGGTGCTGTCAGGCCGGCGATATATCCCACTACGGGCTTGCTCATGTGATCACGGGCAAACTGGGCGGCTTCTGCCTCTTGAGGACCCCCGATCTCACCGATCATCACCACCACGCGAGTTTGCGGATCCTTTTCGAAAGCCGCCAGGTGATCCTTGAAAGAACTCCCATTGATCGGGTCACCCCCAATACCGACGCTGGTTGAAACGCCGATCCCCTCGGCTTTAAGTTGAGATGCTGCCTCGTAACCCAACGTACCAGACCGGCCGATGATGCCTACCTCACCCTCCTGATAGATATGACCCGGCATAATGCCAAGCAGGGCTTTGCCGGGGCTGATCACCCCTGCGCAGTTTGGGCCAATCAATTGCATTCGCTTGTCGGACTTGTAGCGCCGCATATAGCGCTTGACCCGCATCATGTCCTGGGCGGGAATGCCGTCTGTGATGCAGACGCAGGCACGCAGACCTCCGTCAGCCGCCTCCATAATCGCATCAGCCGCGAAAGGCGGCGGAACAAACACGATGCTCGCCTCGGCTCCGGTCGCCGATACTGCATCCTTAACGGTATCGAATACCGGCCGACCCTGATGGGTCGTGCCGCCCCGGCCGGGCGTCACTCCGCCAACGATGTTGGTACCGTACTCGATCATTTCCTCGCTATGGAATGATCCGATCCGCCCTGTGAAACCCTGCACGAGGACTGGAGTCCCGCTATCAATAACGATGCTCATGCGCTCACCCCCTTATGTACAGCCGCGACCGATTTTTCAGCCGCTTCGGCCAGCGTGTCAGCGGTGATCAGAGACACTGAACTCTCTTCAAGAATCCGCCGACCTTCTTCTACGTTGGTTCCCGAGAGTCGCACCACGACCGGCACCTGAATATCCAGATCCTGCATCGCCTTGACCACGCCCTGGGCGACCCAGTCGCAGCGGTTGATTCCGGCAAAGATATTCACCAGCACACCTTTGACATTGTCATCCGAAAGCACCAGGTTGAATGCCTTGGCGACCCGTTCAGGTGATGCGCCACCCCCGATATCAAGGAAGTTTGCTGGTTCGCCACCCGAGTGCTTGATCATATCCATGGTCGCCATCGCCAAGCCGGCGCCATTAATGATGCAGCCAATATCGCCTTCCAATCCCACGTAACTGAGCCCCCGATCGGTGGCCCTCATCTCACGGGGGTCTTCCTGAGATTTATCCCGCAACTCAGATATGCGTTGATGCTTGAAAAGTGCGTTGTCATCAAATGTCATCTTGGCATCAAGCGCAAGGATGCGCCCGTCAGCCGTGACCACCAAGGGATTGATCTCGACCATCGTGGCGTCAAGATCGCGGAAAGACCGGTAACAGGCTCTTAAGGTATTGGCCGCCTCGGTCACCAGAGACGCATCCAATCCGAGTGCAAAGGCAACCTCACGGGCCTGGAAAGCCTGAAGACCCACCGCCGGCTCAATCACAACCCGAATCATCGACTCCGGATCTTCTTCTGCGATCTGCTCGATCTCCATTCCACCTGCCGCGGACGCTACCAACATCACCCGTTCTGTCGCCCGGTCCAGTACAAAACCAAGATAAATCTCGCGCTCGATATCCGCCACGGATTCAACATAAAGACGATACACGCCGCGGCCTCTGGGACCTGTCTGGTTGGTCACCAATCGGCTGCCCAACATTTCGTCAGCTGCGGTCCAGACCTCCTGCTCGCTCTGGCATAAACGGATGCCTCCCGCCTTGCCCCGGCCTCCGGTATGGACCTGCGCTTTGATCACCCATTGCTCACCGCCAATCTCTGAAGCCCGATACTGCGCCTGCTCCGGACTGTAGGCGAGGCCGCCTGGCGGTATCGGCACCCCAAAATCAGCGAGCAGCGCCTTGGCCTGGTACTCGTGGATATCCATCGTCGTCCCCTCCTCGGTAAAGTGTTATGCGTGCCGCCCGTTGAACAGAATCACGTCAGTTCCCCGACCCCTCATCAACTACTGGCCTTTGACTGAATCGCATCATCCATCGCAACCACGTTCTCGGCCATGCGCGCTGATGCCGCGTCGATCATCCGACCATCCAGCTGGGCCGCACCCTTACCCTGCGCAGCGGCTTCCTCAAGGGCGACAAGAATGCGCTTTGCTCTGTCTACCTCTGACGCTGGCGGCGAGAAAACACCATTTGCCAAGTCAATCTGGGACGGGTGGATAGCCCACTTGCCTTCATAGCCCAACGCCGCCGCACGGCGTGCAGCCAGTTGAAACCCTTCTGGATCATTGAAATCTCCAAAAGGCCCGTCGACAGGCCGAAGACCATAAGCCCGGCAGGCGACCAGCATCCGCGAGAGACCGTCGTGCCATTGGTCGCCCGGGTAATCCGGATTGAGACCGCCGATGTTTGTCGTACGAGCCCGGCAGCTGGCGGCATAGTCCGCTACGCCAAAGTGCATGGCTTCCAAACGATCACTGGCCATCGCAATCGCTTCGACATTCGCCATGCCGAGCGTCGTTTCAATCAACGCTTCGAGACCAATCCGGTGATTGATGCCTACCGCGGTCTCAATCTGGGAGAGCATGGCGTCCACCATATACACATCACTCGGGACACCGACTTTCGGAATCAGGATGGTGTCCAGAAACTCGCCCGCCTGCTCTACGATCTCAACAACATCTCGGTACATATAGTGGGTATCGAGGCCGTTGATACGGATGGAAATGGTCTTGCCGGCGCCACGCCAGTCGATGTCTCTGAGGGCCTGGATAATGTTGGCCCGGGCAGCCAGCTTGTCATCAGGAGCAACCGCATCTTCAAGATCGAGAAACACGTAATCAACATTACTCGCCGCGGCTTTTTCAAACATATTGGGGTTTGAGCCGGGCACTGCCAACTCGCTGCGTTGCAATCGACGGGTGCGCTCTGGGGTACGGGTGTGACTCATGGTCTTCTCTTTGGTTAATCGGTTTGTGGAGTCAGGAATCGGTGATCGAGGGGGACGAACACATCTGCGTGCCAAAACCCCCACCAAAACCACAACGCGCCTGATCGATCAGAGCATCGGGTTCATTTTGCGGCCGGAAGGATACGGCGACTTCAGTCCAAAAATGAGTGCGATTACTGATTAGCCTTATCAAGAAAGACTTATGGCAATTGGGCAACGACAGCCACTCGCCTCTGGATATCAAGGCAAAATTGGATACGGAGGTCGTTTTTCCCACTCGAAACCAATTTGAGGGCATGCTCAAATTTTTTCTTGTCTCGGCGAGGAAATGACCGTACTGTCGCGCCCATGAAAAGCACCATCCATCCCAAGGAGTCCATTCCCGCGCGGGCCGAGACGGCCGATGCGGCACTGCGGGCCGATATTCGGCGTCTGGGACATCAGTTAGGAGACACCCTCGTCCGTCAACACGGCCAGGCGCTTCTCGATACTGTTGAGGAAGTACGCCACCTTGCCCAAAGGCTTCGTCAGACGGGTGGCCCGACCGGCGTTACCGCCGAACTCACAGACCTCCTGGCCGGCCTGGACGGTGACCGCGCCATTCATCTGGTGCGGGCCTTTACCGTCTATTTTCATCTCGCCAATATCGCCGAGCAGGAACATCGTATCGAAGATCTCAACGTGGGCGGTAGCCGGGCGGGCAATCACTTCGGTCAGACCGTCCGGAGTCTCCTTGATTCCGGTGTCACAGCGCCCGAGATCGGGGATCTGGTTAACCGGTCAGATTTCCGACCCGTCTTTACCGCCCATCCGACGGAAGCCTCAAGGCGGTCCATCCTCAACAAACTTGCCACTATCGCCGACCTCCTAAAAGCGCGGGGGGATGTGCGCTGTACGCAGATTGAACGCGAGCGTATCGACCGGCGCATTGATGAGATGATCGAGGCCATCTGGCAAACCGACGAGATTCGCCACGAAAGACCTGACCCTTTTGACGAGGCCAAATTTGTCCTTTATTACCTTTCTCAGACCGTTAGCGAAGCTCTGCCGGATCTTTTTGACACGATCGCAGCGACCCTGGGAGATATTGGCGAGAAGATGCGGCCGGATCATGTTCCGATCCGATTTGGCTCGTGGGTCGGCGGTGACCGCGACGGCAACCCTAATGTCTCCCCGGATACCACTGTCGCTGTGCTTGACCTGCAGCGTGACCGCGCCATTGCCCTGCTGATCAGTGAGATTAAGCAACTCTCAGATGATGCCTCAATGAGCGGGCGTCTTTATCAGGTCTCCGAGGAAATGGAGCAGATGGTTGCTCAAGACACAGCTGAGCACTCCGATGTGCTGACGCCAGCCCGGCTGCTTGAACCCTATCGACTGCACTGCGCCGTTATCGAAAAGCGTCTCCTGGCAACGCGAGACCGCGGTGCCGAGGCGTACGCTTCACCAGATCAACTAATGAGTGAACTTGCGGCCATGGATCGTTCCTTACGCAGTCACGGAGGCGCATTGATCGCAGACGGCCGTCTTGCCCGGGTTCGGCGGATTGTCAGTGCGATCGGTTTTCATTTTGCCAGCCTCGATATCCGCGAGCACTCGGCGCGCCATCATGAGGCACTGGCCGCGCTCTTTGAGCCGCTGGGCGTTGCGTATGGGGACATGACCCCAGAGCAACGGCTGGATCGGCTGGTCGAAGAGCTCGACAGCCGTCGTCCGTTGGCACCGCCCCAGGGTCATAACGAGCATGACAACCTTACGCTCTTTCGGACGCTCCGATCGATCATGGATCGAGATGGCGACGAGGTAATCGATGCCTATATCGTCTCCATGACGCGGGGCGTCGACGATATTCTTGCGCCCGTGCTGCTGGCGCGTGAAGTCGGCCTGGTCGATCTCGGGCAGGATGTTGCCCGTCTGGATTTTGTTCCCCTTTTTGAAACGATTGAGGATCTGGAATCGATCGGGCCCACGCTTCGCACACTCTTCAGGAATACCTCATATCGCCACCTACTGACCCTTCGCGGTGACGAGCAGGAAGTCATGGTCGGCTACTCCGACTCCAATAAGGACGGGGGCATCACCACGTCGCAGTGGGAAATTCACAAAGCACTTCGGGTGATTCAGGAAGTCGCCGAGGAGGCCGGCGTCCGGATCCGCGTATTCCATGGCCGCGGCGGAACCATCGGCCGTGGGGGCGGCCCGACCCATGCTTCCATTCTCAGCCAACCTCCCGGCGTCGTCGATGGAGAGATTAAACTGACAGAGCAAGGTGAGGTGATCGCCGATAAATACGGCCTGCCCGCTATTGCGCGGCGCAACCTGAATCTTGCGATCAGCGCCCTCCTGGAAAGCTCCCTCGCCCACAAAGCGCCGCGGCATGACAAGATGTCCATCACGGCCTGGTATGAAATCATGGAGCAGGTTTCCAGTGCCGCCTTCCGGGCCTATCGGCAGTTTGTCGAAACCCCGGGGCTGCCGGAGTACTTCACCACCTCGACACCGGTTGAGGAACTCGGATCCATGAATATCGGATCCCGGCCCGCGCGCCGGTCCGCAGCGAAGGCCGGTATCGCCGACCTGCGTGCCATTCCCTGGGTATTCGGCTGGACCCAGTCACGTCAGATTATTCCTGGATGGTTCGGCGCCGGTACCGGTCTGCGTGCTGCGATGGAAGCCGGGCACGGGGAAGACCTGCGCCGCATGTATGCTGAATGGCACTTCTTCTCAACGTTCGTATCAAACGTCGAAATGACACTCGCCAAAACTGATCTCGCCATCGCACGTCACTATGTTGAACGGCTGGTTGATCCCAAGCTGCATCATTTATTCGATCAGGTTGTTGAGGAGCACTCGCTCACGATGGAGATGATCACCTCAATTACAGAAACTGAACTGTTGTCCGACAAGCCGATGTTGCGTCGTACGCTCGAAGTGCGGGATGCGTATCTTGACCCCATTAGCGTGCTGCAGGTGGAATTGCTTACCCGCAGCCGACGAGAAAAAAGCCGCGACCGCAATGATCAGATGCAGCGGGCATTACTGCTTTCCATCAACGGAATTGCTGCGGGACTGCGCAATACCGGCTAAGCGCTCACCGACACAGCAGAATAGACTGTAAGATTCGCTGTTGATGACTGCCTCTAACGATCCTCCTCGAGTCATCATGCATGCCGACATGGATGCTTTTTATGCGTCCGTGGAGCAGCGTGATCACCCGGAACTCAGAGGCCGCCCCGTAGCGGTCGGCGGCAGCGGTCCACGCGGCGTAGTGGCGGCTGCAAGCTACGAGGCAAGACAGTTTGGTGTGCGCTCGGCCATGCCGTCTGTCGAGGCGCGTCGACGCTGTCCGGATCTGGTGTTTGTCCGGGGCAACATGGCGCTCTACAAGAAAGAGTCCACCCGCATTTTCAAGATTTTCAGGGACTTTTCGCCCGTCGTAGAGCGCGTATCACTGGATGAAGCTTTTATCGACCTGACCGGCAGTACCCGGCTTATGGGTCCTCCACAAGAAGTGGGAGAAGCCCTTCGCAGCAGGATCCGAAAAGTCTTGTCGCTTCCCGTCTCAGTCGGGATTGCGCCAGTCAAGATGGTGGCCAAGATTGCGAGTGCAGGAGCGAAACCTGACGGCCTGCTTGAAGTTAAGGCGGGCGAAGTCCAGGGCTTTCTCGAGCCGCTCCCTGTCAGCCGGATCTGGGGTGTGGGGCCCGTTGCGAAAGAAAAACTGGAAACGCTGGGGTTTGAGACGATCGGGGATGTCGCCAAGGCCGATGATGGCACTCTGCGTGACCTGCTTGGCGAATGGGGGATCGAGATTGCGCGCTTGGCGCGCGGCGACGATGTTCGCGAGGTAGAGCCTTATCGTGAAGCCGTCTCCTACAGCGAGGAGCACACTTTCAGCAAAGACATTTCTGATTATCGGGAACTCGAACCACTGATTCGCGAGCACGCGGAATCTGTCGCCCGACGCCTTAGACACGACCAGGTACGCGCACATACCGTTGTCCTGAAATTCAAATCTGCCAGAAGAACGGGGCCCGGTGTTCGAGGATATCCGGTGTTTACCCGCCGGGTAACGCTGCCGCAACCGACTGATGACGGTCACGAAATTGCCAGACAGGCAACACAGCTTCTATATCGATCCGGACCAAAAGAAGCGATTCGCCTGCTTGGGGTAGGCTGCACCGGGCTGACCGCGGAGTCTGTCGACCAACTGCCGCTTTTTGGTGCTGAAAAGAAAGCCAGGCGGAACACCCTCAATCAGACCCTAGACGAAATCACCAGGCGTTTTGGAAGAAAAGCGATCGGCGAACTGCCGCGTACCACTCGTGAGCAGGTCGGTCTTTCTATGCAGGTCAAGCGTGGGGACGATCCCGAGGAGTAGCGGGTTCCAGGCCGCACCAGGAAGCGACAAAAAGCGCAATCGTTCCGGTGACTCGCTTTAAAGAGGCAAGACTCACCCTTTCATCAAAGGCATGGATGTCCCGCGAGACCGGACCATACACGAGGCAAGGACAGTCGTCATAAAGCACGAACACCCGGCCATCGAGATATCCCGGAGTCACAAAAGATTCAAGACTGGCTCCGAAGCTTGCCGCGTGGGCCTGGCCCAACACCATCTCAGCGTCGCTGCCTTCCTCCAGCACATAGCCGCGGGCAAAGAATCCGTTGTACTCCACCTCAGGCGGATTGTTGCGCAAGAAAGGATGCTCATCAGCATGCGCCCCGATACACGATTCAATCTCCTTGGCAGCATCACGAGGATCCACGCCGGGATAAATCGCCACACGCATATCGAACGTACACCATGACGGGACGGAAGAGGCCCAGTCGCCACCAACGATCTTGCCGATATTGAAATTGATCGGGTGCTCCAGCGATTCAAAATAGCGATGCTTCGAGCGAGCATCGTTCCATTCGCGCTCGAGCTTTTTCAACGCCGGGATAATGGATACCGCGGCTTCAATGGCATTTGTCCCCTGACCTGCCTCACGGACATGAACCGGCCTGCCGCGCACATGAACCCGAAACCAGATCACACCAGTATTGGCCCGCACCAGCATGTTCTCCTCTGGCTCTGGAATCAGTGCCGCATCCGCCCGATAACCTCTCACCAATGCAGACAGTGCGCCATTACCAGTGCACTCTTCTTCGGTAACCGACTGCACATGCACGCGAGCGGCGGGTTGCCAACCCAGGGTCTTGAGCGCATCCAGTGCTGCGAGATTGGCGCAAAGGCCTGCCTTCATGTCTGCGCCGCCGCGGCCATACAGCCAATCTCCCTCGATCCAGGGTTCAAACGGCGGGCGGGTCCACATATCCACCGGCCCCGTGGGCACGACATCCACGTGTCCATTCAGGATCAGGGAGCGGCCCTTGGTCTCGACCGGCGTATGGGTTCCGACCACGTTCACCGCGTTGTCATAGTCGACTTTGACAGGCGAGAACCCGGGGTGGTCTTCTATCTCGGCAATATCAATGGACCATTGATCCATCTCAAAGCCGCGTGATTCAAGCGCTTCGTAAAAACATGCCTGAGCCTGATGCTCATTGCCACGGGTCGAGTCGAGCGACATCATCTGCTGGGTAAACGCCAGTTGTCGCTCAAATCCCTTGTCCACCGCATCCAGCACCTGTCCGATTAACTCCGGCGCCAGGTCTATCTCAGGCGGGCTCATGTTTTAGGGATCCCGCAGGATTGCATGGGTTGAGCAGGAAACGCAGCCACCCCAGTAACTGACGTGATCGTAGGCAATTTCGATGGGCTCGACACCGCGTTTGGCGAGTTCATCACACACTCGACCCATCCCGGCAGGGATGATGTAGCGCTTTTCATCCAGACTGACGCCAACGGTGGCGTAGGCTCTGGCTTCTTCCTCGGTCAAGTCAATGACATCCCAGTCTGCCAGCGGTGCCGGCAGCGACTCCTTTAATTCATCCCGATACAGCAGCAATACCCCTTCGGCCACCAACACCATTGTGCCGAGAAGATGCAGGATGGTGCCATGCATCGGCATCGGGTGTACCTGGTAACCGAAGGGCTCGATGTAGTCCGCAAACCAATCTGTTCCCGCACGGTTCGTGGCGATGTCAGACTCTCCCACGAACAGGTGATTCTGATAGCAGATGATGTCACCGCCCTCAAGATAGGGCCCCGGCCCGCCACTGGACGGAGCGAAAGGCTGCACGGCCGGCATGATCACATGATGGGCTTCGGGATCCGACGCGATAAGGGGCGCAACGATCTCCCGCAACGGGAAAACCTCTTTCCGCCGATAGGCTCTTCGGATATTCACTTCCAGATAATGCTTGCCGACGGTATAGACCGGATCGGCAGGATAAAGCAGGGAAGCCCCGGGCTGTGCCTCAGCAAGGTACAGCCGCTCTTCCTCACTGTAAGGTCTCGGACGATGGACCTTGACACCATTGGCTTCGTAGAGCGCCGCAAGGCTATCCAACTGCTCTGCCGTTTTTTCCCAGCGCTCCGGCATTGCCTTGGCGATATCAAGCGGCTGGTCACCGCTTGCCTTTAGCGCGGCCTGAACTTCATCATTGTAGTGGTGCAGTGTTGGATTGAACGGCGGCAGGGAAAGCCCCTCAGCGCTGCCGACGATCGCGGTACGCAGTTTGCCGAAATCGGTATAGGCACCGAATCCTTCAGTTTGACTCATTCGCTTCCTCCTCGCGGTTGAGATTACAGTATGGCCACCCGATACGGCATGACATTCCCAGCAAGGCCTCCGAAACCCTGTTGGATGTCCCCGAGGGGCTCATAAAAAGATGAGAGATATTACTTCGCAAGCGCACACTTGTCAGGGTGGAGTAAAAAAGGAAACCGCTGTCGCAGATCTTCCAGCCCCATTCAGCCCTTAATCAAGTTCAACAGTTTTCAAGGGAGCCGGAAAAAATCGTGCAACAAGGACCAGCGATCTGCACGCCGGCATCGAGTAACTTGCAGTGCATCTCACCACCTTTTGAGGAAAGCTGTCTTGAGCCCAATTCCGTTTTTCCAAGCTTTGACGCCCAATACGGCATCAGTGAGCACTGGGCCACTCCCGAGACCGGATCTTCCGGGACACCGTTAGCCGGGGCAAAAAAACGCAGGACGTAGTCTGAATCCCCACCAGCTGCCGTGACCGCGATTGTCGGAAGATCCAAGGTCTGCAACGCGTCAAGGTCCGGCTCGACTGAGGCTACCTCATCAGGATGACCCAATACCGCAATATAGTGACGACCCTTCAGGGTCGCAGCCGGCATCAACCCGAGTCCGCGAATCAGGGCATCCGGCGGATCACAGCTCACAGGGTCATCCGCGGGCAAAACGATCGCAATATTTCTCTGATCCTTAAACGCGGCCAACTCCCCGCTCATGGCTGAAAAAAAACGCGCCTCAGATCGATCAGGCTCGAGTGAAGAGAACACCACATGAGCTGCTGCAAGCGTCGCATGACCCACCAGCGGGAGCTCTTTGGTCGGCGTAAACCAGCGGATGGAATATTCACCCTTATCACCTGAGATAAAAACACTCTCGGATACGTTGAACTCATTTGCGAGATGCTGAAGCTGCGCATCTGACAACTCATCGGCTCCGACACAAACCACAGCCGGATTGCCACCGAATGGCTCCGCGCTGAACGCATCGACCCAAAAAACATCCTGCTTCATACCGAATCCTTGAATGAAATCAAATCAATATTTTTCGATGTATCGAGACCTATTTCTCAAAACCAATCGATCATACGCCTTACGCTCGAAAAAGGGGGAACGAGTTTCCTATCAAGCTGCTCTCGTAAAGATAACGAGTAACTTGAAACGCCTTATGCCCGACAGGAGCGCCGTTAAGGGTCATGCGTCTTCACCCTCGTGTAAGATGCGTCTTTTGGCGCGTCTTTTTACGGTATGGAGTTCTCGCACTTTTTAAACAGTCATCTGCTCGACCCTGGCATTGGCGCGAAACGGCTCTACCGTGAGATGCTGGAACAGGCTGTGCACGCTGAATCCTGCGGCTATCAGGGGGTCTCCATCCCCGAGCACCACCTCGTCAATATTCTCCTGATGCCCTCGCCGCTGCAGTTTGCGGTCAAGGTCGCAGCCCATACAGAGAGAATCGAGATCGCGACGTCAGTCTGCCAGCTGCCGTTGCGCGACATGCGGATCTTTGCCGGCGAAGTGATTCAAGCCCAGACGCTGTGCGACGGCCGACTGGTTTTAGGTGTGGGCAAAGGCGCTTTCGAATACGAAACAGAACGCATGGGAGTGGCTTTCGATGCCACCAAGCCCAAGTTTGAGGAAAGTCTTCAGGTGCTCGAGGCCCTTCTCTTGGAAAAAGAGGTTTCCTGGGATGGCGAGCATTACCGTTTCGAACCCCTCACCGTGATGCCGCGACCTGAACACCCGATTCCCATTGCACTTGCTATCATGGCGCCTGCCGGCATCGAAGCCATGGCAGCCAAGGGCTATCACATCCAGACTACCCCGCTTGGCGCAAATCATGATGTTCTCGTAGAGCAGGTCAGCGCATTCTTCAGGGGCAGAGCTTTAGCCGGCACACACTGCCATTCTCGCCTGTCGCTTCAGCGGGGGCTTTATCTCACCAAAGATGATGCGGATACCCGAAACAAGACCGCCCTCGCCTACCGTTACTACCAGAGCTTTGATAATGTCTTTGGAGGTCCGGGAATCGTCAAGGAGGGGATCATCAAACCCCTGCCCCGAACCCAGTCTATTGAGGAACTCGGAGCAAATGTTCTTATTTGCGGCGTCCAGGAAATGATTGACCGCCTTTCAGAATATGCCGAACTGGGCATCAGTGAGGTGATTGCATCGTCCAACTTTGGCCAGGATCAGTCTGAGACCCTGGACATGATGGGCCGGTTCAGTGAAGAGGTCGTGCCGCACGTTCGCTCGCTCAGCCGTGACGTTGCATGATCTACCGACGACTGGACTGAATCATGACGATTGACTGCGCCTACACCATAGAAGGTCAAGGTCCAGCGCTCTTCCTGATCCACGGGATCGGCGCCCGGCGGGCAACTTTTGCTGAGCTTGTTGAAGGATTAAAGGACCGCTTCACCTGTATCCGTTACGATCTTCGCGGTCATGGCGAAAGTCCCACTCCAGACACTCCGTTCAGCCTGCACGATCTGGTCGACGACCTGGAGGCCCTGCGATCGGCCCTCGGTGTTGAATACGCGCACTTCGCAGGCCACTCGCTGGGGGGCATGATCGGCCCGGCCTACGCGAAGCGCTATCCCGAGCGGGTCCTTTCCCTGGGATTATGGTCTACCGCGGCCTTTCGAACGCCCGACGACAGTGCCAAGGTCAATGCAGTCGTCAGCGCGATGCGGGAAAAAGGCATTTCACAAGTGCTCGATACCCTGTCTGCGCGTTGGTTCACGGATGAATTTATCGCCGAACGGCCTGATCTCATTGAGAAACGGAAACAGCAGGTCATCGATACCCCGGCCGATGTCTTCCTGAATGTCTTCGATATCTATGCCCAAACCGAGATGGCGCCATGGCTTCATGAGATATCGGTGCCCTGCCAACTGGTCACTGGTGCGCAAGACGGCGGCTGCAACCCCCGACTCAATCGGGAAATGGCAGACGCCCTGCCCAACGCCGAACTCGTTATCCTGGATCACCTCAAACACGCTATCTTTATCGAGGCGACTGAACGCGTCTTGCCTATCGTTCGAGAATTTCTCATCAAACAAGACGACTGACCGTTACGATCTTGAAGTCCTTGTAACGCGACGCGCTGCTGCTAGGCGAGCTTAAGCACGGTGGCAATCAGACGCGCTGATCTCCCCGTTTCGATACTCACTCACTTTCCATTTATGGCGGCCTGCTTCGAGCAGGATGCAGGAAGCGCCGCCTTTGGTGCGCTCACGGCCTGCAGCCCCGGGGTTCAACACCCACGGCGCCTGATCCAGATCTGCACAGCGGATATGGGTGTGTCCGTAGACAATCGCGCGGGCCTTAGGATATTTTGCTCGAAGGCGCTTATGGTAGTGACGGGTATCCCAGATACGGTGACCATGCTCAACTGCCAATAGGCCTCCGGGAAGATCCACCTCGGCAGACTCTCCCAGATCCAGAACGCCCGCTTTCGCTGCGCCCGGCCAGGATTCAGGCCAGTCGTTGTTTCCCCGCACCGCGACCAATTTGCCCCGAACCGGCGTCACCGCCTCGATCACTTCCAACCCACCGATATCTCCGGCGTGCACGACACAGTCAGCCGAACGTGCCAGTGTCTGGACAAAAGGCTCTACAAAGCCGTGCGTATCCGACAACAGCAACACCCGCATTAATGGCTTCCTTTATGCGGTCGTCGCATCAGCAACCACGCCCCTGCCACGATTACCGGGACGCTCAGGAGTTGACCCATCGTCACCCAATCAAGCGCCACCGGACCAAGATGGACATCCGGCTCACGATAGAACTCCACAAAGAATCGGAAGACGCCATAACCCAGCAGGAAGAGACCGCTTACCTGACCGGGCCGCCTCGGTTTCGCCGCAAAACTCCAGACAATAACGAAAAGAATGACACCTTCTAGAGTTGCTTCATATAACTGGGACGGGTGTCTCGGCAGCGGCCCACCCGCAGGAAACACCATCGCCCAGGGAACATCACTGACCCGCCCCCACAACTCCTGATTAATGAAGTTGCCGATTCGACCTGCCAGAAGACCCGGCGCACAAAGTGGCGCAAGAAAATCAGCCACCTCAAAAAAGCGTCGCTGTGATCGACGCGCAAAAAGTCCGACAGCGAGGACGACCCCGATCAGGCCTCCATGAAAAGACATGCCCCCCGTCCATACCCAGAAAATCTCGATAGGATGTGAAAGGTAATAGCCTGTGTTGTAAAAGATCGCATAACCGAGCCGACCGCCAAGCACCGCACCGACGGCGATATAGAAAACGAGATCCCAGATCTGCGTGTTCGTCCATTGCCCCGGCATTCGACGAGCCCGGTATCTGCCGAGCAGACCACCCGCCGCAAATGCGACGAGATACATCAGGCCGTACCAGTGGATCGCAATCGGGCCGATACTGATTGCGATGGGGTCGATATCCGGATACGTCATAAAAGAGACAAGCGCTTCAGATCAATGGGGAAACTTCATGAAAAGTTCAAAATAGTAATCGAACTCCTCAAGCTTCATTTCTCCCTGGCCCTGCTCCACGGACCTGGTGACAAATCGCCGCCACTCAGTTGTGAGAACCTCATAGACCTCATCAGGGATTGCCTCCTTGACGTGACGGATTTTTTCTTCGACCCGCATCTTCTCCAGGTCACTTAACTGTTTGCCGTAAATATTGGTAATCATGGGTCCTGTGCTTTCTGTTTGTTTCAGTTTAATTGCAGTTTGTTCAAGTGGGCTCCAACGAAGATCAATCCGGGTGACCCGAACCATGTTCTGCCACATCCCGCGGAGTGAAAACTCCGCATTGAACCTTACCCAACCGTCTTCGGATGATACCTGATACCCAAAGCCGCGCCGACGACACAGCTTTTCCCCATCAATTACAATCTGCTGACTGCACCGGCCGGATAGCATCCTTCGGGCGTTGGCGCCTGATCACAATCCAGAACTTTGTCTTGATCTTATCTTTCCCAAGACGTCTTCCCAGCATCGCCTTTGCTCTTTTTGGCTTTTGCTCGCTGACGGGCGTCATCATGCCTGCCCAGGCAACCACCCGGCTGATTGTCGATACTGTCGATCATGGCATTTCCGGCAAGGCCCAGATTGTTATCAGCGACGGGCGCGTTCGGCTTACCCATTCCGGGATGCCACGCCAAGAAGTGCTATTTATCTCAGACAACCGTGAGGTTTACTTCATACGGCATGCGCGCAAAGAGTTAACCCGCGTTGATCCCGCCGTATTGCGTCAATCGATAGACCAGTTCTCCGGTATCGCGCAAAGTTTGATGGCTCAACGCGAAACCCTCTCGGAGGAAAAACGCGAACAACTGGATGAGATGCTGAAAAGCCTGGGCATTCCCGATCCAGATGCGCTCGCCGGCGGCTCAATCAAACTCAAGCACCTCGGTCAGCAAGGCGATGCAGCGGGTATTCGCTGCCAATGGTGGCAGATTCGCCGCGAAGAGCGGGCAATCGGTCGAAGCTGTGTGACAGACAACAACGGACTTGGCATCGCGCCGGCGGACTTCCAGACCCTCGCAGCGCTCGCGGCCTACGTTCAGGAGCTGCAGCTGTCTGCAAGTGCGCTGTTGTCATCGATGGGATTTGTCCTGCCCCCGCTCGGCCTCGCGGATTCGTCTTCCCTGCCGATCCGCCTGGAAAAGGCTTCCGGCAAATTCTCCGCCACGCTGACAGCAGTCGACCGGCTTGATGTGTCACTGCGCCTGATGGTGCCGCAGGGCTACCGCATCATTGGCCTGCCCGGCGGCTGAGTCCCGACACATTAAACATCCAGCTCCGGCAAGTTAGCGAATAAATCCAGCGCCTCCGGATTGGCCAGCGCCTCCCGATTGAGCACCGGTTCACCGTGCACGATCTTACGCACCGCCAACTCGACGATCTTCCCACTTTTGGTCCGGGGAATATCCTCCACCTGAATCACCTTGGCAGGTACGTGACGGGGCGTGGTGTTTTGTCGGATCTCGCTGCAGATTTTTGCCCGAAGTGCGTCATCGAGCTCCTCGCCTTCGCGCAAACGGACGAACAGCACCACTCGCACATCTCCTTTCCACTGCTGTCCGATCACCAGACTCTCCAGCACCTGCTCAACACGCTCGGCTTGCCTGTAGATCTCCGCTGTGCCGATTCGCACACCTCCGGGGTTCAGTACGGCATCCGATCGACCAAAAACAACAATCCCGCCGTGCTCGGTGACGGAAATGTAATCCCCATGACACCAGACGCCCGGAAATTTCTCAAAATAGGCGGCTTTATATTTTGAATCTTCTGGATCGTCCCAAAATCCGATCGGCATTGAGGGAAAAGCGTTGACGCAGACCAACTCGCCTTTTTCTCCGTCCGGCACCTTTGCGCCCTCATCATTCCAGACCTCTATCTGCATGCCAAGAATGGGGCACTGGATTTCTCCGCGCCGGACCGGCAGATTGGGATTCCCACCGATGAAGCATCCCATGATATCTGTGCCCCCGGAAATCGACGACAGGCACGCGGTATCGCTGACCGCATCGTAGATATAGTCAAAACTCTCGGCGATCAGCGGAGAACCCGTCGAAAGAATCGTTCTGACATGGGAAAGATCGTGCGTCTCACGCGGTCTCAGCCCTGCCTTGGCAATCGCATCAATATATTTGGCAGAAGTACCGAGCACGCCCACCTGCTCCCGCGTCACCAGATCAAACACGACATTGCCATCAGGAAAGAACGGCGAACCATCGTACAACACTACGGTGGCACCACTTGCCAGCCCAGAGACCAGCCAGTTCCACATCATCCAGCCACAGGTCGTGAAATAGAACAGTCGATCGTTTGGACGCAGGTCGACATGCAACTGCTGCTCCACGAGATGTTTGAGGAGGGATCCTCCCGCTCCGTGCACAATACATTTAGGCACGCCTGTCGTGCCCGACGAGTACATGATGTAAAGCGGATGATCAAAAGGCAGACTCTCAAAATCAATCTGCGTTGCATCCGTTTCAAAATCAGTAATCAGCCTGGCACCGGGATTCGAGGACAGTTCTGGTTTATCCGAAATCAACGGCACGACCACAGTGTGCTCAAGCGACGGCAGGCCATTGGTGATTTCACGAAGTTTCTCAAGCGAGTCGTGAGTCTTGCCGTTATACCAGTAGCCATCGGCGCTGAAGAGCACTTTGGGAGAGATTTGGCCGAAACGATCCAGGACACCTTGGACGCCGAAGTCCGGAGAACATGAAGACCATACTGCCCCTACGGATGCGCTTGCCAGCATCGCAGCAACGGTTTCCGGCATGTTCGGCATGAAACCACAGACCCGATCACCGGGAACCACCCCCGCCTGTTTCAGACCGTCGGCCAGGCGGGCGACCTGGGCATAGAGCTCTGCAAAACTGATGGAACGTGTGACCTTGTCCTCAGCCTGAAAAATCAAGGCCAAAGCCGCATCCTGCCGACGCAACAGGTTTTGCGCAAAATTCAGTCGGGTATTGGGAAACCAGCGGGCACCGGGCATCTGCTGCCGGTCAACGACGACCGGTTCCGTGTCTCCGGCGCCAATCACCCCCGTCCAGTCCCAGACGTTGAGCCAGAACTCTTCGGGGGCTTCAACCGACCAACGATGCAGGTCTGCGTAGTCCTCAAAGTTCTGACCCCAGCGCAAAGCGGCCTCACGCGCAAAACGGGTCATGTTGGTGCTCGCAATCTGCTCGGGAGCCGGTTGCCACAAGGGTTGTTCGGTCATGATGTTCCTCTGATGAATCTGCCGCTGAAAAACGACTCCTGAGAGTTTACCGTGGTGCCGAAGAAAACTTAACGCGCCGACGATTTCACGAAGCGCCGCGCAATAAGCCCAATAACTGTACGAATTGGCGTATAGTCCGGCATCAACAGCCGATGAGTTACCCCGACCTCAAAAACGTTGTTCCTGATGGCGGCAACCCCTTCATTTGACCGCAATAGACTGATCGCAACGCTCAGTGACTGGGCGAAGCAACGGCTGACTCCTGCGAAATCAGGCCTCGCACAATCTTTTTTTGAAGCCTATTTTCATCGGATTCCCTCCGATGATCTTGCGCGGTCCGATCCCGAGGCGCTTTATTCGAGCGCACTCGCCCACCTCGACCTCGCCGAGCAGCGACAACCCGGGCAATTGCTGCTGCGCGCCCATAATCCAGCCGAGGGCCAAGGCCCGCATGCGAGTCCTTTCACTGTTGTCGAAGCGGTCGTCGACGACATGGCTTTCCTGGTCGATTCCGCGTCGATGGCCCTGAACCGACTCGGTTACACCATTCAACTCACCATCCACCCTGTGGTCAAAGTGAGTCGAGATGAAAACGGCCGCCTTACCGCACTGAATCACGATGCGGCTGGCGCGACCTTTGAATCCTTTCTGTGTTTCCAGATCAACCGGGAATTCCGGACCGAACGACTCGACCACATCGTTTGGGAATTGTCCCGGGTCCTAAGCGAGGTCGCGGCGGCGAATGATGATCGCATCGCCATGCGCGAACTTGCCCTCTCACTGGCAGACGATCTTGATGCCCCGGATACGCCCGACGACGACAACAACGCCGGCTCAGCGGCCTCTGCGTTATGTCGTTGGATCGGTGAGGAAAATTTCACTTTCTTGGGGGCCATCCGTTACGACATGTCCCCTGACGGAGATGCTTCGTTGTCGCCTCAGGCAGCCTCAGCGCTTGGAATCCTGAGACCACGCAGCGATCTTGATCTGGCTGATCGGCTTTCAGTCTTGCCGGACAACATCACAAGTGATCCCGAAGACAGTGAACCGGTGATGATCACCAAATCCAGCAAACGATCTCTGGTACACCGCCCTGCCTATATGGACGTTCTTTTCGTACGTCACCGAAATTCCATCGGTGACCTCATCGGAGAAACCTGTCTGGTCGGTCTTTTTGCCGCAGGTGCATACAACCGCAGCGTAATGGATATTCCCGGCTCCCGGCAAAAACTTCAGTACGTACTGGCTCGTAGCGGCCTTCCGGAACAAGGCCACGGCATGAAGGTGCTGCAGAATCTGATCGAGCGGTATCCCCGCGACGATCTCTTTCAGATTACCCAGGACGAACTTTACGACACGGCGATGGGAATGCTTGAGCTGCAGGAACGTCAGCACACCCGGGTATTTGTGCGGCGAGACCGTTTCTCACGATTTTACTCGTGCCTGGTCTTTGTGCCCCGCGAACGCTTCAATAGCGGCTTGCGGCAAAAAGTGGGCGACGCGTTGATGGCGTCTTACGGTGGCCAATCTTATGAATTTAACGTGTACTTCTCCGAATCGGTACTGACCCGCATTCACTACCTCATCAGTGTCGATCCTCGGACCGCGCACTCTCCTGAATTGAATCAGGTCGAATCCCGGATCAGAGAGTTAACGCGCTCCTGGCCTGATGAACTTGGCCTTCTGCTGAAAGAACTTCACGGAGAAGGGGAAGGCCTGGCGCTGGCCGACGAGTGGGCCGAGTCATTTCCTACCGCCTTTCGTGAAGACTTCTCCCCGGCCGAAGGACTTGATCATCTTGCTCTCATTACGAAGACCGACGCTGAGACACAGCTCGAGATTGCGCTTCACCAACCACCAGGATATGCCGCTCACGAGGCACAACTGAGACTGTATTCCCCTGAGAGTGCCGTGGTGCTGTCTGATGTACTGCCCGTCATCGAAAACCTCGGGCTCCACGTACTGACCGAAAACCCTTTTCGAATCCAGAGCGCAAGCGGCAGGACGGTCTTTCTTCATATCTTTGACCTTGTCGACCATGACCGGCGCGACATTGAGATTGGAAAGAGCAAATCTGACTTTGAACGATTGTTTGGGAGAATCTGGCGGGGACAGACAGACAATGACGGCTTCAACCGACTGGCGCTCAGAGCGCAGCTCGACTGGCAGCAGACCACCTTTTTGAGAGCTGCTTACCGGTACCTCAAGCAGATCCGTTTTCGATACAGCCAGGACTACGTC
This sequence comes from Gammaproteobacteria bacterium, assembly GCA_011523045.1. Taxonomy (GTDB): domain Bacteria; phylum Pseudomonadota; class Gammaproteobacteria; order Arenicellales; family UBA868; genus UBA868. The sequence goes on along the minus strand of WTHR01000213.1, from coordinate 13,845 downwards.
ATTGACACACTTGCCGGGAACCCCCACATGGTCCAGCGAATCGTTCGCTTGTTCGAGACCCGTTTCGATCCGGACCTACGGGATGAACGTTCCGAGGCTCTGGAAGCGATTCGTGCGGACATTCAACAAGGCCTGGAGCGGGTTGCCAATCTGGATGAAGACCGGATTCTGTCGGCCTACGTCAATCTGATTGAGGCCATACTGCGGACGAATTATTTTCAACAGCACAGCCCGCAACAACCTGAACGGCTCTCCTTCAAGATAGACTGCGCCGCGATTGCCCGCATGCCCCAACCTCGACCCATGGTCGAGATTTTCGTGTTCTCCACTCGAGTCGAAGCCATCCATCTGCGTGGCGGCCTGGTAGCGCGCGGAGGTCTGCGCTGGTCAGATCGACCGGAGGATTTCCGAACTGAAGTACTGGGTCTCGTCAAAGCACAGATCGTGAAGAATGCGGTCATCGTGCCGGTGGGTTCCAAAGGGGGATTTATCGTCAGGCGTTTGGCGGACTGTGCGCCCAGTGAGCGCACTGAAGAAGTTGAGTCCTGCTATCAAACCTTCATTCGCGGCATGCTCGACCTTACGGACAATCGAGATCATGACTCGGTGATTCCGCCTCCCAGAGTGGTTCGCTATGATCAGGATGATCCCTATCTCGTAGTCGCAGCAGACAAAGGAACCGCCACATTTTCCGATATGGCCAATGAAGTCGCCGCCGAGTATGGCTATTGGCTGGACGATGCCTTTGCGTCAGGAGGCCAAACCGGCTATGACCATAAGGCAATGGGCATCACCGCACGTGGCGCCTGGGAGTCCGTCAAACGGCTTTTCCGAGATCTGGATATCGATACTCAGACTCAGCCGTTCTCGGTTATGGGCATCGGTGATATGTCGGGCGATGTTTTTGGCAATGGCCTGCTCCTCTCTCGCCATATCCGACTGATCGGCGCATTTAACCATCTGCATATTTTTATTGATCCTAATCCTGATGCTGCTATTTCTTTTGCGGAGCGTGAACGCCTGTTTCAGATGCCCCGGTCAACTTGGGAAGACTACGATCCGACTCTCATCTCTGAGGGCGGCGGCGTGTGGCCTCGCGATATCAAATCGATCGAATTGTCAGAGGCTGCTCAGAACGCACTCGGTATCAGTGCCAAGACTTTGAGTCCCGATGAACTGATTCACGAAATGCTCAAAAGCCCGGTCGACCTGCTCTTCAACGGCGGCATTGGGACTTACATTAAAGCATCAACAGAAACCCATGAGTCGGTCGGCGATCGTGTTAACGATCTGGTGCGGGCAGATGCCTCTGAGTTACGGTGTCGTGTGATTGGCGAAGGCGGCAACCTCGGTTTAACCCAGCTTGCCCGCATCGAGTACAGCCAGCGAGGGGGGCTGTGTCACACAGACGCTATCGACAATGCCGCGGGAGTCGATACCTCGGACCACGAGGTCAACATCAAAATTGTCCTCAATGCGGCAGTTGAAGCTGGCGAGATAAACATCGATGAGCGCAACAACCTGCTCAGCGAGATGACAGAGGAAGTTGCTCAACTGGTGTTACGTAACAATTACATGCAAACCCAGGCATTGGCGTTGGCGGTAGATCAGGCCCCGAATCTCATACACCATCATGCTCGGGCAATCCGACAACTCGAAAAGAGCTATGGACTGGACCGCGGACTCGAGTATTTGCCAACCGAAGTCGAGATCAAGAAAAGAATTGCCGAGAAAAAAGGTTTGACGAGGCCCGAACTGGCTGTCCTGCTCAGTCACAGCAAGATTTCCACCTTCCAGATGCTGCTCGACTCAGACGTGCCCGAGGATACGTTCCTTGCAGAAGATCTTGAACGCTATTTTCCCACAGCACTAAGCTCACGATTTAAGCATCTTATGCCTGCCCATCGGCTCCGTCGGGAAATCATCGCAACCCATGTCACCAACAGCATGATTAATCGGGTAGGCCCGGGCTTTACTCTGCGCATGAACGAACTCACAGGTGCCCATCCCTCTGATACCGCTCGTGCCTACGCGGCAGCGCGCGAGATATTTCGTCTTCGCGATCTTTGGCACGAAGTCGAAGGTCTCGACAACGCCGTGCCCTCAAAGACTCAAAAAGAGCTGATGCGTGAAACCCGGATCCTGCTGGAACAGGCCATCCTATGGCTGCTGCGCTTCCGGCCCCAACCCATCGATATCGCTCTGGCGGTCACGGAATTTCGCGACGCCGTAGACCAACTGCGGCGGGGTTTCCCACGGGTACTGGCTGCCTCCAACCGTCTCATTCAGAAGCGCCGGGTGCGCCGGTACCTCAATGCCGACGTGCCTCCCGCAATCGCAAATCACGTCGCTGAACTTGCGGGTCTTTCCAGAGCTTTGGATATTGCTGATGTTGCAAGCAAAGGCCGATATGGGATCGCCCAGGTGGCTACCGTGTATTTTGATATCGGAGACCGGCTCGGCCTGCACTGGCTTTCAGATCGAATCCGAGACCTATCCACAGATAACCATTGGCACGCCCTGGCCCGAACGACACTGCGGTCAGATCTTCATCTGACTCAGCGCACGATCAGCGGGCTCATACTGAACAGTCAGAGCAGCCGAGGCAAAGCGGCCGTGCGGCAATGGGTCCAGCAAAACCATACCGACACTGAACGACTCACCCAGATGATTAATGATCTGCAAAAATCTGCCAGCCCGGACTTTGCCATGCTGTCCGTGGCTGTCAGTGAAGCGGCGCAACTGGGCTCACACTCGGATCCCGCCGCAGCGGAGACACCATAGCCTTTGCGAGGCGGCGCTTGCAAAAGGAAACCGCCTCTCCCGTCTTTTCTGGAAAAGGCATACACTTCGTCATCCAGACCAGAAACTGATACGACTTATGCGTACGTCTCAATTTTTTCTTGCCACTTTAAAAGAAGTCCCTGCTGATGCAGAGATTGTGAGTCACCAGCTCATGCTGCGGGCCGGCCTGATCCGCCAGGTCGCAGCAGGTGTCTACAACTGGCTTCCGCTGGGCCACCGGGTACTCTCCAAGGTCAGTCAGGTCGTCCGGGAAGAGATGGATCGCGCCGGCGCCCAGGAGGTACTGCTGCCGGCAGTCCAACCCGCTGAACTCTGGCAGCATTCCGGCCGATGGGATGACTATGGGCCGGAATTGCTTCGATTCAAGGACCGCCACGAGCGGGATTTCTGTTTTGGACCCACCCATGAGGAAGTCATTACAACCCTTGCCCGTTCAGAGATCCGCAGTTACCGCCAACTGCCGGTCAACCTGTATCAGATCCAGACCAAATTCCGCGATGAGATTCGACCGCGCTTTGGAGTCATGCGCTCGCGCGAATTCATCATGAAGGATGCCTACTCCTTTGACCGTGACAGTGACGGGATGTCACAAAGTTACCAGTCCATGTATGACGCTTATGTACGAATCTTTGAACGGCTTGGGCTTCAGGCGCAGGCAGTCGAAGCAGACAGTGGAAGCATAGGGGGTAATTTCTCACATGAGTTCCACGTGCTGGCCGATTCCGGCGAAGATGCCATTGCGTTCTGCTCCCCTTGCGGATACGCCGCCAACGTAGAGAAGGTGAACTTGACGCCGGCGTCTTGTGAGCGGCCCGACGCCAAAGAGACTATGGCAGAAGTCGCCACTCCCGATGTGCACACCATCGCCGAGTTGAGCGCATTTCTCAAAATCGACGCCAAGCAGACACTTAAGACCTTGATTGTCCAAGGCAGTGGCGATTTGCCTGTCGCGCTGGTGCTGCGCGGTGATCATGATCTCAATAGTGTTAAGGCAGAAACGCTCGATGAGATCGCCAAACCCCTGCGGATGGCGAGTGCCAAGGAAATTGAAGAGGCGACCGGATCAGCACCGGGCTCCGTGGGTCCTGTCGGACTCAAGCTTCCCGTCATCGTCGATCATGATGCCAGCGCACTGTCAGACTTCGTTTGCGGCGCCAATCGAGACGGCTTTCATCTGCAGGGAGTCAACTGGGGTCGGGATCTTGCGGAACCCACGACACATGACCTGCGCCAGGCGGTCGAGGGTGATCCCTGTCCGACCGATCCCTTGCAATCGATCCAGGTCCGACGCGGCATCGAAGTGGGTCACGTATTCCAACTCGGCACCAAATACAGCGAAGCACTCGATGGGAATTTTCTTGATGCACAAGGCCGCAGCCAGCCTTTTTATATGGGCTGCTATGGAATCGGCATCACTCGAATCGTCGCGGCGGCAATAGAACAAAGTCATGACGAAAACGGCATCATTTGGCCGGCGCCCCTTGCACCATTTGATGTCTGCATCGTCCCGATCGGGCTGAAAAAATCCGAACAGGTTGCCAACACCGTCGAGGCCTTATACGCGGAACTCGAGGAAGCGGGATTTGCGGTTCTGCTCGACGACCGAGATGAAAGACCCGGCGTCATGTTCTCAGAGATGGACCTGATCGGTATCCCGCACCGCATCGTCATCGGAGAAAAAGGACTTGCCAAGGGGATTGTAGAGTATCGCAACCGAGCGACGGGGGAGACCGTCGATTACGCTCTTGATGCCTTCGTTGAAACGCTGAAAACACTCAGTTCGCTTTAACTGGTCAACACCCGATTCTGCGAATGCTTTAGGGTGCCAAGACGGTACAGGACGTCCCTGGGCGTATGAGATCATCGGTTTCGAAGTGCACGCTAAGCAGGTAACGCTGTCCCTCCTTGCCGTCGCCAATCGGCTCGAGTCCAATACGGCTTTGCACCGCCTCAAAGGTTTTGTCCCCAAGACGAATCTTGATATCCGGGCTGCGGTTTAGTCGTTCGACCGCGGCCCCATCTATTTCAGCTTCAGCCACATAGCGTCCTCGCTCTGCGAGCGTCATCAGCACCGGAGAATCTGCCTGGTGATGTACAAACTGCCCGGGCATAAAGTCGGAATCCACAACCCACGCATCAAAAGGCGCGGTAAGCGTAGCGAGTTCGAGTAGGTGACGCACCCGCCGATGCTCAAGTTGCGCATCATTGTAGGCAAATTCGGTTCGGGAAAGATCCAGCTCCACCTGCTCCAACTGTACGGCGGAAAGGGCTCCTTCGTCGTAAAGGGTCTGCTCCCGCTCAACAAGGGCAAGCTGTCTTTCCATTTCTGCTTCGCTGATCGCTTTGGTATTTAACGCCTTGTTTACCGCAATCTCGAGTAGAACCGTATCAAGCGAGACCAGGACTGCGCCTGCAGCGACAGCATCTCCAGGGCGCACCTCAACAGCCTTGACCTGGCCAGACATGCCAAAACCCACTTCGACCCGTCGGTTCCAGTCCACTACGGCATCGAAGGTGTCGGCGAATAGGGTACCGGCGGTCAATGACAGCAGTCCCAACAAAAAAATCCGGAATCGATTTTTCATAAGTTCAGTCTTCCTCCATCAGGGCAAGCGGCCTGGCCAGCAAAGCGTCCAATTCGGCCCAGAGCAACACCTGTTCAAAATCTACTCTTGCGGCTTCCAACATTGCTTCCGCGGCGGCAGCCTGGGCGTCGCCCAGATCCGAGCGCATCTCCATCTCATACATCGCCCGGCTGCGATCCTGGTAATAACTTCGATAGGTCTCATCAGCCTCCGCAGCAACAATCGCCGCCCGGTTGACGAGAAGATCGCTGATTAAGGAAAGCACATCCTCACGGACACCATATTCAGCCATGAGCAGCTCGGCCTGCTTTTGCGCCAAAGCATTTTCCGCAAGTGCAACCTCGGTATCACGTACGTGGGTGCCGTCCAAAAGCGGCATGATGAATTTAAGGTTCAGTCGATAGCGGTCACGACTGGAAAAGGAACTGTCGTGATATTCCCTCGCCTCAAAGTCAGCACTCAATACCGGTGAGTTGAGTTTTTGCGCAATAGAAACCTTCGCTTGAGCTGAGGCAACATGGGCTCTATGCGCTTTCAATATGGAAGATGTTGCAATCGCTTCATCGATGATGTCGTTGTACTCCGGGACTTCGCGGTCGCGATAAGCCGAGAGGTCAGGCACCACCAAATCACCCGACAGTTCTCCGGGCCGGCCCAATTTCGGCGCCAGCGCGTGGCGTCGCTGCCGACGCTCAAGATCCGCACGATGCCGAGCCACATAGGCCTTCCGGTAGGCCGCCTCCTGTTTCGCCACCTCAAGATCAGAAAACTGCTCAAAGCGATCACGTCTTTCCGCCATCCGGGAATAACGGAAATACGCTATCGCCATGCGTTCGTTACGTGCCCGATAGGCGTGGTCCGCAAGGATCACGGCAAAGAAACTGCGCATGATTTCCAATCTATGGCGATCAAGACGAGAGACAAAGCGGGCCTGGCTTGCCGCAATATCTGATTGGGCTGCTTCTTTTCTGCTTTCGGTTCGACCAAAGTCCGTCAGGCGCTTTCTAATAACCAGGCCGTAGCGGCTGTCATCCTGAAAGTCGACGGTGTCCGCAGCCGCGCGGCTCGACAGCCGTGGCTGCAATTCGACGAAAGCGTTCACGCCATAACTGGCCTCCACTTTTCCTAAACTGATCTCGGCCGCGGCTACCTGATTTTGGGCCGCCGCCAACTCGGGGTGTGACTGGATCCCGATCAGCAGCGCGTCGGACAAGGTCAATGGCTCGGGCAAAGGAAGGTGGCTGCGCTCTTCGTCTCCCAGCACCAACACGGGGAAAAGGAGCAATGACAATGCCACGCACAGGATGGACATGCGGCCCGTTGCCTTCATAAATCAACCAAGTTCCTGCGGCGGCACGAAGACAGTCGTCCGATCAGGACGACGCCGCCCTACGTCTGCGCTTATAGCTTGAGAATCGCTCGTGCTCGAAATGTGCCTTGACGACATACTCGCCAAGCCACAGGAATTCTTCCGGATCACGAGTGGTACCAGTAAACCGGACCAAAAGCTCTCCTTCGGTATCGAAGAAAAGAAATGCCGGCGTGGCGCGTACGCGATTGTGCAAAAGCGCGAAGTCCGTCTCGGAAACTTCCTGACCATCAAAGCCAGTTACCAGTGCATCACCGTCGGTATTGAGCCCGATCAAACGGAAGTGCTGTCGAAAATAATCCTGAACCTGCGCCTGATTCAGAATTGTCTCTTTCATTCGATCACACCACGGACAATCGTCAGTCTCAAAAACCACTAGGACACCGATCTTGCCCTCTTCCTGAGCCAGTTCAGCTTCCTCAGAAAGATCATTGAAACTGTCCTGAAAGAAGAATTCGGAAGGATCCCGGGTCTCACTGGCGGCTGACGGCAAAGTCATCGCCAACAGCAAAGCGGTCAACGCTGCAAAGACAAACTGGGGAACTTTCATCAGTAGCTACCTAAATTCTCGACTATTTGTGACCTATTTTAAGAATATTATAATACAGTAATTATTGAGGATTCTGGCGCTTTCGTCCTCTGCTGGCCCCATGCGCGCCTAAAGCTTATGCCAATGTGCGGCTTCACCCATGATTCTCTCCTGGCTTCACCGAGGACTTTTTATGACGGGCGCCACTCTTGGCAGCGGGCCGGGGCTCTTGGGTGTCACATCTATCTCGGCGCTGATACAGGCGCCAAGCAATATCACGAGCCAGGAGAGATAGATCCAAAGCAAGAAAACCGGGATGCTCCACATCGCCCCATAAATGATCTGGTAGGTATCAAAGTTTGAGATAAAGATCACAAAGCCAAACTTTGTCAGCTCAAAAAGTGCGAGCGCGACGACTGCCCCAACCAACGCGGACCTCGGCCTGACAGGGCAACTTGGCACGATAAGATACATCAGGAAAAATCCAAACACCTGCAGTAACACCGGCAATGCTCCCAGTACCACCTCATGGGGTCCGGACGCCATGGAAACCCAATGACCCAACACATTTGAGCCGAGATATGTCGTGACGGCAATACTGATCACCATCAATATCGGACCCAAAGTCAGCATAGCCCAGTATAGGAGCAGGCGCTGCGACAGCGTCCGACCCTTCGAAACACTCCATATCTGATTGAATGCGTCTTCAATCGTGTAGAGCAACAGTAGTGCCGTCACCAACAGCCCCGCAAGACCCAGTCCCGTCAGGCTGCCTGCCTGACCCGCAAATTCCCGCAGATAGGTCTGCACCGCATCGCCTGTTGCAGGCGCAAGATTACTGTAGAGCAGAGTCTCGATCTCGTCTCTCCACTCTACGAAAAAAGGAAACATGGAAAGAATGGCAAACATCACGGTCAGCAATGGCACCAAGGCAAGCAAAGTGGTAAATGCCAGCGCCGAGGCCACACTGGGCAAACGCTCTATTTTGATCCGGGCAAGGATGCGCCCAATCATTTGCCGGTTCCAGAGTGTTGTCGGTGTGGAAGTGCTCATAGCCTTAAAGCCAATATAACCTCAAGCCAGTGCCGTCAGACAAAAAAAAGCCCCGCATAGCGGGGCTTTTTTAGTTTTTGAACGTAGATCAATTATAAGACGGGGCAGCGCTCGCCTGTTCCGCAGACTGGGCAACTCCCAGTTGAGCAGACTCCGAAACCCGCTGAGCCAATCGGTATGCCTCAGCCGCGTCACCTTCATCGAGCAGTTTCTGCGCCGCTTTCAGGGCTTTGCTGATCGGCACGGCGCTTCCGCCTGTGGCGGAATCAAGGATACGCCATTCTCCCTTGGCAGCCTTGGCTGCCTTGAGATCAGCACCGGCCTGAGCGATCATCGCTGCCGCCTGCTCTGCCGTCGCATTGGCCGCATCGGTTGATCCAGCCGCCTGCAGGTATCTCAGATCACTGCCTTCCACCACCCCAAGAACCCATGCGCCGCGGCTTCTGGCGTGATCAATAGCTTCCTGAATCTGGGCATCACTCATCTCCCGCTCGATCTGGATCATCTGTCCCGGATAGATCAGGTCTGCGTCCATAATATCGGCCCGGTTGCGCTTGAAAAGAAGCGGCCACTGGTAGGGATCACCATACACCTTCGGTTGCGAGGAGATGCCCCATAGATGATCGCCCGCCTGAACGACGTAGGCCGAAATCGCGGGGACTGGCGCTTCGGCCTTGCAGACGAACGAATCAGGATAACGAGAGCACCAGTCTTCTGTAGAGGTTTGACCGGCGGCCACCTCTTCCTGACAGACGAAAGAGTCCGGATAGCGAGCACACCAATCATCCGATGTCGTTGCTTTTGCTGACGCATCTTCACACTCGAAGGAGTCCGGATAGCGGTCGCACCAGTCGTCGGGCTTGGCGACTGCGGCCACGACCGCGGGCGCCATGGACACTGCTGGCGCAGGCGCGGCGGCCGTTGCCGACCCTGCTTCCGTTTCGGTGGGTTTGGCGGTGACACAACCCGTGGCGACAGCGGCTATTGAGACCAGTGCCAGCAAGGTGCGGATAGGTGTTGCGTTCATTCTCATCGGGTCGCTCTCTGTGGAATGTTTGCGTATAAAATCACGCCGTTTAGCGGGAGTTTTTGCAGTGCGGTATAACGAGCGCAATGTAACTATTACCCTCTGATCTGTCAAGAAATTCGAGGAACCCCCTATGGCAATTCAGATCTATCACAACCCCCGCTGTTCAAAGTCACGGGCCACGCTTGCGCTCCTCGCAGAACAAGGGATTGAGCCTGAAATCATCGATTATCTGAACGATCCTCCCAGCGAAACCACCTTGAAAAAGATCCAAAAAGCACTTGGCTGTGCGGTTGCCGACATGGTCCGCAAGAAAGAAGCGCCTTATGCGGAAAATGGCCTGGAGGCGGCCAGTGAAGACGGGCTGATCACGGCCATTACAAAGTTTCCGATCCTTTTGGAAAGGCCCATTGTCGTTAACGGCAACCGCGCCGCAATCGGTCGGCCGCCCGAGAACGTTCTCGATATCCTCTAACGCCATCCCACAGTTGACTCGCGCAATGTCTGAAATACTGGTCCTGTACTACAGCCGCTATGGTGCCGTCGAAGCAATGGCGCGGCTGGTTTGTCAGGGAATCGAAAGTCTGCCGGGCTGCACTGCCCGCCTCAGAACGGTTCCACCGGTCTCGGCAACATCCGAGAGCACGGCACCAGAGATTCCCTCCAAAGGCCCCCCCTACGTCGAGCAGCGGGACCTCGATGAGTGTGACGCGCTGGCTCTGGGAAGTCCTACCCGCTTTGGTCAGATGGCCGCCCCCTTGGCCTATTTTCTTCAGCAAACCGGATCGGATTGGCTTGCCGGTACGCTCGCAGGCAAGCCGGCCGGGGTCTTTACTTCCTCATCGACCCAGCATGGCGGACAGGAGTCGACTTTGCTCTCCATGATGCTCCCCCTGCTGCACCATGGCATGCTGATCTGCGGCCTGCCGTTTACCGAATCTGCTCTCAATCGAACTGAGACCGGCGGCACGCCCTATGGCCCCAGTCATGTCGCCGGCAGTGCCGACAACAAACCCATCAGCGCAGATGAAGCCGCACTATGTCGAGCGCTGGGGGCAAGACTGGCCACCGCGGCCGACGCCCTCAGGAAAGACTAACTCGGCAGCAGACGGCCGGCCAGTTCGCGGACAAACGGCACTGTCAATCGGCGCTGGTGCGAGAAAGCTTCGTCGTCGATCTGGTCCAGCAGCGCGAACAAAGTGGCAGGATCACGGCGGACCCGACGTAGAAGATAAGCGACCACGGCGTCCGACAACTCAAGTCCACGCAGTCGCGCGCGCAGTTGCATGGCTTCGGGCAACTGCCCTTCGTTCAAAGGCTGCACCCGCCAGCTACCTCCTGATGCGAGGCGGGTTGCAAGATCTGCCAGCTCAAAACCCGATTGAGAAGGTGGGTATCTTCCAGCGACAAGGAGACTGCCTCCCGAGGGTATCAACCGCTCGTACAACGCCAGCATGGCCTCTTCCCAAAGCGCATCGCCACTGACCGAATCGATATCATCCAGACAGACGATCTGGGATCCGCTCAGATCTGCAATCATTTCTGGACCAACCCCTTCGAGTCCTAAAGAGACATATGCAGGTGTCTGCGACGCCCTGGAACGCGCCTTGCAGAATGCCTGTAGCAGGTGGGACTTTCCAGCACCTTTTGCGCCATGGAGAAAGATCACGCGCAGGTCAGGGTCCGCATCAGGATTCTGCAGCAGAGCAACAATCTGCTGGTTGTCGCCGGAGAAAAAATTTTCAAATGACGCCTGATCTTTCAGGCGCAAAGGCAGTCCGATCTGATCAGTCTTAGCCAAAGCGTCGCTCTTTTCAGCTATAGAAGCTACGCTTCGGCATCCGAGGACCGGAGAACCCAGAAATAGACATAATGGAAGGCACTCGCGAGTGTTGTCGCGACTACCAGCCAAAGCACCGCATCCGTCAAAGGTGCCAGCACAAGCCACTCCACCTGCTCGAGCATAATCAGCACGACCAGCAAGATCTGCAGAAAAGTGTTCAGTTTACTGACGGGACTCGGTTGCATCCTTACCTCGCCATGCACCCATTGCAGCACCAGAACGCCACCTATGATCCCAAGGTCTCGGAAACCGATCAGCAACAAGAGCCAGAACGGGATATCACCCGCCAAGGTCAACATGACATAGGTGCTGACAATCAGCATCTTGTCTGCAAGTGGATCAAGAATCGAGCCCAGACGCGTTACGGCATCAAAGCGCTTCGCAATCCATCCATCAAGCCCATCAGTGATGCCGGCGATAACAAAGACAACAAGTGCCGCCCCATAACGGCCTTCATACAAGAACAGGATCAGGACCGGTACCGCACCGATCCGAAGAAGCGTCAGTAGATTGGGAAGCTGATGAAGCAACGACATGCGGGGCATAGAACTCAATTCGGGCGCGGTAACCGCTGAATACTGACAGACGCGATGATTCAACTCCCTTTCCCGACCGGACATACGATACCATAAGTGTCTGGTTCAGCTCTTGTGTTTTCCCGTGGCCCCTCCAAGCGATACCCCCCTCAGTTACCGCGACGCCGGCGTTGATATCGACGCGGGTGACGATCTCGTCGAACGCATCAAACCTCTGGTTCGACGTACCCAGCGGCCCGAATGCCTCGGCGGCATCGGCGGCTTCGGCGGACTTTTTGAGCTGCCCACAGAACGGTACGAAAACCCCGTACTGGTCTCTGGCACTGACGGTGTCGGCACCAAACTCAAGCTTGCGATCACACTGGACCGCCACGACACGATCGGTATTGATCTCGTTGCCATGTGTGTCAACGATATTCTCGTGGTGGGCGCGGAACCCCTGTACTTCCTGGATTATTTCGCCACTGCCGCCCTTTCCCCCTCGCAGGCGGAATCGGTAATCTCCGGCATTGCGACAGGATGCGAACTGTCGGGAGCTGCCCTGATCGGAGGCGAAACTGCCGAAATGCCGGGGATGTATCAATCCGGCGACTACGATCTTGCAGGATTCTGCGTTGGCGTTGTCGAGAAGAAAGACATCATCGATGGCCGGGACATTCGTGCCGGGGATCAGGTCATTGGTCTCGCATCCACCGGACTGCACTCAAACGGCTACTCGCTGGCGCGGGCTATTGTTGACCGAAGCCGCGCTTCACTGGATACGCCTATCGGAACCAGCACGCTTGGGCAGACGCTGCTGGCACCAACACGGATTTATGTCAGAAGCATTCTCGACCTGCTGAAAATCTGCCCCGTCAGAGGAATTGCCCACATTACCGGAGGCGGCTTACCCGGCAACATTCCGCGCGTACTGCCGGATGGACTTGAGTGTCATATCGACCCGAACGCCTGGCACCGCCCGGAAATATTCCAATGGCTGCAATCGCAAGGTCAGGTTGCTGACGATGAGATGTGGCGAACCTTCAACTGCGGCATTGGGCTAGTCATCATCGTTGCGCCAGAAAATGCCGAAAAAGCGAAAACACTGCTTGAGCAATGTGGTGAGACCGCTTTTCATATTGGCCAGATTGAGGCCGGTCGTGCAGGTGTTGTCTTCCGATAACATCAACGGGCGTTGCCGGATCGTGGTACTGATCAGCGGCAACGGCAGCAATCTTCAGGCGATTATTGATCACTGCAGCGACGGCGAGATACCAGCTGAGCTGGTGGGCGTTGTCAGCAATGTGCCATCTGCTTTTGGCCTCGAGCGTGCCCGCTTGGCAGGTATCGAGGCGCGCTGCCTTAATCATCGGGAATTTATAAGCCGCGCGGCTTTTGATGAGGCGCTCACGACCCTGGTTGAGGATTTCCGTCCAGACCTGGTCGCCTTGGCCGGGTTCATGCGCATTCTCAGTCCCGCGTTTGTCGATCAATTTGCAGGCCGCCTGATAAACATCCACCCCTCTTTACTTCCGTGCTATCCCGGTTTGGACACCCACCGGCGGGCCATCGCGGACGGCGCCAGGGAACACGGCGCGACAGTCCATTTTGTCACCCAAGATCTTGATGCAGGCCCCGTGATCATCCAGGGCCGGGTCGAAGTACTCGAAGATGATTCAGAACACACGCTGGCTGCGCGCGTCCACGAGGTGGAGCATCGCATCTATCCTGAGGCCGTTCGCTGGTTTGCCTCAGGACGACTGAGAGTGGAGGGTGATGTCGCCACCTTGGATGGGCAACCCCTGACCTGACGAATCCCGACCTATTCGGTGTTTTGAATGCCTCAGGACCTAAGACGTGCCTGCACCGTGATCTCGACGCTAGAGCCGCCGAAAAGCCGCGGTGACTCAGTGGTGGTGCGCGCAGGGAACGCTGCGCCTTCGAAAAACTGCCGATAGGCGCTATCCATCTCATCGAAGTAACGCAGATCAGAAAGATGCACATCCGCCCGAACAATATCACTGAACCCCAGACCCATCTCCTCGAGTATTTCCGAAATCACCTGCATCACCGCGGTGGTTTCCTTTTCCGGGTCTCCCAAAACCGCCTGACCCTCTGG
>WTHR01000002.1 GCA_011523045.1 Gammaproteobacteria bacterium | reverse complement strand
TAAAGGCGGGGCATGCACTGCGCGATCAGCTTTCTCGCTTTTTCATTAGCCAGCAGGACTTTTTCGCCCTGCTCGTCATCATCTGCAGCCAAGATGTCGAGGCTGAGCATGGTGGCCTCTTCCAGCGTCATCTCTTTCGACATCAGATTGGTAAAGCACGCGCAGTATTCAAGTTGCGCTCCGAGAGTCGTGTCTTCCATGGGCTCTTCAATACACCCATCGAAAACCTCAAACAAAAAGGACTCGCTTGTAATCTCAGCGTGAGCCGATGAGAGCAACAGCGTGAGTCCAAAGAGCAGCGCAAGCGGTTTGTTCATTTCTTTAACCTTACGGTGAGTGGTTGCCTGAAGCATGTATAACACAGCGACATCATTGGAGATTTTTCTTGGTCACGGCCGTGACGTGCTCACAACCCAGAACAAGATACTTTTGGGACATGCTTTGAGGTGGGGGGTTTAATAATGATAATGATTTGGCGTTTAAAGCCTAGCGCCAGGGCTTATGTTTGCGCCATCATTTTCGCTGCCTTCTTACCTGCCTTCGAAAAAACCTGTCATGACTGATCTTAGCCCAGGCGTCTTTTCAGCGATGCTTTGTGTCGTTAAGGTGTATTGCTCTGCCGTTGCCGGCGGTTTGATAGTTACCTTGAGAGTGTGACGGTATCCAGGCAATGAATACAGATCTTCTATCTTCGGACGGGCAGGACAGGACAGGGCGGCGCAAAAGAGCGCGCAAAGAGCGGCCCACGCCGGAAGGGTTTCCCCAGTCTCCCTGGGGTCAGCCGCAGTATGTCGACGCCCCAACAGAACCCTTGGATGCACAAGGTGTCGAGCGGATCCACGATGCCGCCATGCAGATCCTCGAAGAGATTGGCATCGATTTTCTGCATGACGGCGCCCGCGAGATTCTCAAGCAGGCGGGCTGTGAGGTTCGCGATGACTCTCCAACGGTCAGGATGGATCGCGGGCTTGTGATGCAAGAGGTTGCCAAAGCACCTCATCGCATCGTGATGACCCCCCGTAATAAAGAGCGTGAGCTCGTGTTCGGTGAGGCTTATGCGGCGTTCTGTCAGGTCTCGAGCCCGCCGAATGTCTCCGATCTGGATCGTGGCCGGCGCGTCGGTAACCGTACGGACTACCAGAATCTCTTGAAACTGACCCAGAGCTTCAACTGCCTGCATTTTGTTGGCGGTTATCCCGTTGAGCCTGTCGACCTGCATCCGTCTGTGCGCCATCTTGATTGCCTGTTCGACATGCTGACGCTGACAGACAAGCTGGTACATGCCTACTCACTCGGCGTAGAACGTGTTGAGGACGCTATGGCGATGGTCCGAATCGCTGCTGGTCTGGATGAAGCCGGTTTTGCCGAAGCGCCGCGGATGTTTACGAACATCAATTCGTCTTCTCCGCTTAAGCACGATTGGCCCATGCTGGACGGCGCCATGCGCCTTGCAAAACAAAACCAGCTGGTTATTGTCACGCCGTTCACCCTCGCCGGCGCGATGGCGCCCATAACGCTCGCCGGCGCGATCGCCCAGCAGACAGCGGAATGCCTCGCTGCGATTGTGCTGTTGCAACTGGTCCGCCCGGGAGCCCCTGTGGCGTATGGCTCCTTTACCTCGAACGTGGACATGAAGTCCGGTGCGCCCGCCTTTGGAACTCCTGAGTACTGCCGTGCCACGCAGATGTCGGGTCAGATGGCGCGTTACTATGGACTGCCCTGGCGCGCCTCCAACGCCAACGCTACCAACTGCGTGGATGCGCAGGCCACCTGGGAAAGCGCTTCTTCGTTATGGGCATGCTCGAGCGCCAATGCCAACATCATCTATCACGCAGCAGGATGGATGGAAGGCGGCCTTTGTGCCAGTTTCGAAAAGTTTGTGATTGACTGTGAGATGCTCCAGCAGTTTGCGCATTACCATCAGCCCGTGGGCGTTACTGAAGAAGATCTTGCGCTTGACGCGATTAAAGCCGTTGGCCCTTCTGGCCATTTTCTCGGCGCGGATCATACGCAGGAACGATACAAGACGGCGTTCTACACCCCTTTTCTTTCTGACTGGAGCAATTTCGAAAGCTGGGAGCAGGCAGGCAGCATCCAGACTCCCGAGCGCGCCAACAGGATTTTCAAAGACATCCTGGCCCGGTTTGAAGCGCCGCCTATGGATGCGGCAACGCGAGATGAACTAAAGGATTTTGTCGAACGCCGAAAACACGAGGGCGGCGCCCCAACCGACTTTTAGCCTTAAGACACCGTGTTTTTTTACTTCCCATGTGATCTCCGTCACATTAATCAAAAAGTCGCCGACATAGCGTATCGGCGCGCCAAGTTATAATGAAAACGTTAAAACGCAAAGATATCTTTGTGGATGGAAAAATGATGAAAAAAATATTGATTCGTGCTGGTGTGCTGATGGCGATTGCGCTGCCCCTGAGCGGCTGCTCCGATGGCTGGTGTTGGCCTTTTGATTGCACTGCCAGCAAGTCCTCGTCCGGCGTGGTCGATGACAGTGCCAATACAACCACGACCGCTGATACCAGTACGACCACGACGACAAGCACGGACAATCCCGGAACAACGCAGGTCACAAGCAATGCCCCAATCACACCGGGAGGTCAGCAGGAATTTGAGTTAAGCAAGGTCAATTGGCTGCATACCAACGTCGCAAGCTGGCCGGTGACGGACAGTCTCAAAGTCAATATTGGCGCAGGCTTGATCTGCCTGGAGTTCGCCGGATCCGCGACGTGGCCGACGGCATCGATCCCGCACCGTTCGGGCGCTTACAACATTGACGTGAATGCCAATCCATGGGTGTTCGTCTACCGAAACGGAGCCTGGTATGGGGGCACCTGGGAGTGGATGGTGCCCAACGGCACCTGCAAGAACAAAAGTTCCGTTGAAGGCGGGCACATCAAGCAGCCGCCGCTCAATAGTTGGGATCCGGTTTCAGGTGAGACCTACTACTTCATGGTCTCTTCAATCGCGCGTGGTGCTAACCTGAATAACTTCCAGGCGAGAACGAACATCGTACCCGTCGTATGGCCCTGAGCCGTTAGACAGCCTGAACAACCTGATCAAGCTGGTACGCCTTTAGAGCAGTTAGGGTCATCCGGGCGACAGTGTCGCCCGGATCTTCGCCAGAAGTTCGGCGTTGATCTCACGGGGCCCGGTGTTCTGTCGGTTTGCGTAGCGCCGTTCGGCTGGTAAACGCACGCCTTCCAGGGCGTCAAGTCTCGCCAGAAAGGCCTCACTCTCGGCTTGCCAATCAGCGCCCGAGAGCATGTCGGGGTTCATCGCCAGAATGAATTCGCCTCCCTGGGGCGGCCCTCCGTCACCGCTGTCGCGGCTCTTGGAAGCATAACTCGCAGTCTCTCCCACCAGGGGACCTGCCAAAAGTTCAATCATCATCGCGATGTGGGAGCCCTTGTAGCCGCCAAAAGGCAGCAGAACCCCCTTGATAATTTCTTTGGGATCGGTCGTGGGGGCGCCGTCGGCGTTGAGCCCGGTGCCGGGAGGCACCTTGTGACCATCGCGGGCCGCGATCTGCACATCTCCCATGGCCATCGAAGCGGTGGCCATATCAAAGACCAGGGGCGTGCCGCCCGCCCGCGGCCAGGCGAAGGAGAAAGGGTTTGTGCCGTATAACGCCTGGGATGCGCCATAGGGGGCCACACTCGGCATATAAGAAACACAGGCCATGGCGACAAGCCCATACTGGCCCAGTGTTTCGGTTTCCGGCCACAGGGCCGCGAAATGATGCGTTCGTGTCAAAGATAGGGTGGCCAGCCCGTTTTCTTTGGCCGCTTCGGCGAGTGCCGTCAGCGAGCGCCGGTGTGCCAGGGGCGCGTACCCCAGATCCCCGTCGCAGTGCAGCACGACGGGCGATCGCTTCGACAGCGTTGGATCCGCATCGCCTTTTACTTTGCCGCTGCGAAGCGAGGCGACGTAACCGGGGATGCGGAACAGACCGTGAGAGTGTGAGCCGTCGCGTTCTGCACGGGTGACGACATCCGCCACCGCGTCGGCGTGTTCTGCGTTGGCGCCGGCATTCAGCAGGGCTTCATGGGCGAGCGCGTAAATTTCATCCAAAGTGAGAGAGGAAGTCGTCATAAGATTGCTTCAAACGATGTGATGAGCCCAGTATAGATGGCTTGATCGACCGACGCAGCCCGGCGATGTCCTACAATTCAGGCATTGACGACAGGCAGGTACTCGCGTGGCAAAACTTTACTTCTACTACTCGGCGATGAACGCCGGCAAGACGACCAACCTTTTGCAGTCTCGCCACAATTACGCCGAGCGGGGCATGCATACGCTCGTGATCAAACCCCGGATCGACAGCCGCTCTGGTGAAAACCGGGTGCGCTCACGCATCGGTCTTGAAGCAGAGGCCGTAGATGTCGATGCCAGTATTAATTTACTCGACCTGGTGAAGAACGCATCCGAAACCCAGCCGATTGACTGTGTGCTGGTCGATGAAGCCCAGTTTTTAAGCGCGGATCAGGTTGATCAGCTGACGGAGGTCGTTGACGCGCTGAACATCCCGGTGCTCGCTTATGGTCTGCGCACGGATTTTCTCGGCGCCCTCTTTGAGGGTTCCCGCCAGCTCCTTGCGCTGTCGGATGAGTTGCGTGAGATCAAGACCGTCTGCCACTGCGGTCGAAAAGCCACCATGGTCGTGCGCTTCGATGGTGAAGGGCAGCCCATGCACAGCGGTGACCAGATTCAGATCGGCGGCAACGAAACCTATGTGTCGATGTGCCGGCGCCACTTCAAGGAAAGCCTGAAGATCGCAGCGCCCTGAGGCGGTCGTTCTTTAATCCAGAAAGGTTGCCCAGACGTCGAGGGATTCGCGTTCGGTGGTGAGCCGGTTCGCAACGGCATCGTTGTCGGCATAGCCCAGCGCCATACCGCAGACCAGTTCTTCACTGTCCGGCATCTGCAACGTTTCTCGAATGACACGATGAAACGGATTGAATGCAGCCTGCGGACAGGTGTCGAGCCCGCGCCCGCGCGCTGCCACCATGATGTTCTGCAGGAACATGCCGTAGTCGAGCCAACTGCCCTGCTCCAGAACGCGGTCGATACTGAAGATCAGGCCGACTGGCGCATCAAAAAAGAGATAGTTGCGGCCGTGTTGGTGGTGCATCTTGTCCTTGTCTTCTCGGGTGATGCCAAGCAGTCCATATAGACCCCAACCGATCTTGCGCCGGCGTTCGATGTAGGGGGAGACCCATTCTTTGGGGTAGTACGGATACGCTTCTGTGTGGGTCTTGGCAATCTCGGGATCGTTGTATGCCGCCAGGATGGCATCGCTCAACTGCTTCAAGCGGTTGCCGGTCAGCACGTACACCCGCCAGGGCTGGATATTGGTGCCGGACGGCGCGCGCGCCGCGGTAGCGAGAATCTGGCGAACAACTTCATTGGGTATCGCGGTCGGTAAAAAGGCCCGCACCGACCGGCGGGACGTGATTGCCGCATCGACGTGGTCTTGGCGCTCAGCTGATGGTGCGTCCGTTGGGGAATTCATCTCGACAGGTCCTTGCAGGTTACAGGTAAAACAAGATGAGGCTCGCGCCGAGCAGCACCGCTACCCACAGCACCATGGAGCCCGTTGGCCACGCGCGTGCCAGGGTGCCCTCCGGCCCGTAATGGTTCAGTACCAGGCGCATCAGGGTTCGGCCAAGCTCCGAGCCCGTCCGCAAGAACGCCTGCCCTACCTGTCGTGATACCGCGACGATCTTACGGATTACTCGCGGCGCGGCGCGCCTGTAGAGCCAGTCCGTATCGAGGTTGAGCGACGCCTGTTCAGCCGGGTACATCCCGGTACGCTTGAGTACCACAAAGGCGAGGGCGGCAAACAGCAGCAGCTGAAGCTGGGTCACGGAGTGGCCGAAATCAGCATAGGGCTGGTACACCACCGGATAGGGAAGCAGTGCATAAAGCGGCTGCGGAAACCAGCCGATTGCGATACATAAGACGGCGGCCGCACCCATGGCCAGACACATATGCCATGGCGCCTCTTTGCAACGGATGCCCGAATCGTGGCCGAAAAAGGCGAAATACGGAATCTTGATACCCGAATGTTCCATCACGCCTGCAGAGGCGATTAAGAGTCCGATGAAGGTCAACATATAGTAGCCCTCGGCTACTGCTGACATCGTCAGTGACTTGGCGACAAAACCGCTGAACAGCGGAAACGCGGAAATCGACATTGCCCCGACAATACAGAAAGCCGCGGTCCACGGCATTGATCGGTATAGCCCGCCAAGATCAGACGCCCGGATTGTGCCGGTCCGGTAGAGCACGGCACCCATGGACATAAAAAGAAGCGCCTTGTAGAGAATATGAACAAAGGCGTGGGCAACCGCACCGTTCAGTGCCAACTCAGTGCCGATTCCAACGCCGACCACCATAAAGCCCAGCTGATTGTTAAGGCTATAGCAGAGCACCTTGCGCAGATCATTTTCAATGACTGCAAAAAATATCGGGAAGAGCGTCATCACGACGCCGATGCCGATCAGCACTTCGGTGCCGGGAAATCCTCGTGCCAGCGCGTACACCGCAAGTTTGGTGGTGAACGCGCTTAGGAATACCGCGCCGGTTACAGTTGCTTGAGGATAGGCGTCCTGCAGCCAGTTGTGAAGCAACGGGAAAGCACACTTGATTCCGAATGCCGCGAAGATCAGCCATACGCCTGCGCTGGCGTCGCTGAGGTTTCCATCGGGGCCGATCAGTTGGTCGAATGAGAGGGACCCTGAGTCGTGATAGTGAAGCAGGATGCCTGCCAGCAGCAGAACCCCAGAGCCGATCTGAACGATGAGATACCGTATTCCGGCCTGGTATGCGCGTTGGGTTCGGCTGGCAAATATCAGGAAAACAGAGGCCAGAGCCGTAATCTCCCAATAGATAAACAAGGTGATGAGGTCTCCCGAAAACACCGCACCAATCGCACTGCCGACGTACAACATGGCCGTGACATGCTGCACCGTATCGCGTACATGCAGCGCATAAAGAGCCGCGATAAAGGCGGCGATGTGAAAGATGTAACCGAAGGCCAGGCTGAGTGGATCCACCCGCACCTGCAGCAGGCTCAGACCCGCAAGCTCTATTCCCGGAAAGACACCCTCGGATAGAAAAAGCAGTTGCGCCAGGCTGATCGCGGGCAGCGCCAACGCGCCGATGGCCTGAGCGCTGCGGGGCAGCAGCGGCAGCGCTAAAGCCCCCACCAGAATGATGATCCCTGGCGGCAGGCTAATCATCGTAGTAGTCCTCGTCCCGCCTGATCAGCTGGCCTAGATACTTGCCAAGTATAACGATGGCGAACAAAGAAACGAACCCCCAGAGGGCGTAAAACCCGGGCCATCCTTCCCAGGAAAAAATGACATGGCGATGAACAGCGATCTCGATGATCACCAGAGCGGCGCACAGGCAGAGAAAAATCCTGAAAATCATGCTGACGGTTCGACTCCGGCTTGAATTTGATGACGGCCCATAACGTCGCTAGCCCAGCAGTGGTGCGATCAATTGCAGGATTGGTGCTGGGTAGAAGAACAGCACCAGGCACAGAGTGGTTGTTACACCAATCGCGATCAGACAGGCGGCAGGGGCCTCGGTGATGCCCGCAGGGGCATCGCGATCGACTTTAAAGAAGGCGCGCAGCGGAATTGGCAGAAGATAGGCGATGTTGAGAAGCGTGCTCAGCATCAGCACACCCACCAACACTCCATAGCCTGCGTCCAGCGCTCCGATTGAGAGATACCACTTGCCCCACAGGCCCGCCATCGGCGGCAGACCGGCAATGCTGAGACTGGCGATCAGAAATGCGCCCATCGTGATCGGCATCTGCCGGCCGAGCCCGTCCAGTTCACTGACCCGTGTCTTGTGGGCAGCCACCAGAATGGCGCCGGCGCAGAAAAACAGCGTGATTTTTCCAACGGCGTGAGTCGCGATATGCACAGCCGCGCCGGCGATGCCTGCGGCGTTGGCGAGGACCGCACCCAGAACCACATAGGAAAGTTGACTGATGGTCGAATAGGCCAGCCGTCTCTTGAGGTTGTCCTGATACAGTGCCACCAGTGATGCGCCGATGATCGTGATGGCGGCCACCCACAGGATCGGGGTCGTGGCGCCCGTGACGGACAAAAGATCGAGTCCGAAGACATAGACCGTGATCTTGAGAATTGCAAAAACCCCCGCCTTGACCACCGCCACCGCGTGCAGCAGAGCGCTGACCGGTGTCGGGGCAACCATGGCTGCGGGCAGCCAACGGTGGAAGGGCATCAGAGCGGCTTTGCCGATGCCGAAGGCAAAAAGCGCATAAAGCACACCGACCACCACCGGAGAGCCTTTGTCCGCTAGGATGCCTCCGGGGTGAAATGCCGTCGTTCCGGCAAGCTGCCAGGTCCAGATCACCGCCAGCAGCAGGAATCCCATGGAGGTGCCCATCAGAATACCGAGATAGACGCGCCCGCCCCGTCGTGCTTCATCGGTACCCGCATGGGTGACGAGCGGGTAGGTGGACAGCGTAAGCAGTTCGTAGAAAAGAAAGAGGGTGAACAGGTTCTGTGCCAGGGCCACCCCCATGGTGGCGCTGATCGCAATCGCGAAAAAGGCAAAGAACCGGGTCTGGTGCTTTTCGCCGTGGCCACGCATATAGCCAATGGCATACACGGTGGTCGCAACCCACAGCACCGCTGCAATCAACGCAAAGAGCAGACCCAACGGTTCTGCCTGAAGTGCAAGCGGCACCCCCGGTACCGGCACCGCCAGCAGGACGCTCGGGGTCTCGCCTGCCAGCACGGGGGAGATCAGTTGTGTGACCTGGGTAATCAGCACACCACCGGTGATCAGACTGACCGCCTCGCGCAGATTCGGCCAGCGGCCGGTCAGCAGAACGGCTGCCGCACCAATGAGCGGCGTGAAAACGATCCAGGTTAGGAGAGAGTCGCTCACGGGGCTATCCCAAAGAGTTCCGCCGCCGCGCGGGTGGCGACCCCCACACTCAGATGCGTCTGGAATCCAAAGTAAAGGTTGGCAATCGCCAACAGCCAGGCGGGTATCAGCATCGACGGCGGGGCCTCAGCTCTCGTTGCGTCTTCCGGGGGTTTCGCGAGATAAGCCCTCTCTACGACTTTCCAGACATACAGGACCGCCAGCAGCGAGCCGGCAATGATTACAACGATGATGGGCCACCATCCCTTCTCCAACGCAGCCAGCACGAGGTACCACTTGCTGATAAAGCCTGCGGTCAGCGGAATGCCGATCAGGCTGAGTCCGCCGACAACAAAAACCCCCATGGTCCAGGGCATGCGATAGCCCAGCCCCGCAAAGTCCTGCAGCCGGCTGCTGCCGATCCGCCAGGCGATACAGCCCAGCGCGACAAACAGCGCACCCTTCATCAGGGCATGGTTGAAAAGATGCAGTATCGTGGCGGTGAGCCCGGCAGGTGTCGCGAGGCTGATGCCAAGGGCAAGGTAGCCGATCTGTGCGACGCTGGAATACGCCAGCATCCGTTTGAGATTCTCCTGGAAGATGGCGACCGTCGAGGCCGACAGCACGGCGATCGCCCCCAGGATCGCGAGGCCGATGGCGAGCGGCATGGCGCCAAGCGCAAACTCCACACCGAAGACCGAAAACACAAACCGCAGCAGCACATAAACGGCTACTTTCGTGGCGGTCGCGGCGAGAAACGCGCTGACCGCGGAAGGGGCATACGCATAGGCATTAGGCAGCCACAGGTGTAAAGGAAGGAGAGCGATCTTGAGCCCGAGGCCGACCGTCAGGAAGGCAAAACCGGTTCGTGCGGTCCGGGTGCCCGAAACGTCGGGCAACCGCTCGGCAAGATCCTGCATATTGAGCGTGCCGGTCAGCGCGTACAGCAAACCCACTCCGATCAGAATAAACGTTGCCCCGATCGTCCCCATGATGAGGTACTGGTAGGCGGCGGTGAGAGCCCTGCGGTCGGATCCCATCGCAATGAGCACATAGCTCGATAAAGACGAGATTTCCAAAAAGACAAACAGGTTGAACGCGTCCCCAGTGATCGCGATGCCCAGAAGTCCGGTAAGGCACAAGAGCCACGCGGTGTAGAAGAATCCCTGGTTGTGTTTCTCGATTTCGCTTGCGACACTGGCCCGGGCGAAGACCGACACCACGGTACTGATGGTCGAAACAATCATCAGCACATAGGCGTTAACCAGATCGACGCGGTAGGCAATCCCAAAGGGCGCCGCCCAGCCGCCGAAGGCGTAGTCGATGGTGCCCGAATCCATCACGGCGCCCAGCAACAGGAAAGACACCACCATCGCCGCCGCGCTCGCCAAAAAGGTGAGGGTCCAGGCAGCGAGCGGACGAGACAGAACGAGACACAGTGCCGCCGCGATCAGCGGGACAACCACCTGCAGCGCGGGCAGTTGCGCGCTAATCACAATGACTCGTCCTGTCGATGAATCTCGACTTCCTCAACCGAGTCGTAGGCTTCCCGTATCCTGACGACCAGGGCGAGCCCCAGGGCGGTTGTCGAGACACCCACCACAATCGCCGTCAGGATGAGCACATGGGGCAGAGGGTTGGAGTAGTCGCTGACCCCTTCCTGCAGGATCGGGACACGCCCGCCCGCCATTTTCCCAACGCTGATGTAGAGAATGAATACCGACGCCTGAAAGACATTCAGGCCGATGATCTTCTTCACCAGGTTTCCGCTTGAGATCACGACATAAAAACCGGTCATCATCAGCAGGATGACAATCCAGTAGTTGTACAGGCCCGCGATGGTCATGGATCGTTGCGCCCGGCAAAGGCGAGAAAGATCGTGATCATGACTGCGCTCACCGTCACGCCGACGCCGAATTCGACAATCAGGATGCCAAGGTGCTGTCCCGCAACGGGGTCTTGCGCCAGTGCGTTATAGGCAAGGTAATCCGAGCCTGCCAGCATCGTCACTGCGCCGACCCCGGCGAAGAGCAGCAGGCCGAAGGCCGTCAGCAGGCGCAGCGCTGCCGGCGGCACGGCGCTGCGC
>WTHR01000147.1:4219-11033 GCA_011523045.1 Gammaproteobacteria bacterium | reverse complement strand
TAGTGCTGCTCATTCGCTTTATGCACGAGCGGTGCCACGGGGGCCTTCCCCATGTTACGAACGAACTCATCAGATGTTCGCTCTGCTGTGCTTGAGGGATCTGAATCTCGCGCATGCGCTGCCGGCACAGAGAACGAATACCGCTGCGGACGATGGAATCCGGAACCCATCCCCGCTCTACTGCTTTCATTGCCGATCCGGTAAAAAACCCGCTCATATGCCTTCTCCCGGCGTGTTCACCCCTGTCACCTTTTCTAATTCTTCTGAACCCACTGCACTGCCGGAGCGGGTCTTCATTTCAATCAGCAGCAAGCAGGGCATGACCAGGGTCCATGCAACCACGATGGCCAACAGACTATGAATCTCCAGTGCGCCGAACTTGCTGCCTGCCAGATAGGCGAGGGGACCCCCGATCGCTGCAAACACGGTCGCCAGCATAAAGCGGCCGCATAGCCAACCCATGCAGTGCCTGAGCGCTGCCGCAAAATTGATCCATAACGCCACCATCCAGGGCGTGGTGGGAAACGCTGGCCCCGCCGATTCAGGAAAAGCCATGGCGCCCGACCACACCAGCAGGGAATCCGTCATCGCACCAAGCAGACCTGCACCCAGCCAAAGCAGAGCCTCTGCTCGGGCGCACTTCTGCCAAATCGAGTAGGCACTCACCCAGGCGGCCACCGCGACGGGTCCGAGCCACCATAGCCCGGCAGAAGCGCCCCACACCGCTACGAGCCAGGCGAGCTGGAAGGCCGCAAAATTGGCCCACTGATGGGCCCGCATGATCACCACTGGGGTAAAGCCTCGCATGAGACACTGCCGCGCCACTCAGGCCGTGCAAGTACCATCTGGACATCAGACAGGTAACGCTCAGCAAAACCGGCCTCACAATAGGAAAAGTAGTACTGCCATAACCGGATAAATCGCTCAGGGTATCCCAAAGACAAAATGGTGGTGCGCTGGGCATTAAAGCGGTCGTGCCATAGCCGAAGCGTTCTGGCGTAATGGGGCCCGATGTCCTCAAGATGAACCAGTTTGCAGTCGGTCCGGCTTGAATAGGCTTGACTCATCGCCCCCAAAGACGGCACGCAACTGCCGGGAAAGATGTAGCGCTGAATAAAGTCACATCCCTTCAGGTACTGCTCGTAGCGTTGATCAGGCATAGTGATCGCCTGTATCAGGGCAACCCCATCGGGTCGCAGCAAGGACATGATCGTGGCGAAATAATCGCCCAGAAACTCGTTGCCGACGGCCTCAATCATTTCGATGGACACCACGCGGTCGTAATCGCCCTGATGATTCCGATAGTCGCTCAAAAGGATCTCAACCTTGTCAGTCAATCCCGCCTTTGCGACAGCGCTCCGTGCGAAATCATACTGCTCCTTTGAGATGGTGATGCCGGTAACCCGGCATCCATGCTCACGTGCCGCATGGATGGCAAACCCGCCCCAGCCACAACCCACCTCCAGCACATGCGTCTTTTCCGACAGGCTCAATTTGGCGCAGATCCGCTCCAGTTTATTTCGGGCCGCCTGCTCCAAAGATTCGCCGGAGTGATGAAAGACCGCGCTTGAGTAATTCATCGCCGGGTCAAGAAACAGCTCAAAGAGCTCATTCCCCAAATCATAGTGTTCAGCGATATTGCGCCGACTGCCGTCCAGCGAGTTGCGGCGTCGTCGGTGAAAAATGGACGCGCCGCGCGCAGCAAGCCGCGCCCAGCCCTGATCAAACCCATCAGTCAAATCAGGGTTGCGGGCAAATAGCGCAATCAGGCCGGTAAGGTCTTCGCTGTCCCAATTGCCCATCATCCAGCCTTGAGCAGCGCCGAGGCTCCCACGAAGAGCAAGGTCGGTATAAAAATCGGGGCTGCGCACCGTCAGCTGGGCCCGCGCGCCCTCGCCACTGCCCAACGTCAGCGTTTGCTGACCATCCTTTATGACGAGCGTCCCCTTCAGATTAGCCAGACGGTTGATCAGTGCCGCGCGACACTTCTTTTCAAACCAGCTTGGCTGTAATCCCTGACCAGATACCGGGGATACCGCTGCGTTTTCGTTCAATCCTCTTCTCCTCTTCCGTCGTTCTGTTGCGACTTCTTTTGTTGATACGGATGTTGGTACGGATGCTGCTACGGATTATTACTTCTGCAAAATCTGCTGTTTTGACAATTTATTGCTATCCGCATCTTCGCGTTGCGCGCCGGTGTCTTCGTTTACATGCATCTATATGCATCGAGCCAAATTAAGGCGCGCCTATGAGGCATCCGGGTGCGGCACAAAGGGCACGCGCTTCATCCAAAGACGCAAGGCCTGCCAATAAATGGCGGTGATGACACGCACGGTCATCAGCGGAAAGCGCAAAAGCGCCTGCCTTAGCGTTCGGGCACTCAACTCACTGGCGCGCAGATCAAGTGCCGCAGAGAACATCTCCCTGCCACTTTCAAACGATCGCATTCTGACGCGAAGCCGGTCATCGGGCTGTGAAAACTGCCAGCGGTATCTTTGTTCCATTTTCATGAAAGGGGATACATGAAAGGCTTTGTCGAATTCAAACACCTTGTCCTCCGCAGTGATGCCTTCGGGGTAATGCATCACATAACAATGCTGCTCGCCCCAGGGGGTGTTGTTAACCTCGGCAACAACGTACTCCACCCGGCTGCCCGATTCATCCCAGCAGAAATAAAAACTGACCGGATTCATGCAATAGCCGAAGTATCGAAGATGCGTGAGCAGGGTGATCGGACCCTTGGGAGCACGCCCCCCTTCGCGTTCCACCAGTGCAGCGACCGAGGCCTTCAGCGAGTGCTTTCGATCACCCAGGTGATCAGCCCGACAAAACCACGCCAATGCGGGCCTCTTTGCCGACCAGAGCCAGTACGGATCAAAGAGCGCGGGTAACTCATCAAGGTCCAGGTACACCATAAAGAGGCGATAACCGAATCCATGTGGACGCGGATGCTTTCGCTGGTGCCATACCTTGCCGAAATAAAGTCGGCTGTTCAAAACGGCCGCTCAACATTGAAGGCGTCACAAACCTGCGTTGCGCTGCGCACACCGTCCTCGTGAAAACCGAATCCCCAGTAAGCACCGCAGTAACTGAGCCCACGGCGACGGATCATTTGGGCGTGACGGGCCTGAGCCTCATCGCGGCCGGGAACAAACAGGGGATGGCGCACGATCTCTTTATGCAAGATCGCATCCGGACGAAGATCTTCACGCTGATTTAACGACACACAGAACGTCTTTGTGCTGTCGAGCGCCTGCAGCTTGTTCATGTTGTACGTCACACACGTACCGGAGTGCACGCCTTCTTTCATTCGGTAATTCCAGCTTGCCCAAGCGCGTCGGGTTCTTGGCAGTACCCGGGTATCGGTGTGCAGGCACACCTCATTGTCCTGATACGGGAAAGTGCCCAGCAACGCTCTTTCCTCTTCCTCCGGCTCAGCCACCAGCGCCAAACTGGTATCCGCGTGCGTGGCGAGAACCACCTCATCGAAAATCTGACTGTCTCCCCCGCCAAAAAGAAGCTTGACGCCCTGACCCGAGCGCAGAACCTGCGTCACGGGACGATTCAGGCAAAGTCGCGATCCGAGCGCTTGCGCAATCTGCTCAACGTAGTGCCGCGAACCCCCTGTCACGGTACGCCAAACCGGACGGTTGCCGATCTGCAGCATCGCGTGGTTTCTCAAAAATTCCAGCACAAAGCGCATCGGAAAATTCCGAAAGGTGCGCGTATCGCACGACCAGAGCGCGCCTCCCAATGGCAGCAGATACCGATCCACCAGGACATCACTGTAGCCGTGCTGCTTTGCAAAATCGCCCACCGTGACCTGGTCCGCAAGCCCCCCTTCAAGACTCTTGATCCCGTCACGGTTAAAACGCAGGATATCCTTCAGCAAGCGCCAACTCTCGGCACGCAGCAGATTACCCCGTTGGGCGAAAAAGGTATTCAAATTGGATCCGCTGAATTCGAAGCCGGTCACGTCACAACGCACGCTGAAACTCATATCAGATGCCTGCGATTTGACATCGAGCGCATCGAACAATGCGCTCAGTAACGGATAGTGCGCGAAGTTGAAGACGATAAATCCGGTGTCGATGGCAATGCTCGATCGGCCGTCGTGCACATCCACCGTATGAGCATGACCGCCTGCACGGTTCGCGATCTCAAAGACAGTCACGTTGTGATGCCGGCCCAACCCAAGGGCACAGACCAGGCCAGAGACACCGGCCCCAACCACCGCGATATTCACCGCCGGCTCCGGCCTGCCTCGATGATGTTATTCGGCACGGGTCGAAGATTCCAGACGAGGCCCATTCTCTGCAGCAGCCGAAGCCCCAGATAAGACAGGTCGAGCTCCCACCAGTAGAAGCCCTGCCTTGCGGCGCCCGGGAAACGATGGTGATTGTTGTGCCAGCCCTCGCCCAAGGTCAGCACCGCAAGCAATGCGTTGTTGCGGCTGTGATCCGGTGTATCAAACCGCCGCTTACCGAACCGGTGTGCGAGGGAGTTGATGGTGTAAGTGGCGTGGTAAAGCACCGTGGTTGATATAAAGAAACCCCACACCAGTGCCTGCCACCCGTTCGTCTGCCACTCGGGGTAGGCGGCCGCTGCCCATTCCCCCAGAAAGAAACAAAGCACGGCGAAAGCCACCAGCGGCAACCAGTCCACCCTTTCAAGCCAGACCAGCTCACGGATCTTGCGCAAGTCGCCTATTTGCCCCCAGCGGATGGAAAACGCATCTCGGGTCAGGAACCAAAGCACGTGACTGAACCAGAAAGTGTCGGTTTGCGGAGAGTGCGGATCCAGCTCGGTGTCGGAATGAATATGGTGTTGCCGGTGATGACTTGCCCACCACAGTGGGCCGCGCTGACCAGCGGTACATCCCAATACCGCAAACAGAAACCGCAGCGGTCGACTGCTTTCAAAGGCGCGGTGTGAGAAATATCGATGATAAAACGCCGTGATGAAAAACATCCGGGCGACGTACATCAGGACCGCAAGCGCAACCGCGAAGCCGCTGATCCCGGTCCACAGTACGCCCAGGCATCCAAGATGCATCCCAACAAAGGGCACAAGGCGCCAGGGATCCATGGCACGGGGCGAGTGGGCACCCGCGTGCTCAAGATAGCGATCGTCATTGGTGAGCCAGTAGACAAACACCCGCCAGCGCGACGGCGGAGTGATTGACTTTCCAAAAGAAGTTTCCAAATCAGTGCCCTATAGATCCTCAGTTACCGCGTCCGGAAAATCGACCAACGCAGTGGTTCCTTCACCCTGCGCACTGCGCAGGGTGACAGGCCAGCCGAAGCGGTCTGAGAGCTTGCCGACGATATTCAATCCGACCCCGTGACCCCCGGGACGGGCCTGACTGCCCCGACTGAAGGCATGAAACGCATGATCCTGATCCTGCTCCGACATGCCGATTCCCGTGTCGGTGATCGTCACCTCTTTGCCTTTGATCGAAACGAGCACCGAGCCTTCGTCAGTGTAGGTACAGGCATTACGCAATAAATTCCCCAGCAGGACCGAGACAACACGTTCGGGGGCTCGGACCAGCAGTCGGTTAAAGAAATCGGTCTTCAACTTGACAGACCGATTCTCCAACAGAATTGAGGCCCGATCCACTTCCTCCGCCAGGAGATCATTGATACAGACCATGTTGGCCTCGATGTCACGATCCGGCTCGCGTGCCAGAAGCAGGAAGGCTTCGACGAGGTTGGTCATCTGGACCGCCGCCCGCTGGATCTTGGTCACCGATTTTCTCGCCCGATCTGACAGCGCATTGTCCTTGAGTGCGAGATCACAGGCGACGCGCATCACGGTTAACGGACTCCTCAGTTCATGACTCACGTCGCGGGTAAACTCACGCTCGCGTGCCACAAAGGCATTCACCCGCTCGACAAGATGTTTCAGGGCATCCCCCAACACCACAATCTCCCGATCCGTACCGTCGGGCAGATCGCTGACATCAAAATCCGGATGCTGTGTTGCCTCCAATTGCAGCGACTCGACTTGATCGGCGAGCCTGACAACGGGCGAAACCGAACTGCGATATACGCGATAGACCAGGTATAGGGACACATAGACCACGATCAGCACCAGCGCCAGCGGCACGAGGCCGAACCACAGCGTTAACGCCCTGACCTGTTCTCCCTCAAAAACCAGGATAAGCCTTTCTCCGTCGCGCTCGGAGACCAGCACGTTGTAGGAATGATGATGCCCCGTCATGTCATGAAAGCCGGGGCCGAGATCCCGCAACACCTCTGGCGTATCAGCGGAATCCGAGAGATAGGCTGTCAGATTACGGGTATCAGGCAGGGGAAAGGATGCGTTTTTTTTCCGGTGATCCCAGAAATACTCGGCCTCCGTATCAAGGGCCTGCCGAACCAGAAGTTCTTTCATGACCCAACCGGCGCCCCAGGTGCCGAGGATGGCCGCAAAAACGACCAACAGGAGATGAAACGTGATCGTCCGGGAAAAACGCCGGACGCCGCCCGTTCTAATGGGCGGCATCCGGGTCACATAGTCGGTAGCCGATCCCCGGCAGAGTCTGCAGATAGGACTTGTCGAAAGGCTTATCGATCACTTTACGCAGGTTGTACATGTGGCTGCGAAGGGTATCGCTGTCAGGCAGCATGTCGCCCCAGATCTCCCGCTCCACATCCTGTCTGGACACCACGCCTGGTGAGCGCTCCATGAGGATTTTGAGTAACTTATAACCGATCGGAGAGAGAATGAGTTCCTGCTCGTCCCGCTTCACGACCAGCGACTTCTGGTCGAACTCAATTCCACCGACGCGAAGCGTATCCTCGGCCGA
>WTHR01000147.1:0-4119 GCA_011523045.1 Gammaproteobacteria bacterium | reverse complement strand
CCGTCATCTCCTTTTGAAAACTTTGCCAACTGATGGTCAGCAACCGCCTGGATGACAAATCCAGACAGCCACAGTCCCAGCATCAATACATCCACCCACAGTAACCCGCCGGCCCGGGTCATGACAACCGACAGCGGAATCGCTGCGACAAAACCCATCACGCCCTGCAGCAGGAATATACCGGGCAGACTTTTTAACCCAAATCCTGGACCCCAGCCCGAGCGGATCTCTGTATAGCGCCTGTCTTCCCCGGTACGGGCGCTGCGTACGATGACCATCGCCGAAAGGCGAAGCGCGGCTATCCCGATCACCACTAGCGTAATCCAGGCAATACCGCCCGGCGGCCAGGTATCTTTCGCATAGACCAGGGCGCTTACTACGGCAAGCCAGGGCCAGAACACATCGGCGACGCCTGCGTCACGCTTGGCCAGGCTGACCGCCCAAGCAATGACGGATATGAGCGCACAGCAAAAGAGGGCGAGAAAAAAGGGATGACTTAACATTTATTTCGCGTTTAAGACTTAGACTTTGATCTTCTCACTGTCTTTGTGAATAAACCATGCGCTTAAACGTTTTACCCTTGTCTGCGCGGCCAAACTATCTTCTTTTAACTCGAGGCTTCAGACCTTGAGCTCCCCCATTATCGTCTGGCTGCGCCAAGACCAAAGACTGAGCGATCACCCAGCTTTCGCGGCAGCGGAAGCGGGCGGCAGAGTGGTTATCCCCTGTTACGTGCTGGACACCCGTGAGACGCATACGCGCCAGCCGGGAGCCGCCAGCCGCTGGTGGCTGCACCACAGCCTCGCCGACCTTGATCATCGCATCCGAGAGCGCAATGGTCGTCTTTTACTAAGACGCGGCAATCCCGTCAGTGTGCTGACCGAACTTGCTCTTGAACTTCAAGCCAGTGCGGTGTTCTTCAGCCGAGCCGTAGAGCCCCATTGCCGCCGGGATGAAGCGGCGTTGATCTCTGCGCTCGAGGCTCATGGCGTCGGCGCACAGGGCTTTGAAGGAAATTTACTCTTCTCTCCGGAGGTGATTCAAAACCGCAGCGGCGCACCCTTTCGCGTTTTTACCCCTTTCTGGAAACAGTGCCTTGCCAGTCGCGCCAAGATGCGTACCCCTACCGGCCCGGTCTCGCCGCAATTTTCCGTGGATCTGCCCGATGGAGACCGCCTGGAGGACTGGAACCTGCTGCCCTCACAGCCGAATTGGGCAACCCGCATCGCGCAGACATGGCAACCGGGAGAAATTGCCGGCCACGCCATGCTGGAACAGTTTGCCGCAAAGGCCTCTGCGTACAGCGATCACCGCAACTTTCCAGCTGAAGATGGGACCTCCCGGCTCTCCCCCTACTTGCATTTTGGCAACATCAGCGCGGCACAGGCTTATGCCGGGGTAACAATCTCAGGACAAAAGCCGAGCCGGGGAGCCGCCTCATTTCAACGCGAAGTGGGCTGGCGTGAATTCAGCGCCCACCTGCTGTTTCATTTTCCCCATCTGCCTGAAAAACCCTTCCGCCCAGAGTTTGTGGATTTTCCCTGGGAGGATAACCCTGCACTGCTCAGGGCCTGGCAATTAGGTCGAACGGGGTTTCCCATCGTCGATGCTGGAATGCGTCAACTGTGGCAAACCGGTTGGATGCACAACCGCGTTCGTATGGTGGCCGCCTCGATACTTGTTAAACACCTACTGATCCACTGGCGGCAGGGTGAGGCCTGGTTTTGGGACACCCTGGTTGATGCGGATCTGGCAAACAATGTAGCGGGTTGGCAGTGGGTAGCGGGATGCGGCGCAGACGCAGCCCCGTATTTCCGGATCTTCAACCCGGTACTGCAGGGGCAAAAATTTGATGTAGACGGCCGATACGTGCGTCGCTGGATTCCGGAACTGGCATCGCTGCCTGACCGCTACCTTCATGCGCCCTGGCTTGCGCCCGATGAAGCACTGAGTAAAGCCGGTATCCGTCTTGGCGAAACGTATCCGATGCCGCTCGTCCAACCCGATGTGGGCCGTAAGCGGGCGCTCGCGGCGCTGGAGACACTGAAGTCGTCGACTACTTGATCGCCGTAATCGCTATTGCGGTGCTAACCACTCCACGAGGTAGTAGACCTCCTGACCTTCAGAGGACTTGGAAGGGCCCAGGACTCGCGCAGGAAAGAGGCGTTGGGCTGGTCGGCCTTCGGCTCGGGCTTCTTCTTCAGACCCCATGAGCCTGACGCAGTTTGCAGGATAGCGCTGTCGATTGCGGCCCGGCATATAAATCACCGCCCAATGTTCCTGAGAAACATTCGTCTCGGCATCAGGCGGTACAAATCCCTTCATCTATTCGTCATCTCTTGCGTCTTGTTCTGTTCGCTGTCTTATCTCTTGCCGCTTCAACGCTTTTTTTAAGTCTCCCCGGCGACGCCGAGGTAAGTGACATTAATGCTGGCTTCTGATCAAGACGCTCCGGTGACGATATAACCGCCCGACTTCTCGTCGTGCTGAAGCTGCAGCAATCCGCGACTGGCGGCTTCCTCCAGAAGCGCGCCGAACGATGGGAAGCCATGGTACCGCTCACTGAATCCGGGCTGGCGGCGCTTCAGCGTCTGCTTGATCATGGAGCCCCAGACCTGAGTGCCGTCGCCACGCTCCTCGAAGATGTCATCCAGCGTCGCCATCACCATATCGATGGCCTCCTGACGGCGCTTCTCATCCTCACTCATTGCCGATTTCTTTTTCTTGGTTTTCGCCTTGGCTTTTTTCTTGCGAGTGGGGCCCGCACGCCCGGCCAGATCATCATAGAAAATGAATTCGTCGCAGTTGGAGGTCAGCAGATCCGAGGTGGAGCTTTTGACCCCCACCCCCACCACCGTCTTGTTGTTTTCACGCAGCTTGCTGACCAGCGGAGAAAAATCGGAGTCCCCGCTCAAAATAACGAAGGTATTCACGTGAGACTTGGTGTAGCAAAGATCCAGAGCGTCAACGACCATCCGGATGTCGGCAGAATTCTTACCGGACTGCCGTACGTGGGGAATTTCGATCAACTCGAACGCTGCCTCATGCATTGAGGCTTTGAAGCTCTGATAACGGTCCCAGTCAGCATAAGCCTTTTTCACCACGATGTTGCCTTTCAGCAGCAACCTTTCCAGAACCAGCTTCATGCTGAAAGGTTTATCGCTGAAATCACGCACGCCGAGCGCGATGTTCTCAAAGTCACAGAAAATCGCCATGTTCTGCGAGGAGTTATCGTTGCTCATGTTCGGATGTTCCAGGAGGATGAAGGGGGGATGTGGACAGCGCTCAGAAGTGCGCCGGTGCAGTGAAGTCTAACCGCACCACGATGGCTGTGCTACGCCCCGTTTAGCCCATCAGCGCTGAGCATCAATTCGTCGAACCTGAAAGCGCAGATGATCACTTTTCAATAAACCCGCGAGGTCAGGTGTTGCTGCCAAGTGGGCTCGCAGATCCGCGCTCTGTGCTTTAAAAGGCAGTAAAGCGGCCACAACGTTTTCGATGGCAGGACTCCTGAGCCCGAAGCCGCTCAGAAAGGGCCGACGTGCTTTGAGACCCTCCCCCACCGCAGAGCGTTTCAGTTCAGCGTGGTCTGCAAAGTTAATACTGAGCATGCCGTCAGCCGTAAGACATTTTTGCAGGCCCTTCAGCCATTTGTGATCACACTCAAGAGCGCGTCTTGGCATACCGGCACTGCCGGTAAAAAGGTCATCAATCACCAGATCGAAGAGGGGTCCACGGTAACGCGTCACAAACGTCTTCGCATCCTCGCGATAGATCTCGGTTCGGCGCTTATCGACCCCAAAGTGATTCGTGGCCACTTCAATATGAACGGGATCCTGCTCGATTGCCGTGAAGGTCGCATCGGGGAAGAGCGACTGCAACTGCAGTACAGCCGTGCCCGCACCAAGGCCCAAGACCAGAACGCGAGCGGGGTGTGGGCGAGGATGAAAATAAAGTCCCAGCCAAAGCAGATCCCAGACGCTCCCGGTGACTACCCGACGCGGATTGAACTGACTGTGCAGGACGCCATCGGTATAAAGCCGCAGGCTCGAGCCCGCCCCGCGGACTTCGTAGCGTTTGCCCTCACGCTGATGAGACCAGAGAACGGCTATGGCAAAG
>WTHR01000106.1 GCA_011523045.1 Gammaproteobacteria bacterium | reverse complement strand
TGATTCCTGCCGCGGTGATTGGATCGATCGGGGTGTTGCTGCTGCTTGAGCCTGCCACCGGACGTACCGCCGTTATCATGATGGTGACGTTGGGCATGATGTTTCTCGCCGGAACACCCCTTCGGTACATTTTCGGTGCGATTGCCGTGGCGGTTTGCGCGGTCGCGGTACTGATCATGACGGCCGAATACCGGTTGGACCGGGTCTCCAGTTTTATGGATCCCTGGGCCGATCCCTATGGATCAGGTTTTCAACTGGTTCAGGCATTGATTGCGTTGGGTAGCGGCGAATGGTTCGGCGTTGGGTTGGGCGCGAGCGTGCAGAAACTCTTTTATTTGCCCCATGCCAGCAATGATTTCCTGATTGCCGTGGTGGGAGAGGAGCTCGGACTGGTGGGTGTCGCGGCGCTCTTGTGTCTTTATGGCTTGGTGCTCTGGCGGGTCTTCAATCTTGCATCAAGGGCGGCTGCCGCCAAAGCGTATTTCGGGGCCCGGCTTGCGCAGGGGATTGGTCTGCTGCTGATCGTACAGGTGATGTTTCATTTTGCGGTCAACCTTGGACTGGTGCCGACCAAAGGCTTGAACCTGCCATTGATGAGTTATGGGGGCAGCAGCATGCTGATCAACGGTCTGGCGTTCGGTTTGTTGATATCCATAGAGCACAGCCTGTCGAAAGGCCGCGTGGGGGCGCGTTGACTACGGTGATGATCATGGCAGGAGGCACGGGCGGGCACGTGTATCCCGCATTGAGTGTGGCTGAGCATCTTCGTGATCAGGGTATTGAGATAGTCTGGTTGGGTACCCGCAAAGGGCTTGAAGCCCGTGTGGTTCCCGCTGCGGGCTTTCAGATGGAATGGCTTGAGATTAAGGGGCTTGTGGGTAGCTCCTGGATCCGAAAAGCGATGATGCCCTGGATGCTGTTGAGGGCACTCATCCAGGCACTCAGGATCACGCGTCGACGAATGCCGGATGCAGTGCTGGGGATGGGGGGCTTTGCAGCAGGCCCGGGAGGTCTTGCGGCCTGGTTGTTGCGCCGACCCCTTGTGATTCACGAAGCCAACGCAGTTTGTGGTGTTACCAATCGGCTGCTTGCGCCCTTATCCAAACGGGTGCTGACCGGCTTCGAGAACGTGAAATATCTTGGAGCAAGCGCCAAGTGCACAGGCAATCCGGTTCGCCAGGAGATTGTTCGAAGCCGAGTTGCGCAAGATCCCATCAACGCAGAAGAGCCCATTCGCGTGCTGGTCCTCGGCGGCAGTCAGGGCGCACGCGCCATTAACAATCTGGCGCCGGCGGCGTTGGCAGAGTCACAGTTCAATTCCGGGTTAACTGTCACACATCAGTGCGGCCGCGATCGGGAAGACGAAGTAAGCCGAGCGTACGCCGATGCAAAAGTCCCCGCGCGGGTGGTTCCGTTTATCGAGGACATGAGTGCTGCGTATCAGCAAGCTGATCTGGTGATTGCCCGGTCGGGTGCAATGACCGTGACAGAACTCTGTGCGGCCGGATTGGCGTCTATATTGCTGCCGTTTCCGTTTGCGGCCTCAAATCATCAGGCGGCAAATGCGCAGGTGCTTTCGAGCGCCGGTGCTGCAGTTGTGATCGAGGCATCAATGCTGGACGCACAAAAGCTCGCAGAAGAGATCGATCGCCTGTTAAAAGACAGAGACCTCCTGACCAACATGGGTCGCGCAGCCCACAAGCTCGCGCGACCGGATGCCACGGCCAAGGTGGCAGGCTGCTGTCTGAAGTTGGCCTATGCGTGAGTTCGTACGACATGTCCATTTTGTGGGTATCGGCGGTGCCGGCATGAGTGGTATCGCCGCGGTGTTGATCGATCAGGGCTACGAAGTCAGTGGATCGGATCAGGCGGACTCGGCAGAGACCCGTCATCTTTCCAACAAGGGTGCCCAGGTGTGGTTGGGGCACGATGCGGCTAACGTAAAGGGTGCTGATGTCGTAGTCGTCTCCAATGCTATCGGCAGCGATAACCCTGAAGTGACTGCTGCGGCCGATCAGGGAATACCGGTTGTGCCTAGGGCTCAGATGCTGGGAGAGCTGATGCGCTTTCGAAACGGTATTGCTGTCGCGGGTACCCACGGAAAGACAACCGCAACGAGTCTGGTTGCAACCGTCTTCGCTGAAGCGCAGCTTGACCCCACGTTTCTGGTCGGGGGTCTTGTTAAAAGTGAGGCAGGCAATGCCCGTTTGGGTAATGGCCGATGGCTGATTGCGGAAGCGGACGAAAGCGACGCGTCATTTTTGCATCTGCAGCCGCATATTGCGGTGGTGACCAATATTGATACCGACCACATGGCGACTTATGGCGGTGACTTTGACCAACTGACAGACACCTTTTTGAAGTTTCTGCACAATCTGCCGTTCTACGGTCTGGCGGTATTGTGTTCGGATGACGCCGTGATTCGCGATCTTCGGCCGCACATCCGAAGACCTGTCGTCACTTATGGGGTAGAGCCGGAGGCGGACTATCAGGCAATCGATATCCGCCAACACGGCACCCGCATGCAGTTTGCCGTCTCGCTGATGGATCGCAGTGTTATCGAGGTGGATCTGGCTCTGCCGGGACTGCACAACGTCCGTAACGCCCTTGCCGCCATTGCTGTCGCAGACAAGGTCGGTATTGCGCCGGATTCCATCGTAAAAGGGTTACGCAATTTTGGCGGGATCGGCCGGCGTTTTGAGATCTTGGGAGAGATTTTCTTCGACACCGGGCGGGCGCTGCTGGTCGATGACTATGCGCATCATCCCAGAGAGATCGAAGCAACCCTGGCAGCCGCTCAGGGCAGTTGGCCCGATCGACGCAAGGTCGTCGTGTTCCAGCCTCATCGCTTCACCCGGACAGAGGAATTGCTGGATGACTTCAGCGAACTTCTGGGCGGCGTGGCTTGTCTTGTTGTCACAGAGGTCTACGCGGCGGGAGAGAAACCTATCGCGAGGGCCGATGGCCGTGCTCTGTGTCGATCGATCCGGGCACGCGGTGGAACAGATCCGGTTTTTGTTTCCGATCTCACGGGACTGAAAGAGGCTCTTTCGCCGATGTTGCGTGATGGTGATGTGGTGCTGACCCTGGGTGCGGGAGACATCGGCCGGGCAGCGCGGGAGCTGATCGCTCCTGTCCGCCTGCACGAGGGAACCTACGGGTGATTGACGTCATGACCGCAGACAAGCAGATGGCATTCGTTGGAGTTCGCGGCACGATTCGTTGCGATGAGCCCATGTCCAACCACACCAGCTGGAAGGTGGGCGGCCCGGCCCGTTACTTCTTTGAGCCCGCCGATCGCAAAGACCTCAGTGCCTTTCTCAAAGGACTGGATCCAGAAGTGCCAGTACTGTGGTTGGGTCTTGGCAGCAATCTGCTGGTCAGGGATGGTGGTTTTGACGGTGCCGTGATTGCGGCGCATCGGGGCCTTCGGGAGTTAAGAGACCTTGGAGAGGGACGCTTCGCGGTCGAGGCAGGAGTGTCGTGTGCACGGTTCTCAAGGTTTTCGGCCAAGCTTGGGTGGTCAGGTGGCGAATTTCTGGCCGGCGTTCCAGGGACGATGGGCGGCGCGCTTGCGATGAACGCCGG
Organism: Gammaproteobacteria bacterium; assembly: GCA_011523045.1. Lineage (GTDB taxonomy): Bacteria > Pseudomonadota > Gammaproteobacteria > Arenicellales > UBA868 > UBA868. The sequence goes on along the minus strand of WTHR01000106.1, from coordinate 7,481 downwards.
CGCATTCGGTTCTGAGACCTGGAGCCTGGTTGAGGAGGTTGAACTCGTCAATCGCGCGGGAACTTTTGAAAACCGTCCAGCCGGGTGCTTTGCGGTCTCATACCGGCAGGTCGACATTCCTCCGGGCCATTGGTTTACGGCAGGGGTGTTTCGGCTAAAGCAAGGAACGGGTGGTGAGGACGCCAGCGTTCGATCGTTACTCGAGAAGCGCTCCAACACCCAGCCGGTTCGACAGTCAAGCGCCGGATCAGTCTTCAGGAATCCGCCCAACGATCACGCTGCGCGCCTGATCGAAAGTTCAGGCTTGAAAGGGCTGCGTATTGGTGGCGCACAGGTCTCAATGCAGCATGCCAACTTCATCGTGAATGATCGGCAGGCCTGTGCAAAAGACATCGAGAGCTTGATCGAAAAAGTGCAAGCGACTGTTGCGGATCACACCGGTGTTCACCTTGAGCCAGAAGTTCGATTTGTAGGAGAGCATCATTGAGCGCTGACACTATCGACCTGCCTGAAATCAGACCTGTATCCGGCCCACAGGAGGTCCTCGGGAAAACAGGTGACGGGACTGATCGACGCAAAGGCTGGCAAGTGATTGCAGCTTTGGTGCTATTGCTGGGTAGCGCGCTGGCTGCAGATCAGATTATCCGGTCGGGCTACTTCACTATCGAAAGAGTGATGATCTCGAACAGGCTCCAGCACGTGGATCAGGGAATTATTGAGCGCACTGCGTGGCGCAGCATCCACGGCAACTACCTGAATGTGGACTTGAGCCAAGTCGAGAAGGCCCTTGAGACCTTGCCCGGCGTCTATCAGGCGATGGTGCGCCGTGTCTGGCCAGATGCGCTGGAACTGCAGGTGGTGGAAACGCAGGCGATGGCCCGCTTCCAGACTCTGCAGAATCCGAACGGGGGTACGCCTGACAGTGATATCAACCTTGCACCTGGCCAAGCCCTGCGTACCTCTCCCGTACTGCGTGGACCCAAAGAACAGCGCGAGACTCTGGTCGACACCTTCTTTTCCGTGATGCCCCTGCTGCAGGAAGCAGGTCTTGAGCCCTTGGAGCTTTCCGTCAGCAAGGCCGGTCGCTGGACATTGGAAGTGCGCTCAGAGGGATCCCTAGTGCCGGCTCGATTTGAGTTGCTGCTGGGCCGCGACGGGGTCGTTGAGAAGGTGGATCGGTTTACCCGCAGTTTCACCATTGCCCTTGGGGACAAGGCGGATCGAATCGGCAAGGTTGATATGCGCTACGCAAGCGGATTTGCAGTGCAGTGGGAGCAAGGGAACACCGAAACAGGAGTTCAGCTGGCTGGACTTTCAGGAAGCTAGAGGTTGATCCAAACATCATGACCAAGCGACTCGCTAACGAAATCATTGTCGGGCTCGATATCGGTACTTCAAAGGTACTCGCCGTTGTCGCCGAGGTAAAAGAGAACCAGGAAATCGAGATTCTGGGGGTAGGACAGCATGCGTCGAAAGGTTTGCGCAAGGGCGTGGTGGCGAACATCGACTCCACCGTGCAGTCGATCCAGCAGGCTATCGAGGAGGCGGAACTGACGGCGGAATGCCGAATCAGTTCGGTTTACGCAGGTATTGCCGGAGCCCACATCACCAGCATGAACTCCAGCGGTGTCGCTGCCATCAAGAATCGGGATGAAGTCAGCGCTGAAGATGTCGAGCGGGTCCTCGATGCGGCGCAGGCCCAGGCCATTCCGAACGATCAGCAAGTTCTGCACATTCTCCCCCAGGACTTCATTATTGATGGTCAGGACGGTATCCGTGAGCCCATTGGCATGAGCGGCGTTCGCCTTGAAGCCAAGGTGCACATCATTACCGGTGCAGTCAGCGCAGCCCAGAACATAGTCAAGTGCATCACTCGATGCGGACTTGACGTTGAGGAGATTGTGCTCGAACAAGTGGCCTCGAGTTATGCGGTTTTGGATGATGACGAAACCGAACTCGGGGTGGCCATGGTCGATATTGGCGGCGGGACCACTGACATTGCCGTCTTTACCGATGGCGCGATTCGCCACACTGCCGTACTGCCTGTTGCAGGCGATCAGATCACAAATGACATCGCAGTGGCTCTCAGAACGCCGACTCAGGCTGCAGAAGAGCTCAAAAAGAAATTCGGAACAGCGCTGGTGCAGCTGGCCCCTGAGGGAGAGATGATCGATACCCCCAGTGTCGGTGAGCGCGCGCCGCGAAAGCTTGCGAGGACCACGTTGGCGGATGTCATTGAGCCGCGGGTAGAAGAACTCTTCCTGCTCATTCAGGCAGAACTGCGGCGCAGTGGGTTTGAAGAGCTTTTGGGCACGGGGATCGTGCTGACAGGTGGCAGCGCCAAGCTGGCTGGAATGGTGGAACTCGCCGAGGAGATCTTCCACATGCCGGTGCGTCTTGGCGTGCCCCAGTACAACGGCGCTCGCAGTGAGCTGATTCGCAATGCCTCTTATTCGACCGGCGTCGGGTTGGTGCTGTTTGGTCTTGAGCATCCAACCCAGCACAAAAGAAGCCCCCGCGCGTTGCCGGACATTCCGGCCGTTGAATTTGTCAGCAAGATGAAGCGCTGGTTTTCATCCCGATTAAAGGAGGACTGACCATGCATATATTCATGGCGAAGTCCGATCTTCGTCAACGATTCGATTTTTGTTTACCCATACAGTCATTGTCTTTTGTTCAACCCCTATCTGAGGAGAACTACTATGTTTGAACTCATGGAAGTATCTGGCCAGCAGGCCGTCATTAAAGTTATCGGAATTGGCGGAGGCGGCGGCAATGCCGTGGATCATATGATCTCAGCCAGTCTGGAAGGGGTGGAATTCATTGCCGCCAATACGGATGCCCAGGCCTTGCACCGTTCGGGCGTTTCCAAGGTGATGCAGTTGGGTGAGGGCCTGACCCGCGGTCTTGGCGCGGGGGCCAACCCGGAGGTCGGCCGCCAGGCAGCTTCAGAAGACCGGGACAAGATCGCTGCTGCGCTGGATGGCACGGACATGGTCTTTTTAACCGCCGGCATGGGCGGAGGGACAGGTACCGGCGCCGCGCCGGTGATTGCGCAACTGGCTCGGGAGAAAGGGATTCTTACCGTGGCGGTGGTGACACGGCCGTTTGCATTTGAGGGAAAGAGACGCATCGAGGCGGCCGAACAGGGAATCAAGGAACTCGGCGAACTGGTCGATTCTCTGATCGTGATTCCAAACGAGCGCATCATGGAAGTCATGGGCGGGAACGTCACTTTACTTGAGGCTTTCGGCAAGGCGAATGAGGTTCTCTTTAATGCAGTGCAGGGTATCTCAGAGTTGATCACCCGGCCTGGACTCATCAACGTTGACTTTGCAGATGTGCGCACGGTGATGGCGGAGATGGGGATGGCGATGATGGGTTCCGCAACGGCAACAGGACCGGACCGGGCGATGCAGGCGGCAAGAGGCGCTGTTTCCAGTCCGCTATTGGAAGAAGTCGACATTCACGGCGCCAAAGGCCTGCTGGTGAATGTTTCGGCGGGACCCGATATGCAGTTGGATGAATTCGCCCAGGTCGGCGAGATTGTCAACGAGTATGCCTCCGAGGATGGTACCGTAGTCATTGGGACCGTTCTCGATCCCGAAATGGAAGATGAATTGCGGGTAACCATGGTTGCGACAGGGATTCGCAAAGCGCCCCAGATCAGCTTGGTCAAGGATCAGGGAATGGAGGAGGATTCGGGCGGCCACGAAGATGATTACGATGTGCCAACCGTGATTCGCCGGCGGCCGCGCGCGGCTGGAGACGTTGACCTCCAGGGGAACGCCGCAGTGGACATGGATTATCTGGATGTGCCGGCTTTTTTACGGCGCCAGGCCGACTGATTTTTAAGCGATAGGCTGGAATGGCTTAATTTCGACAATTATGCAAAAAAAAGGGTAAAAATATTTCAAAAAAAGTCCTAAACTCTGATTTTTCCGTGTAAAATTAGCCTTATGCGCTCAAAGAATGTGTGCAAAAGCTGGAAAAACCGGGAAATCAGTCAGGATGATTCGGCAAAGAACGCTTAAAAATGTCATCGGCGCCACAGGCGTCGGTTTACACACCGGGAAAAAAGTCTACCTGACGCTCCGACCGGCACCGGTCAACACGGGGATCGTATTTCGCCGAGTTGATCTCGATCCGGTCGCGGAAATCCCCGCAGCACTGGACCGTGTGAGTGACACGAGACTTTCTACCACCATCGAGCACAACGGTGTTCGTGTGTCCACGGTGGAGCACCTCATGTCGGCGTTTGCGGGACTGCATATCGACAACGCGATCGTCGAACTCGACTCAGACGAAGTCCCAATCATGGACGGCAGCGCGGGAATTTTTGTGTTTCTCATCCAGTCTGCCGGTATCGAGATGCAGTCTGCTCCCAAGCAGTTTATCCGCATCAGCAAGCCGATAGAAATCAAAGACGGCGACAAGTGGGCCCGCTTTGAGCCTTATGACGGGTTTAAGGTGAGTTTCAGTATCGATTTTGACCACCCGTCCATGCAGTCATCGGCCCAGGAAGCGACTATTGATCTATCCGAGATTTCTTTCGCCAAGGAGGTCAGTCGCGCTCGAACATTTGGATTCCTCCAGGATGTGGAGGCGCTGCAAGAAGCTGGACTCGCCCGCGGCGGCAGTCTGGATAATGCCATCGTCATGGATGACTTCCGGGTGATTAACGATGACGGCCTTCGCTACGGTGACGAGTTCGTCAAGCATAAGATTCTTGACGCGATCGGAGATCTCTATCTTTTGGGCTACCCCCTGATCGGCAGTTTCTGTGCCCATAAATCAGGACATGGTCTCAATAACCGCCTCCTTCGCGAGCTTGATGAGCGTCAGGACTGTTGGGAGACAGTGGCGTTTGATGACGCCAATGACACGACTTCTCCGGGTTTTCTTCATCCTGCATTTGCCTGATCGGCAATCCTGCCTCTGCCAAAGCTTGAGGGTTTTGGCCTAACCCGGATTCGTTTTTCCTAAAGCCGTTTTACTGCTTTCGCATGTCGCGCTCAGAACGCTCGGCCTGAAAGACATCCATTGAAATGCACCTCGTAGAGGGGTTCGCCAGTTCTCGCATAAGATCCGATAAGCTTGATGTGGGCGCGCTTTGAGCCTTGACGGAAATCATCGCTTGCACGACGATGCATCGGTTGATAGCTCTGGGTGAGGCGAGCCCATGATCTTCAATCAGTAAAACACGCTTTTTGGGGCGCCGACACAGATCGTCGCGGTCAAACCGAACTGCAACACAAGGAGAAACCGATGGATTTTGCGCTGAGCGAAGAACAGCAGATGCTGATCGATAGCGCTCGCACATTTGCGGAAAAGGAACTTTATCCTTACGAGGATGAGGTTGAGTCATCAGATGAAGTGCGTCCGGAACTGGCTCAGCAGATCCGTGATCGTGCGATCGAGCAGGGGTTTTACGCCGCCAATATGCCGGAGGAACTCGGCGGCGGCGGTCTCGACAGCGTATCACTTTCTTTGGTGGAGCGAGAGTTGGGCCGGGCAAACTTTGCCTTGCAGTACCTTGTCGGGCGGCCGAGCAACATTCTCCAGGCCTGTGTCGGGGAGCAGCGTGAGCGTTACCTTTTTCCCTGCATCCGCGGAGAAAAGACAGATTGCTTGGCCATGACTGAGCCGGGCGCGGGTTCTGACCTTCGGTCGATGCAGTGTCGGGCGGAGCGTGACGGCGATGATTACATCATCAATGGCACCAAGCATTTCATCAGCCATGCCGATATCGCCGATTTTGTGATTCTCTTTGCGGCGACTGGTGAAGAGGAGTCCTCTCGCGGCCCACGGAAACTAATCAGTTCATTTCTTGTCGATAAAGGAACACCTGGGTTTACTGTACGCCGGGGGTATCACAGCGTCTCTCATCGCGGTTATCACAACTGTATTCTTGAATTTGAGAACTGCCGGGTGCCCGCATCCCAGATGCTAGGTGCTGAGCATCAGGGCTTTAATGTCGCTAACGACTGGCTGGGTGCGACCCGGCTTCAGGTGGCAGCGATGTGTCTTGGCCGCGCGTATCGGGCTCTGGAACATGCGACCGACTGGGCCGCAGAGCGCCAGCAGTTTGGCCAGTTTATCGGGAGATTCCAGGGGATCGGATTCAAGCTGGCTGAGATGAAAATGCAGCTCGAAGCAGCGGAGCTGCTGACATTGAAAGCAGCCTGGAAGACGGATCACGGCACAGCGACTGATACCGATTACGCTATGGCTAAACTGCACGCCACCGAGATGTTGGCCTTTGTGGCCGACGAAGCCATCCAGATTCACGGCGGCATGGGGCTGATGTCAGATCTCCCTTTGGAGCGGATCTGGCGGGACGCCCGAGTCGAGCGGATCTGGGAAGGCACCAGCGAAATCCAGCGTCATATCATTTCGCGCGATATGCTGCGCCCCCGCTGGACCTGACCTGCCCCCTTGTCCCTGAAGCGTCTTCTCCAGCCCCACAGTATCGCGGTGTTTGGCGGCCGCGAGGCCCGGGAAGTTGTGCGCCAATGTCGGCGCATGGAATTTGCTGGCGATATTTGGCCCGTTCATCCCAGCGCGGGCGAGGTGGAGGGTTATCGTTGTTTCTCGAGTGTGGAGGAACTTCCCTCCAGCCCAGACGCGAGCTTCATCGGTGTCAACCGCCACATCACGGTTGATATTGTCAGGAGCCTTTCGCAAAAAGGCGCGGGGGGCGCAGTGTGTTATGCCTCAGGCTTTAAAGAGGTGTCAGACGGGGAGGATCTCAATGACGCACTCATTGAGTCCGCGGGCGGGATGCCGATTCTGGGGCCCAATTGTTACGGCGTGATCAATTACCTGGATGGTGCGCTGTTATGGCCTGATCAGCATGGAGGACGGCGGGTCGACCGGGGTGTTGCACTGCTGACCCAGAGCAGCAACATTGGTATTAACCTCACGATGCAGGCACGAGGCCTGCCGCTGGCGTATCTGATCGCATTGGGAAACCAGGCGCAGACAGATCTTGCTACAGTTCTGGAGACCCTTGTCGAAGATGACCGCGTCTCGGCGATAGGTCTGTATATAGAAGGTTTCCCGGATGTTCGGGAACTGGAAAAGGTAATGGGTCGTGCCCGTGAGCGGCGTATTCCGGTCGTGGCCGTTAAATCGGGTGTCAGTGCCCAGGGCGCCAACATCACGCGTTCTCACACCGCGTCGATGGCGGGATCGGATGAGGCGGCCAACGCATTGCTCAAAAGGCTCGGTATCGCACGGGTTCAGGATCTCGACACCCTGGTCGAGAGCCTCAAACTGCTGCATGTGCACGGACCCCTTAAAGGCAACCGGCTTTGCTCTATGAGTTGCTCCGGCGGGGAAGCATCCCTGATGGCGGATACGGCTATAGGCCGGGATGTCGTATTTCCTGAACTCACATCTGAGCAGAACGACCCCGTTCGTGCCACGGCGAATGACCTCCGGAGTGTCTCAAACCCCCTCGACTATAATACCGTCGT
>WTHR01000005.1 GCA_011523045.1 Gammaproteobacteria bacterium | reverse complement strand
CTATGCTTGAATTCGCCAAGGTTTTTGAGGAGGCTGGCTTCCCGCCGGGGGTTTTCAATGTGGTGACCGGGCACGGTGAGCCCTGCGGCCGCGCACTGACCAGTCACCCGCTGGTGGACAGGGTCAGCTTTACTGGGGGACCCGAGACCGCCCGGCATGTCATCCGCAACAGTGCTGAAAACTTTGCCGAGGTCTCACTGGAGTTGGGCGGCAAGTCACCGGTTATGGTGTTTGAGGATGCTGATCTTGAAAGCGCCGTCAACGGCGTCCTTCTCAGCATCTTCAGTGCGAGCGGACAAAGCTGCGTGGCCGGTTCACGACTGCTGCTGCAGGAATCGATCCGCGAGGAGGTCCTGTCCCGGGTTGTCGAAAAGGCGGCCCAGATCAGGATCGGCGACCCTCTGGATGACAACAGTCAGATGGGTCCGTTGGCGACTGAGGCGCAACTGAGCAATATCCAATCCACGCTGGCCGATGCGACAGCAAACGGAGCGGAGCTTCGTTACGGCGGAAATACACCACCGGGGCTGGAAACCGGCTGGTATATCGAGCCAACGATTGTGGACTGTCCGCATCAGGATATCAGTATCGTCCGAAATGAAATGTTCGGCCCGGTTGTCAGCGCGCTCGGGTTTAAAGATGAGACCGAAGCTCTTATGCTCGCCAACGATACGAATTTCGGACTGGCGAGCGGCGTCTTCACCCGAGATGTTGGTCGCGCGCTTCGTGTCAGCAAGGCGATTCGCGCCGGTATCGTCTGGGTCAACACCTATCGGGTGGTGTCGCCCATCGCACCTTTTGGGGGCTACAAGGACAGCGGCTACGGCCGAGAGTCCGGCATGGAGGCGATCTATGACTACACGCGTCCCAAGACGGTGTGGCTGAATACCTCATCGGAACCCATCGCGGACCCCTTCGTCATGCGCTGATCCAGGTCAGCGACATTCACTGGCGTGGTGATAGACTCGCTTCGCGTAAATTGTTGATTTAAGGGAACCCCATGAAATTTCAGTTAGCCATCAATATGGAGCGTATCGCCCCAGATACCGACATGGCCGATGTTGAGCGGCACACGCTGGAGATGGTGCAAATGGCCGATGCCGGAGGGTTCCACATTGTCTGGGCTGCCGAACACCATGCCCTTGAAATGACGATTGCGCCCAATCCCTTTCAGATTCTGACCTGGTGGGCGGCGCACACCGACCGCATCCGTCTTGGCACAGCGGTGGTCGTGGCGCCCTACTGGCATCCGATCAATGTTGCGGGCGAAGCTGCGCTGCTGGACTTGTATAGCAATGGCCGGCTGGAATTCGGAATCGGCTCGGGCGCCTATCAGCGGGAGTTCGACAGAATGCACGCCGGACTCAAGCAGACCGACGCATGGCGCTACATGCAGGAGATGCTGCCGGCTGTCAAAGCGCTCTGGCAGGGTGACTACGCTCATGAGGGTGACTATTGGACCTTTCCGGAAGCCACCTCCGTGCCTAAGCCTTTGCAAAAACCACATCCTCCGATATGGGTGGCAGCTCGTGCCCCGATCACCTACGACTATGCGGTAAAGAACCAGTGCAACATCATGTCATGGCCGCTGACTCGGCCAATGAGTGAGGTCGAGACCTACCTCGGAAGACTGCAGACGGCTCTCGATGAAAATCCGGGCCAGGCCAGACCGATCTTCTCCGCCATGCGGCATACCTGTGTTTACGACAACAAAGACGACTGGATGGTGCCAATTGAAGCAGCGCGCCGTCAGTTAGCCCAGTTTGAAAACCTCTTTAAGAATGCCGGGGGTGTCGAAAATGGATTTCCCGCGATGATTGATTTATCGACGCTGGAAAACCGGGATGAATATGATCCCAACATGCTGCAGGAGAATCTGATGTTCGGCACGTCTGAAGAAGTCATCAGCAAGCTGCGGCTTTACGACGACCTCGGCGTCGATCAATTTACCTACTACGCCAGTCTCGGCCTCGGCATGAAAGAGCAAAAGCGCTCTTTGGAGCTCTTCATCAACGAAGTCATGCCTGAATTCGCAGAGAACTAGGAGCGTTCCTGCGCCGGACCCTGGTTAGGGCTCCCGGCGCAGTCTCACTTAAGCGAATCAGGTTTTCAGGCGATACCCAATCTCTCGCGGGCCTGGTCCGCATCGCAGACCTGTCCTCCCAGATCACGGATGATACGGACGGCCTTCTCGACCAGTTGTGCGTTGCTTGCGGGCACCCCTTTTTCAAGATACAGGTTGTCTTCCAGCCCCACCCGGACGTTCCCACCGAGCAACATGGCTTGCGCCGCCATCGGCATCTGCGTCCGGCTGATGCCGAATCCTGACCAGAACGCGTCCCGGGGCAACTGACCCACCATCGCCGTCATTGTTGCGGAATCCGCGCCGGCGCCCCACGGAATACCCAGGCATACCTGGTACATCGGCCTTCCCTTGATCAACCCTTCCGACACCATCTGGTTGGCAAACCGCAAGTGACCCAAATCAAAGACTTCCATCTCGGGCTTGACGCCGATTTCCGCATAGCGCGCGGCCATGGCCCGCAGCATATTGGGGGTTTGGATGTAGACGTAGTTGGCGTTGTCGAAGTTGATTGTGCCGCAATCCAGCGTCGCGATATCCGGGCGCAATAACTCCACATGCGCCATGCGCTCTTCGGCACTGATGAGATCCGTTCCCTCTGCCGGGACCTCCGGATTCTCGTCATCAACGACCAAGTCCCCGCCCATGCCCGCGGTCAGGTTAATCAACACATTCCGGCCGCTGTTCCTGACAAGCTCTACAGTCTCTTTGAAAAGATTGATATCACGACTGCCTTTGCCGGTCTCGGGATCACGAACATGCAGATGGACAATCGCTGCCCCGGCATCTGCCGCCTCAATCGCTGAGTTGGCGATCTGTTCGGGGGTAACCGGGATCGCCGGATGCTTATCCACCGTATCTCCCGCGCCGGTTACCGCGCAAGTCACGACTACATCGGTATTCATGGTCATCTCTCGTGTTCCTCCTGAATTTAACTCGGTCTAACTGATTTAGTGATCAATGGTTTTGTTTTGTGTTTGTTATCGGTCGGTTGCCATCGGTGGCCAGCCGTCTTCTTCGGGGGGATACCAGTGTTCCTTCAGCACTTTCTGAATCTCCGCAAGACAGCGGTCGCGCCGACGCTCCATCTCGTCAAAGGCCCGCGCACCGGACTCCACTTCGCAGCCGTCAACGATGCGTTCTTTCAGTTCATCGGTCAACTCCGGCGCCTTCATATGTGACCAGGGCAACTCCAATGCGGGGCCAAACTGCTCGATGGTATGGCGCATCCCGCCCGGACCGCCGCCGAGATGCCAGGCAAGAAACGTTCCCATGAACGCCCATCGCAACCCCGGGCCGCCAGTGACGGCCGCGTCGATCTCTGCGACCGTAGCAACCCCCTGATCGATAAGATGCAGGGCTTCACGATAGAGGGATTCCTGCAGGCGGTCTGCGATATAGGCTTCGATCTCCCGACGAACATGCAGCGGCCGCATGCCAAGGGATCGGTAAAACGCACCCGCTTGTGCAATAGCAGTCTGTGACGTCTGTTCACTTCCCACAATCTCGACCAGGGGCAACAAATAGACCGGAGCAAAAGGATGGCCAATCATCAAGCGCTCCGGATGTGCACATCGCTCCTGCAGTCGGCTGGGCAAAAGCCCGGATGAGCTTGATGCGATGACCACATCCTCGCGGGCGTGTCGGCTGATCTCTTCATGTACCGAAATCTTGAGTTCTTCGCGCTCGGGGACATTCTCCTGAACAAAATCGGCATCCTGCACCGCTTGCGCAATATCCTGCGCAAAGTGCAGTTCGCCTTTGTTCTCGGATACAAGGCCCGCATCCTCGAGCACCGGCCAGGCATCGGCCACCATGGTCTCAACGTAATCCCGGGCTTCAGGCCTTGGGTCCGTCAGAACGACCTCGAGGCCATTGGCAAGACACCGCGTAGCCCAACCCCCTCCGATAACGCCTCCGCCCACCAGCGCGACCTTTTTGATATTTGACTCCGTCATACGCTCTTTATTCCTCGTTAGTCTGGATTTAACAGCACTACTCACCTTTGAAAATGGGTTTGCGTTTTTCTACAAAGGCGCGTACCCCTTCTTTGGCATCCTCGGAACGCAGCATTTTCCGATAGGTCGGCAGATCGCCAGTACGCATGGTATTGAAAGCATCTTCAATGGTGTCGCCTTCAATCGCCCGCAGCACCTCCTTGATGGTCTGCACCGCTAACGGCGCAGAATCTGCTATCTGCTGTGCCCAATCCATTGCCGTTGCCGGCAAATCGGCTGACGGCACTACCGCGTTAATAAGGCCGTGACGCATTGCCTCTTCCGCCCCCATCTTCCGGCCCAGCCAGAGCATCTCCACCGCAACGTTATAGGGAACCCGTCGGGGCAGTCTCTGGATCGCGCCCGCATCAGGAACAATGCCGAGCGGCATCTCCGGAAGCTGGAAAAAAACATGATCCGCCGCAATCACCAGATCACAAGACATGACCAGCTCAAAGCCGCCGCCGATCGCGTGTCCGTTGACCGCTGCAATTACCGGTTTGTTGAGATGCCACATCTCAGTCAGCCCCGCAAAGCCGCCGGGCAAATCAGCATCGGCCTCCCACCAGTTGTCCAACTGCTGCTCCCCACTATCCAGCGCCTTAAGATCCCAGCCGGCGGAGAAGATCTTTTCTCCGGTCGCCGTGACGAGTCCAACGCGAAGCTCCGGATCATCGCGCAGCAGAACTACTGCCTCATTGATTCTGCGGCTTAATTCAAAGTCGATGGCGTTCACTTTGGGGCGGTTCAGCTGAATCTCCAGCACACTGCCATGCCGGATGACATTAAGTTCGTTTGATCGATCTTCCATTGCGCTCGGGCTCCGTGTTCCCGGCATCTTGCCGGGTGTAAGTTACGGCGCGCACATTATGGCAATAAGCCGCGCAAAGCAATATCATCTGGGCCATCTTGATGCACAGTTGCGCCGCTGTGACGGGGCGCTGCTAACGGAAAACTATGGATATCGAACTTACCAGCGAACAACGAATGCTGGCGGATTCCGCCCAGGCTTTCGTTTCTGAAGAACTCCTGCCACTCGAAGTGGAGGTGGAACGAAACGGAGAAGTCAGCCCTGAACAGGGAGAGCGGATCAAGCGCAAGGCAATCGAGATGGGATTTTATGCGGCCAACCTGCCCGAATCCGTTGGAGGCGGCGGCCTCGACTACACCAGCCTCGCGATCATGGAGCGTGAATTTGGCAAGGTCTCCCACGCCCTGCACGGGTTTGCGTGGCGCCCAACTGAACTCCTGATGGCCTGCAATGAGGAACAGAAGCAGAAATATCTTTTCCCTTGCGTAACCGGAGAAAAAGTCGAGTGCTTTGCCATCACCGAGCCTGGCGCCGGTTCGGACATCATGTCCATGGCGACCCGCGCCCGCCCTGAGGGCAGCGACTGGATCATTAACGGCTCAAAGCACTTCGTCAGCGGCCATGTCGAGCCTGACTTTGCCATTGTGTTTGCCGCTACCGGGACAGACGACACGCCGCGCGGCCCGCGCAAGCGCGTCAGCGCTTTCTTGGTCGATCGGGGGCATCCCGGATTTGAGATCACCCGAGGACCGAGGTGCGTCAGCCAGCGCGCCTATCTTAACTTCGTACTGTCCTTCAATGACTGTCGCGTCAGTGAGGCACAGATGCTCGGCGAGGAAGGCGAAGGATTAATCCTGGCCGATAAGTGGATCAAGATGGGTCGGGTATGGGTCGGTGCCGGCTGCTGCGGCCGTGCAGAACGGCTTTTGGAACTGTCTCTGGATTGGGCCGCTAACCGCAAGCAGTTCGATCAGCCAATCGGCAAGTTTCAAGGCACCTCATTCAAACTCGCTGATATGGCTACCGAACTTCAGGCAGCAGACCTTCTCGTCATGCACGCAGCGCGCAAAGCCGATGCCGGGCAGATGACGCCCACCGATGCCGCAATGTGCAAGCTCTTTGCCTCGGAGATGCTGCACCGGCTGGCCGATGATGCAGTACAGATTCACGGCGGAATGGGTCTCATGGAGGATCTGCCGATCGAAAGGCTCTGGCGCGACGCAAGGCTCGAGCGAATCTGGGAAGGCACTTCCGAGATTCAACGTCATATCATCAGTCGGTCGTTATTGAGACCACTCGGGGCGTGACTCCCGCTCGACGTGCCAACCTGCGCCGCCTGCTTGCGCCCCGGCACATCGTCTTTGCCGGCGGCGACTCGGCCGTCTTTGCGGCCGGCCAGTGTGCGGCGGGTGATTTCAAAGGTGAGATCTGGGGGCTGAACCCGCAACCGGGCCGCTTCGGTGCGATCCCCTCTTACACCAGTGTCTCTGAACTGCCCGAAGCGCCAGACGCAGTATTTCTTGCCGTGCCCCGACAAGGAGTGCCGGCCGTTGTTAAGGAATTAAGAGAAAAAGGCGCTGGCGGGATTGTCTGTTATTCGGCGGGGTTCGGGGAACTGGGTGATGATGGGGTCCACCTGGAACAGGAACTCATTGACGCCTGTGGTGATATGGCGCTCGCGGGACCCAATGTTTTTGGATTGCTCAACTACATAACCGGTGCACACCTGTGGCCCTTCAGTCACGGCGGGGTACCCGTCGAGCAGGGCCCTGCCCTCATCTCCCAGTCCGGCATGCTGTCGGGCTATCTCCTGACCAACCGTCGGTCGGTCCGGTTCTCCTACGTGATTGGAGCGGGCAACCAGTCGGTGCTCGGGGTCGAGGACTATCTTGATTATCTGGCAGACGATCCCAGCGTTACCGGTTTCGGTCTATATATCGAAACACTTCGTGATATTCCACAGTTTGCCGCGGCGGTAGGACGCGCCCTCGACCGGGGGGTTCCAGTAGTCGCACTCAAGGCGGGTCAATCCGATCTTGCGGCGCAGACCGCGCTGACCCACACCGGTTCACTTGCAGGACAGGATACGTTTTATCAGGCGCTCTTTGACCGGATCGGTGTGGCCCGGGTATCGACCCCGAGCCTCATGCTGGAAACCTTACAGCTGCTGACAACTGCCGGACCGCCCAAGGGAAGACGGCTTGCGGCCTTTACCTGCTCGGGAGGTGATGTTGCAATGCTCGCCGACTGCGCCGACAGGGAAGGACTCATCTTTGACCCTCCTGACGAGGCGACCCAGAGGACTCTTCGCCAATGGCTGCCTGAGATAGCGACGGTGGGCAATCCGCTTGACTACACCACCCCTTTGTGGGGTCACGAAGACACTCTGGAAAAAGTCTTTGCCGCTGCCCTGGCACCAGGATATGACGCGGCGTTGCTGGTGCAGGACTACCCTCCCCCGGAACTTGGTGAGGATCGACCGTATTACCAGGCCGACGCCCGGGCCTTCATGCGCGCTGCTGCAAAGGCTTCGATCCCCGCTGCGATCTGCTCTGGCCTGCCCGAGAACCTTGATACCGAAACGCAACAGACGTTGATCAGCCAGGGTGTCGCGCCGCTGCAGGGCATCGGGGAAGCCACTGCCGCTATTGGGGCTGCCGCAGTGTTCGGCGAGGCGCAGCAAAAGAGAAAGCAAGGGGGCGATCACTTTATCCCCTCATGTTACCCGGTTGAGGGCAAGCCTCACCTTCTGGATGAATGGCAGGGTAAGCAGCTGCTTCTGGCTCATGGGATAGCGGTTCCACCGGGCAGACTCTGCACAAGCCATGATGCCGCTGAGGCGGCTCGCCAGATCGGTTTTCCTGTGGCACTCAAACTGGTAAACCCCGAGCTCCCTCACAAAAGTGATCATGGCATCGTGCGGCTTGGCCTTTGTGATACAGACGACATCGGCGCGATTTCTCAGGAAGTGGTTGCGCTTGGTTCGCAGGCGTTGGGTCATCCCGCCGACGACCGCATCCTGATCGAGCAGATGGCCGATGGACTTATTGCCGAACTTTTGGTCGGAATCCAGAATGACCCACACTTTGGACTCGTGATGACAATTGCCGGAGGCGGCACGCTGGTGGAACTGATGGCAGACAGTGCTACCGTGCTGCTGCCCGCCCAACCACAGGATCTCGTCAATGCTCTCTCAAAGCTCAAGGTGATGAAACTGCTTTCGGGTTATCGGGGCCGTGCCCAAGCGGATCTTGATGAACTGGTACAGACCCTGATGAAAATCAGCGCTATGGCCCTTGCCCTTGCCGATACGCTGATCGATATGGACATCAACCCGTTGTGGGTAACGGACCATGGTTCTATTGGCGTCGACGCGCTTATCCAACTGGGCGATATTGATGCCCTGCCCGCGCACCTGCGTTGATGGTCAGATCAAAAATGCAGCGAAACCCTGAAGGCGCTTTGATTCTGCTGGATTACGATGGGGTCATTGTGGACTCCGCGCAGCCAGTACTTGATGAAACGGCTGCCTTTTGCAGGATGCACGGTATTGCTTTCAATCTTGGACTTTCTGACTTCGATCGACTGAACCCTGCCACCTTTACCATGTTGGCGCAGGTCTGCGGTATACCCGAGCCCCAGCATCGTGATTACGGTCGCTATCTCTTTGATACCCTGCAGAACGGCACGCGGCGCATTCCGCTCTTTTCCGGCATCAAGGACCTGCTTGAGGATTTATGTGCCAACCATACCCTCTGCGTGGTGACCGCAAATCATGCAGATGTAGTAAGAACCCGGCTCGCGCACGAAGGGCTTCAGGACTGCATCGATACCTATTTTGGGAGTAACCAGCCCGGCACTAAAGCAGACCATATCCGCGAGGCTCTCTCTCAGTATGCCGCCACGGCCGAGCGAGCCTGGATGGTCGGCGATTCCGTCAGCGACATCGAAGCGGCCCGTGCTGGCGGCGTCAACAGCATCGCAGTGAGTTGGGGATGGCAATCCAGCGCATTGCTGCAGCAGCACGAGCCGGATCACCTCTTTGACGCGCCAGTCGATATGCACAAGTTCTTCAAGGCGCTCTCGAACTGATGAACACACTTGCGCATCTTTATCTATCAGGAAATGATCCTGATTTGATCCTGGGTAACTTTATTGGTGACTCAGTGCGCGGCGGTGAATTCTCTCAACTGGACGAGCGGGTTCAGGAAGGCGTAAGGCTCCACCGCAAAATCGACCGCTTTACCGATCAGCATCCGATCTTTCGCCAGATCTGTTCCCCCATGCGTGCGGACTTTGGCCGTTACTGCACTGTGGTCGCCGATGTCTTTCTTGATCATTTTCTTGCGCGGGATTGGGAGCGCTTTGACGCACGATCTCTCGAAGACTACACCCGCTGGATTCACCGAATCCTTGCTGAGCGGATTGATACTTGCCCAGAAAGATCCAGAAGATACTTTAAATACCTGAGCACGACCGATACGCTGCTGCACTATCGGTCAACGGAAGGAATCAGCCGCACGCTCTTGCAGATGGCAAAGCGGGCTCGCTTTAATTCAGGGATGGAGAATGCAGGAGCGGTCCTGCGCAGACAGTATCCTCAACTCAAGGAAGGCTTTGAAAGTTTCTTTCCCGAACTGGTGCGTTATACCCTGGGAGAAAGACGAGCCCACGCCACAAGCGCTTAGGCAGAACCTGCGTTCGCATCGAAGCGCGTGTGGTAATAATCGCTTTCCATGGCCGACTGACGAATCTGATCCGTCAGCGTCTGCAAGCGTTTTTCTGCCGTATCGACCTCGGCGCAGGAGTCACAGCCGGGATCACCGCAAGGCTGGTGTGCATACAGCCAGAACTGAACAGCACCTGCCAAAAGGCCCGAAGCCACTTCCCAACTGTCCGAGTCAGCATCCTGGTCCAGCAGTTCGTTTCCAAGCTCGATCATCCGCTCAGCGGCAGCATCAAAATGGCTTAACTCTTCTTCAAACTCCATGGCGCTCTCCGGTTTGAAACGAATACCCGAAAGGGTCTGTGATAGGCATGGGATTCTAGCGGTTAAGGTCATGCAGGTCGAAGACCGCGGGATTTTCATAGGCCGTGTCTAGCAGGCACTCCGGGTCATCAAGACTGTCGTATAGTGCGTAAGCGCCAGGAACACCACTCAGAGAGGGAGTACTTTGAAGTGACAGCAATTCGGATCAACCTTTACAGCGATACGCAATCGCAGCCTACCGGCCAGATGCGCGAGGCAATGGCACAAGCAACGGTCGGAGATGAGCAACATCGACTCGACCCGGGCGTGAACCAGTTATGCGAAGACGTCGCCGAATTGCTGGGAAAAGAAGACGCGGTCTTTCTTCCTTCTGGGACCATGTGCAACCAGATCGCTCTCGCGGTGCATTGCACTGCCGGCGATGAAATCATCGCTGATCGCTCAGCTCACATCATCAACTTTGAGGCTGGGGGTCCAGCATCTCTGGCGGGATCGATGGTGTATCCGCTGGAAGGCAAAAATGGCATTTTCGGCCCGGATGATGTGCGAGGTGCAATCAGGCAGACGTCTATGCATGCCCCCAGGTCCCGTCTGCTCGTTGTTGAGCAAACATCGAATCTCGGTGGGGGCGCGGTCTGGCCCCTCGCTCAGCTTCAGGCGGTTTGCAAGGCTGGTCGTGAACACAACCTCAGCCTTCACATGGACGGCGCAAGACTCATGAACGCCGTAGTAGCAGCGGGCGTCTCTGCGGCTAAGTTTTCTGCTACCGTCGACTCCGTTTGGCTCGATCTCAGTAAAGGTCTTGGATGCCCTGTCGGCGCCGTCCTGGCCGGCAGTCGCGATTTCATTCATGAGGCCTGGCGATGGAAACACCGGATTGGCGGAGCGATGCGCCAGGCGGGCATCGTAGCCGCAGCTGGCAGTTGGGCTCTGAAACATCATGTCGATCGGCTGGCGGAAGATCACGAAAATGCGCGGCTGCTCGCCGATCGAATTTCCGCCCTAGACGGAATCGAGCTCATCAACGACACCGTCGAGACCAATATGGTGTTCTTTGATGTTTCACAGACTCCCCTCAGCGCCTCTGAGATCTCTGCCCGGTTGCGTGAAAAAGGAATATGGATCGGCGCATTTGGTGACCAGAAAATGAGAGCCGTTACTCATCTTGATGTTAGCCAGGAGGATATCATCGAGGCCAGTGATGCATTGGCAG
>WTHR01000199.1 GCA_011523045.1 Gammaproteobacteria bacterium | reverse complement strand
GCTACAAAGAGGGCGTCATTGAAGCGATGAAAAGCTACACCACAGTGAAGACCTATTCTCTGCCCTGGTAGCGTAACGGCATCTGTGAGCCAAAGGGACCAAACCCGCGAGACTCATTGGCAGTCCGTCTATGGCCGCCGACCGGCGGATGAGGTGAGCTGGTACCAGTTACACCCTGATACTTCTCTTTCGCTGATTCGATCCTGCCAGCTAGAAAAGAGCGCAGCACTGATTGACGTCGGCGCAGGCGCCAGTGTGCTCGTGGACCACCTGCTGGATGAGGGCTATTTGGACGTCACGGTGCTGGATATCTCGGAAGCCGCCCTCGACCTAAGCCGCCGCCGCCTCGGTGCGCGAGCGGATCAGGTCCGTTGGCAGGTGGCGGACGTGACCGACTATTTGCCTGATCGCTCGTATGGTCTGTGGCATGACCGGGCGGTTCTGCATTTTTTGACAGAACCTGAGCAGCGTGCTGCTTATCGTGTAGCGCTAGAGCAAGCACTCTTGCCTGGCGGGCATCTTGTGGTGGGGACTTTTGCGATGGATGGGCCAACAAAGTGCAGCGGTCTTGAGATCGTTCAGTACGATGCGGCGAAGCTGCTGGATTTGCTGGGCTGCGAATTTGTATTGCGTGAGGAGCAAAAAGAGGCGCATATCACCCCGACAGGTGCGGTTCAGCAGTTTGCGTGGTTTGTTTTGCAGCGGGTTGGCAGCTAAGACCGTATACAGGTTTTATCTGGCTGCCTCTAGGATATTTTCCTCACGTAGGCTGCTGCCTCCAGTGCGCAAGCATGGCCGCGTTCGAGACCGCCATTGACGGTACTGGGTTGGGAAGTATGTGTGGCCTCTCCTGAGAAAAAGAGCTTTTCCGCCAGGGCGGCACCGAGTTCCCGACGGGCGGCAGTCTTACCCGGCCTGACGGACGAATAAGCGCCGTCGAATAAAGGGACTTTTCCGCAGGCGGTGGCAAATCCTTTCAGCAGTTGCTTTTCGATATTGTTGCCCAGCATGCTTTTCAGGCCATCCAGAGCATAGGCCACAGTGGTTTCCATCGATTCAGCTTCCAATGCTTTGGCCTGACTGCCCCCGACATAACCGTAAGTCAGATTGACGTTATGTGTGTTCGTCAGATAACCCACTCCAGTTTCGTCATGTTGCTGTTGATAGACATAGGTGTCCTGGCCGAAGCCGAATATGTCTTTCTTGAACAGCAGGCCGATGTAATTCATCAACGCCATATCAATATTCTGGATCGCCTGTTGCTTTTGTGAAGGCAGGGAGGGCGTGAAGTGGATCCGCTCAGCGGCGAGTACCCCTGCGGAGACGGTCAGGATTGCGGCTTTGGCCCGTATCGTCCCAGCAGACGTCGTAACGGTCACATCCGGCCCGCTCCAGTCTATTCTGGATGCCCCGGTTCGCAGACGAACCGGGACTGCTCGACCATAGTCGGCCACGACGGCGCCATAGCCTTGGGTGCAGAACCAACTGGTGGCATCGAGACTGCTCCACCAGCTTTTCGGCGACCAGTCCGCAGAGTCCTGCGCCATGTCCCAGACGCCATAATCAGAAGCGACGGTGTAACCCCAGGGAGTTCCAAAGAAGTCTTCGCCAAGAGCGGTGCGGGCGTTGTCGTCAGCGCCGCTTGCACTGCTCAATGCCGAATGCTTGATTCGACTGTTAAAAAGCGCGTCAGTCTGGTGAAGATCAGTCAATTCTTCGTCGGTTGCTTTCCTGTTTCCGACAAAGTATTCAACCCGTCCTGGATCCCGGTAGACCTCAAACCCGCGAGCCCTGGCGTGATCCAGCAGCGGGTTTGCTGGAGAGGCGCGCATCCAATGCGCGTGCGTATCGAAAGGGACGTTGAAGACAGAGTGATTGGTATACACCCGCCCACCGATACGGTCATTGGCATCAATCATGATGAATGTGATGCCTTGTTTTGTGAGTGTTCGGGCGGCTTCAAGCCCGGCGATGCCAGCGCCGATGATGACGACATCAGGATTGCTGGGAAAGTCTGCAAAGCTGATTGACGGCAGCAGTGATGATGCGGCTGCGGTCTTCAGGAATTGACGGCGGCTATATTGGAGAGTGTTAGCCATCGGGTTCGGATGCCGAGTCAGTGAGGTGAGTCAGGATACTCTATCTTCACCGGAAATCAGAAAATTTTTGTGGTTGCCTTATAAATCGGCTTCTGCGTAAGATGGTTTCTGTTAGAGACCAGCACCTGGATTGTCCAGTGGAAATCGCGTCGCTACCAATCATTGATCTTGAATCGTTCGTGGAGGGAGACGCTGCAACAAAGCAGCAGATCTCTCAAGCCGCGGTTGATGCCTGCGAGAGCGCAGGATTTTTTTATGTCAGCGGTCATGGAATCGAAGAGCAGGTCTTTGAAAGCGCCAAGAGGGCGGCATTGGAGTTCTTCCGGATGCCGTCCGAATATAAGGCGAAGGTGCATATCTCGCAGTTTCCGCATCACCGGGGCTATGTCGGGCATCACGATGTTTATCCTGATGTTTCTAAAGGCGGCGATATTCGGGAGGCGTATAAGGTGGCCCTGGACCTGTCCGAGGATGATCCGGATTACCAGGCGGGCATCACCCTGTACGGGCCTAACGTGTGGCCGCGGGAGATGCCGGAATTTAAGGAAGCCTTGTCGTGTGCGTATGACCATTTCCAGGTGCTGTCGAATACCATATTTAGCTTGTTTGCTGTGGGACTTGGGCAGACAGAAGAGTTTTTCGCCCCTTTATTGGAAAAGCCCGCAAGTGTCATGAATGTCAATTACTACGCGCCGGTGCCGGACGACGGGGTATCGGAGCCTAGCGGTATCGGCGCCCACAATGATTACGAGGCATTCGCCATGCTCTGGCAGGACGGCGTGAAGGGGCTGCAGATCCAGTCCTTATCTGGAGAGTGGCAGGCGGTTGAGCCGGTACCCCAGACCTTGGTGATCAACATCGGAGAGCTGATGCAGCATTGGACCAATGACCGTTTTCGGGCAACGCCGCATCGAGTGATTAATGTTTCCGGCCGCGAGAGAGTTTCTCTCGCGTGTTTTGGCAACACAAATTATCACGCACTGATTGAATGTATCGACTCCTGCTGTAGCGCAGATGAGCCGGCCCGCTATCCGCCTGTGCTGGCTGGAGACTATCTCATGGCGGCGATCAAAAGGACCTACGCCTATGCGTAACCCCCAGCATGATGTTTTGTTCGAGCCGGTTCGTATCGGCCCGGTGACGGCCAAAAACCGTTTCTATCAGGTGCCCCACTGTACGGGACTCGGCTGGTTGCGGCCCAAAATGGCCGCAGCGCTGAGGGGCATGAAGGCCGAGGGGGGTTGGGGGGTCGTTTGCACCGAATGGTGTTCGATTCATCCTGCTTCGGATGATTTGCCCCATCCGAATGCTGCTTTGTGGCATGACGATCACATCAAAGATCAAGCACTGATGACTCAAGCGGTACATGATCATGGCGCCCTGGCAGGGGTGGAGCTTTGGTTTGGGGGCGCTCGGTCAGCAAATCATTACACCCGTGAGACTGCCGTTGATGTGGCCAGTATTCCGAATCTCGCGGGTCATCCATATCAGCCAAGGTCAATGGACAAGTCGGATATCCGCGAGTTCCGGCGTTGGCACCGAGAAGCAGCGCTTCGGGCAAAGGAAGCGGACTTCGATATTGTGTATGTGTATGCCACCCACGGCTACCTCTTGTCTCACTTCCTGTCGGCCGAAACCAATACCCGGACCGATGAGTACGGCGGATCCCTGGAGAACCGGACCCGACTGCTTCGGGAACTCATTGAAGACACTAAGGAGGCCGTGGGAGACCGCTGTGCTGTTGCCGTGCGTTATTCGGTTGGCGGCGACGATGGCGAGGCGTCGGAACTGACCGCAGAGCGCCGTGATCGCCTTGAGATGCTGGCCGAACTGCCGGATTTGTGGGACATCAACATCAACAACTATTACCAGGAGATGGGTGTCTCCCGTTTCTTCAAGGAAGGATCACTTGAGAAATACATGTCGTTTGTGAAGTCTGTCACGACCAAGCCGGTGGTGACGGTTGGTCGGTTCACCTCGCCAGAGACCATGACATCCCAGGTGCGGCGTGGCATCGTGGACTTTATCGGTGCGGCGCGCCCCTCAATCGCTGATCCTTTTTTACCCAACAAGATCCTGGAAGGCCACGCCGACGACATTCGCGAATGTATCGGCTGCAATATCTGTTACACCGGAGACGGATTGGGCACACCGATCCGCTGCACCCAAAACCCGACGATGGGAGAAGAGTATCGGCGCAATTGGCACCCCGAAGTCGTTGCTACCCGGGGTTCGGATGCTGAGGTTCTGATAGTGGGTGCGGGTCCTGCAGGCATGGAAGCTGCGCGGATGCTTGGACAACGCGGTTACCGGGTCATGCTGGCAGAAGCCACCCGTGAGCTTGGGGGACGGGTCGCGCGAGAAGCCGCGTTACCCGGCCTGGGCGAATGGATTCGGGTCCGCGACTATCGGCAGCAACAGATTCAGAAGATGGCCGAGGTGCAGGTTTTTCTTGAGAGTGAACTGACTGCGGATGATGTCCTGGCAACCAGTGCTGATCATGTCGCCATCGCAACGGGTGCGCACTGGCGAGCGGATGGGTTTGGTCGGTCGCACCCTTATCCTCTGGAGACCCTCAATCCCGCAGCAAACATCCTCACGCCGGATGACATCATGGCGGGGCAACTGCCGTCAGGCCCCGTGGTAGTTTATGACGACGACAGTTTTTATATGGGGGGGTTGGTCGCAGAGAAAATCATTCTCGCCGGTCAAAAGGTTACCCTGGTGACGCCCGAGGACGTCGTCTCTGATTGGTGTGACTACACCTCAGAGCGTTTTTATGTCCAGAAACGACTGCTCGAACTTGGTGTCACCCTTCAAACCGGCCATCAGTTGATTTCCTATGATGGCCAGGAGGTCCGGATTGCGAGCGGTTACACTGATCAGGAGCAAACGCTTGGTGCCAATGCTCTAGTGCTGGTGACCGCTCGACGACCGAACGACGCTCTGTATCAGGCTCTGACAGAGCGCTTTAATGAAACATCGGCTTCGAACGGGCCGGCCCTCCATCGTATCGGTGACTGCGATGCGCCGGCCATCATTGCCGCGGCGGTTTATGCGGGGCATCGTTTCGCCCGCGAACTGGATACGGACGCGGGCGAAAGAGGGCAGCCACGATACGAATAGTACGGCCGCCTTCCTAACGCGAGATCACATTGTGATCCGGACCGTAGGGAAATCCGGTGATATTTTCTGAGCCGTTTTCCGTTAGCACCAGAATGTCGTGCTCCCGGTAACCGCCCGCGCCAGGCTGTCCTTCCGGAATGGTCAGCATGGGTTCCATCGAGACCACCATATTCGGTTCAAGAACGGTGTCGATGTCCTCGCGCAGTTCCAGCCCCGCTTCGCGTCCGTAGTAATGGGACAGTACGCCGAAAGAGTGTCCGTATCCAAATGTGCGGTACTGCAATAGATCGAGTTCGGCAAAATGCGCGTTGATTTCAGCACAGATGTCAGAGCAGCGGGCGCCGGGCTTGATCAGCGATAGGCCAAGTTCATGGGCCTCGACATTGGCCTGCCAGATCTTCAGCGAGGCCGGATCGACTTCCTCGAGAAACAGGGTGCGCTCAAGCGCTGTGTAGTAGCCGGATATCATGGGAAAGGTATTGAGGCTCAGAATATCGCCACTTTCCAACTGTCGAGTCGTCACCGGATTATGGGCGCCGTCCGTGTTGATGCCGGACTGAAACCATACCCAGGTGTCCCGGATTTCACTGTCAGGATAGTCCCTGGCAATCGCGAGTTCCATTGCATCGCGGCCCGCCATGGCGACATCAATTTCTCTTGCACCTGTCTGAATCGCGTCCCGTACTGCGGCGCCGCCGATATCGGCAATCCGCGCGCCGCCTTTAATCAGTGCAATTTCTTCTGCAGATTTAATCATTCGCAGGGTCATGATGTCGTTGCTGATGTCTTCAGCTTGAAGATGGCTATTGAGCGATTCCATCTTCCGTCGGGCGGTCAGGGTGAGATGATCACCTTCAATACCGACGAGATCAGTCTCGGGTAACACATGGTTTACTGCGCGCCAGTAATTGTCACGTTTCCAGTCGGTATAGATCAGGTTGTCACCATAACTGCGCCGCCAGGGTTGTCCGAGATCGATGTTTGCCGAGATGGTGGTACAACCGGTTTCGGTGACAATGCACGCATAGGGCCGGCCAAAGCTGCAATACAAGAATCCCGAGTAGTAGGCGACGTTGTGCATTGAGGTCAGTAGGACAGCACGAAGTCCTCTGTCTGACATCAGTTGCCTGAGCGCAGTGAGCCGTCTTTCGTATTCAGCAGCAGAAAACGGGAGTGGACTTTTCGACCCATTGTGAAGTTCAAAAAACTCGGGTCTTTGGGAAACGGTATTCATCTTGATCACCTCGTGTTGCCCGGGCGACGTTGAATACCTTTTGCCCGGGAATTCATCCGGGCGTACAGGATGACTCAATACTGTGTGCGGAGGATCCCGAACACAGTGCCAAGTGTGAACGTCCGCGACGCCATCGCGAACGACCGCGCATTATAGGAAGGGGTAGGGGTTCTTTTCAATAGAGCGTTTGACGACACCGAGAGCGCTCAAAACCCTATAATTTAGGGCACTTAACTCTTGAGGCGACGGGTGTCGCCAACACCGTCGGGGCGCAAAGCCATGATCTCAAAGCCGATTGTCTGGATGGCGCTGCTGGCGCTCACGACGCCTTTGTTGGCGTCAGATTTGGAAAAAGAAGAGCGCTGGCGTGAGCAGGTGGAAGATTCGATCATGGATGGCGAATCGGTTGATCTTGTGGTCGAGGGCCGGAATGTTTTCGCGATCTATACGGAGGCGGAAGAGGGCTCAGATAAGGGACTAATTGTCGTCCATGGTACGGGCATCCATCCGAACTGGCAGCAGGTGGTGCAGCCTATTCGGGTCGAGATGGCGGGATATGGCTGGAATACCCTTGCTCTTCAGATGCCGATTCTGCATAACGAGGCCGAGTACGAAGAATATGTCGCACTCTATCCTGAGGTCCCGCCGCGCCTGCGAGCCGCCGAAGCATTTCTAAAGGAAAAAGGCATCCAGACCATCGTGATTGCCGCCCACAGTCAGGGCGCCACGATGGCCAGTTACTATCTTTCCCGGCATGCCAGCGATGCCAAAGGCCTGATTGCCATCGGCATGGGAGCCACACAAAAGGACAGCCACGTTAACAGCGCCGAGTCATTAAAGCAGATCACCATTCCCGTGCTCGATCTTTATGGCGATGACGATCTCCCCGGTGTCCTTGAGACCGCTGAGGCACGAAAGGCCGGCGCCGCCCATAACACGCGCTATTCGCAACAGGTAATCGAAGGCGCAAATCATTTCTTTGACGGAGTAGATGACGAACTCATCAATGCGGTAGTCGACTGGGCGCAGCAGTTCTAGTGGATTACGGCAGGGGCGGCGCAAATTGAGCGCACGGCGCCATCCCGCCATTCTCGAGCCGTTCCGGGTTCGCAACTATCGGTTTCAATGGACGGCGGACCTGGTGACCTCCTGGGCGCTCGAGATGGAAACGCTCGTCCTCGGGTGGTACATCCTGGTCGAAACAGGCTCCGTTGTGATGCTCACGATGTTCGGGGCATTGTTATTTCTCGGCACACTCTTATCTCCCATGTTGGGGGTCGTGGCTGATCGTATTGGCCAACGCCGACTGTTAAGCATTCTCAGGACGCTTTATGTCATTCTGTCCTCAGTTGTGGTGCTGGTGATCCTGCTGGATAAATTGACGCCTGAACTGGTTCTGGTCATCGCATTGCTTTCCGGGTTGGTGCGACCCTCCGAGCACGGCACCCGTACTTCCTTGATGGCATCGCTGGTGCCAGCCGCGCTCTTGCTGACTGCGACAAGTTTGACACGAACGACGGTAGATTCGGCGCGGGTCGTTGGGGCACTGGTGGGGTCCGGGCTTTTTGCCGTGGTCGGCATTGCAGCAACCTACCTGGTGATTCTGGTGTTATTTTGCGTAGGACTGGTTTTTACCCTCGCCATTTCTGTTCAGACGCTCCAGGAGCACGGCGGAAGTAGCCTGCGAGCGTCATCGCGCTTTGCTCCCTGGAAAGAGCTGCGTGAGGGATTGGGTTACGTTTGGAGAACGCCCCATCTTCGAGCCGCCATCTGGATTGCGGTACTGGTCAACTTTACCGCCTTTCCCCTGCCGATCGGTTTACTCCCCTATGTGGCCCGGGAAACCTTTGGAACGGATCAGACTGGGTTGGGCTACCTGATGGCAGGATTTGCCATCGGCTCTCTAGCTGGTTCGATCATTCTTGGCGTGATCGGACATAAAGTCCGGCCCGGCCGGGCAATGATTCTCTTCGCCCTCGTCTGGCATATTGTGCTGGCGAGTTTCCTTTGCGTGGATCAGTTGGCGCTTGGGATAATTCTGATGGGTCTGGCGGGTCTTGCACACAATCTCTCGATGGTGCCTCTTGTGGGTTTGTTGATGCGCACTGCAGACCCGGCATTTCGCGGCCGGGTGATGGGGGTCCGGATGTTGGCAATTTATACACTGCCCGTCAGTCTTGTCGTGGCGGGTTGGCTGATTGAACGCATTGGTTTTAACGAGACCATGGGTCTGTACATGCTGATCGGTATTGTATTGACCTTGTTTATTGCGCTGCGCTGGCGCGAATCTGTGTTTCGCAAGGACGCCGTTGCAAACGTGATGTGAGCGGTGATTACTTTTCAGCGGTGTGAAGCGATCGGGCAAAGCCCGCCGCTTGGGCAGCGACACTGGTTGCCCCCATTACATCTCCCAGTGCGAGTGCGGTGGCCGGCCCGATGCAGAACAGCGTGTCGCAAGGCGATCCGTCTGGAGAGATAACCTGCAAGCCGGGTGAGACCGCTGGGGAATGACTTTTGCCGAGTGGTGTGAGTCGTCCAGTTGCCATCAGTTTGCGGATGAGGGGATCGCGGCCGACGCCGGTGCAGTTGATGACGATATCCGCATTGAGGGAGGCCTCATTGGCGAGTCCAAGCTGCCATCCGGCGGAGCGGGTGCTCTCGAGAGATTTCAGTGCGCTGCGAATCAGTGTCAGTTGGCCCCGGTCTGCCATATTCCGAGCAGCGTCGACCGTCTGAGGGCTCGCGCGAAATCGAGCCAGTGACCAGAGCCACCCGGCCCGTCGCTGGAGCTTCATCCGATCCTCTACCGGTAACTGCTGCCACGCCGTACTGATACCGCTCCGTAGCGCAGAAAAACGTTGCTGCCATTCGGGCTCTTCCCAGAAACCCGCTTTCAGCATCTGTAAGGCGACATGCAGGAACTCTGATGCCCGCCGCGTGTCGGGCCACAAAAACGGATCGCCCGGCTCCCACCCCACCTGCTCAGGAGGCAGGATGCCATGAGGCGTCAGAAGGCTAATCGGTCCTTTATGATCCCGCTCGGCCAGCCCAGACAACGCATCCATGGCGGTCAGCCCTGACCCGACGAGGCAGATAGCTGCAGTCGGATCTATCTGCTCTAGCCAGTCACCGCGCCAGGGGGTTCGGATCAAGGTCGAACTGTCTTCAAACCGGTTTGGGATGGGCCATTGGGGCTCAGGATTGCCGGTCGCCAGAAGAAGACTGGCACCGTGATATGCCGTCCTGTCGTCGCAGAACACCTGCCAACCTTGCTGGACGGGCCTGATATCGACCACCCGTGCAGGAACTTGGCGCAACTCCTTCTTGCCCGTGGCAGCTTCGAGTTGGGCGTTGACATAACGAGCGAAGTCCGCGCGGCGGTAAAAAAGCCCCGCGTGGGTTTTTGCTTGTGGGTCTTCAATGTGTGTCTTTGCCCATTGCGGAAAGTGATCGGAATGATCCGGCCATAGCCGCTGCAGGTCGGCGCGGACGTTGAGTCGAAACGCATCCGCCTTGCATCCATAAGCCTGGCCGGCGCCCAGTGTTCCCGGGCCAATGATCAGGATGTCAGATGGTGCAAAGCCGTTGTGGGCGAGATGGATGACCGCCGCTGCTGCAGCAAAGCCGGATCCAACAATGATGAGAGAGGCGTCCTGGTCAGGACAATGACGGTAGGTCACGAAGGGTCGAACGCGTTGTATCAGAGAGAACCGAAGTCTTAACCGCTTTTGCCAAACCCCGTGCCCGCATCAGCAGGCGCCATCCGGATCAGTCGCGAGTCCAGCACCGCAGCCTGTCGGTGTTTTACGGCTTCCCGGTAAATGGGGTCACGGATCATCTGCACGAAGGCATCGACAGAGGGGTATTGTGCAATAAAGCACTCGTCCCATTTTTCTTCACTTGGACCTATCAGCATGAGTTCAAAGTTGCCGCGCCATACGATCTGGCCGCCAAGTTTTGAAAACACCGGATAACTTTCACTGCCGTAGGCGGCGTAAGCTTCGGCCCCTGTAACTTCCCGCCCGTCAGGATAAGCCGCTTTTTCCCTGAACCGAACGAGGTTCAGCATATGAATCGGGCCTTCGCGGTCGTTGTCCCGAAATGCTGCAAAGGTCTCCTTGGTTGGATCGATATACTGCATGATCAAAGCCGTCTCGGTTGCCTGAAAACTAAGTGTGGCGGATCAGGAGTCAGGAAGGCTTTCACACGCTCGCCGCAACTCCTGGACATCGCGGCCCGCTGCCTCGCGCAGCAAGAGCGTATCGGCCCCGGCGAGCACCAGGTGGTGGCCGTTGCCGTAAAGCCGTGCGCTGTCCCAATCCCCAAAGGGAATGGAGCCAAGGTACTTGCCGGCTGCGAGGACGGATTGCTCTATCTTTTCGAAAGCCTCGATAAATTCTGTGCTGTCGAACTGCCCGAGCGCGCCGAGCGATGCCGAAAGATCAATCGGGCCGATAAACAGCATATCGATTCCTTCTACGGCGGCGATGTCATCAATCGCATCGACCGCCTCTTTTGATTCGATCTGAATAATCAGCAAAAACTCCTCGGTCATCCATTGCTCGTAGTCGGTGACGTGCTCCCCGTAACCGGTCGCCCGCAGCAATGCAGGGGCGGCACCCCGAAATCCGTCAGGCCCGTACCGGCAGGCGGCAACGACATCACGGGCTTCCTGCACGCTTTTGACATTCGGCACCATCATGCCGAGCGGCCCGATATCAAGCACCCTTTTG
>WTHR01000027.1 GCA_011523045.1 Gammaproteobacteria bacterium | reverse complement strand
GTCGATATCGGTGGCCGTGCAACCAAAGTCGTGATTGGAAGCTTCCTCAGTCCCTTCTGACTGAGCGACCACCGAAGGGCCCAAGGTTAAGCTTCCGCGTCCATCACCTCACGCGAATGTACATTGAGCGAATTCACGTCTGGGACTGCGTCGCAAGGTTCAAGCAAGGGGTCTATACAAACTCGCGATGCCAAAAGAGTGCCATCCGAAGCCGGGTCTTTCAGGTTCTCGGTACGGGAGGTTGGAAGGGGTTTGGGGAAGTCGTCTTTCCCTTCTCATTGCCCCGGCAACTTGAAGAGCAAGTGATTCAGGCAGAAGAGATCTTTTTGTCTGAGCTTCTTGGGAAAAATATCAACCACCTTATGGGTAGGGCAGAAGCGTTCCGGGCTCGAGAGGCGCACTGGTCGAGCGTTGCTTTCGCGCTTGAAACGGCCTGGTACGATTTGCAGGGGAAGCAACAAAACACGACGATCTCCTCAATACTGCACGGTAAACGCAGCCACCGTGTGACGCCTTATCGCTCTATATCAGTTTCTGACCAACGTGAACTTCAAGAGCGGCTTAGGTCAGAGACTGAGGACGCAAAAGTAATACAGCTGAAGCTCACCAATCGGTCGTGGGCGGATGATGTCGCGTGGGTTCATCAGGTTCTGGATCATCGCCCGTCAGTTGAGTTGCTGCTGGCCGACGCTAATGGAAAGTGGTCTGTCAGACAGGCTTGCGAGATCATCTCAGGTTGCCAGGATCCAAGGATCATCTGGGAGGAGCCCTGTGCAACTTATTCGGAGAATGTCGAAGTTGAGCAGACTACGCACCAGAGGGTCATGGCAGACCAGTGCGTGGGCAGTATGGCGAATGCCGAGAAAGCGGTGAGGGAGAAAGGGGTTAGTGCGATTACGATAAAGCCGGCTTACCTTGGCGGGTTGAGTACTGCGCGGTATCTTTTGAACCGCTGTGTCCAGTGCGGTGTCAGGGTGCGTGTTGACGGGCCGTGGTGTGGAGGTATAGGAGCAGCTGCGGTCTTGCATCTTGCGGCCGGTGTTGAGTCTGGACTGTTGATTGCATCCTGTGATTTGCAGGCGCCGTTGGAGGCCTCGGCAATGCCAGGAGGGGTGGTTGAATTCCCGGATGGCAAGATTTCCCCTCCAGAAGGGCCGGGGCTTGGCCTCAAGAACGAATCTCTTGACGAAAGGTTTGGCGTGCCGCAAGCCATATACTCAACATGATCAGGAGCAAAGGAGAGGGGTTTAGCGGAAAGCGACTGAACATGCTCTCAGTTGAATAAACCAGTAAATGGAATCGAACCGATATGAGATTTAAAAATAGGATAGCGCTGGTTACAGGCGGAGGCGGAGGAATTGGATCAGCGACCGTGGAGCGCCTTGCTTCCGAGGGTGCGGTGGTCTACCTGATGGATAGAGACGCGAACCATGTCAGCCAGACTCAGGATGCTCTCAAGGCCAAAGGACTGTCCGTAAACCCGTTTGTTGGCGATGTAACGGCATTGGCGGATCTCGAGAGTGTGTACGGACAAGTATTGGCAGAAAGCGGGGGTGTCGACATTGTCGTCAATGTTGCCGGGGGGAGCCGCGCCGGGTATGTCACCGCGCTTGCGCCAAGCGACTGGGATGAACTTTACGCCTTGAATCTAAAGAGCACTATTAACAGTTGCCGGCTGGCAGTTCAGCAGATGGTGGAAAAAGGCAAAGGCAGCATTGTCAATATGTCCTCGATTTCCGGATTGCGAGGTGACCCAGGATGGGCGGCCTACAACGCGCAAAAGGCGGCGATCATCAACTTTACGGAATGCCTTGCCTGGGAGGTCGGCACGCTTGGGATCCGCGTGAATGCGGTGTGTCCGGGACCTATTGCTTCCAAGCGAATGATCAGCACGTTGCCAGCCGATGGCGGCTTTCAGGACGCGTATGACCAGGCGTGTGCTATCGGGCGCATGGGTCAACCGGAGGAAGTTGCATCGAGTATCGCGTTTCTGGCGTCGGACGATGCCTCGTTCGTGGCAGGGGCCCACCTTGTCGTGGATGGAGGCCTGACTGCCCGAACGGGCCAGCCAATCGTCCCTCCCACGGGCGAAAATTAGAGACAAACGATCACCTGCCGATAGCCATGAGTCCCGCTCCCTACCGCGATCGCGCTGTCGGCACGCGTCATATGGTGTCTTCAGGGCATCACCTCGCCACCACGACGGCATTTCAGATATTGGAAGCCGGTGGCAATGCCATTGATGCCGGAGTGGCGGGTAGTCTGGTGCTGAGCGTCGTGCAAAGCGACTTCGTAGGTTTCGGGGGTGTGGCGCCTATCATGATCAAGCCAGAGAACGGTGACCAAGTAGTGACGATCACCGGGCTTGGAAAATGGCCGAAACGCGCCTCTCTGGAGTTACTGATCCAGGAGCACCAGGGCGCCATTCCCGAGGGATTGCTGCGAACTGTCGTGCCGGCCGCGCCAGATGCCTGGCTGACGGCTTTGCGCCGTTGGGGCTCGATGTCATTTTCAGAAGTGAGCCAAGCGGCAATCCGGTTTGCGAAGGAAGGCTTTCCGGTTTCCGATTTTCTTAGCGCAATGCTGTCGAGCTACGAAGAAGACATTCGGCGTTGGCCGGAGAACGACCGAATTTATTTTTCGCAGGGAAGGGCGCCAAAGCCTGGCGAGTTTTTACGCCAGGAAGATCTGGGCCGGACGATTCAGTACATGGCCGATCAAGAGGGCTCCGCCATCAATGCCGACCGGGAGGAGGGGTTGTTAGCGGCACGAGAAGCCTTTTATCGTGGAGATATCGCGGCGACGATGACCAAATACCACCGTGATAATGGTGGCTGGCTGCGAGAAGATGATTTGGCAGATTTTGCGGTCGAAGTACTGCCGGCGGTGGTGTCCGCTTATAAGGATGTTGAGGTTTATACCTGCGGCCCCTGGAGCCAGGGGCCTGTTCTGGCGCAATCGCTACGACTGGTTGATGGGCTCGGTATTGACGCTTATCCCCACAATTCGCCGGACTATATTCACCTATTAACGGAGGCGCTCAAACTTAGTTTCAGCGACAGGCATCGCTATGTGGGCGACCCAAATTTCGTCGATGTGCCCATGGAGCAGCTTCTCTCAGAAGAATATCTTTGCGCTCGCAGAAGGCTCATCGCGCTTGAGAGGGCGACTCCGGGTATGCCGCCTCCGGGCGCTATCTCAGGCTATGGAGCGCATTCGGTTGGCGCAGGCGACGCATCATCAGAAGAGTTCAGAGACTCGACGCAGATCGACACCTCATATATCTGTGTCGTTGATGAAGCCGGCAATATTTTTTCGTCGACCCCTAGTGATGCCATGGCAAGTTCGCCGATTATTCCAGGATTGGGGTTTGCGCCATCTTCAAGGGGGAGCCAGTCCTGGACAGATCCAACTGTTCCCTCGGTCATGGCTCCCGGCAAGAGGCCGAGGCTGACGCCTAATCCGGCGATCGCGGCTAAAGGGAATGGGCTGTGGCTGCCGTTTGGCTCCCCGGGGAACGATGTTCAGCCGCAAGCGATGCTTCAGTTCTTGCTCAATACATTTGTTTTCGGTCATCGATTGCTTGAGGCGATAGAACAACCGCGGTTCGCGACTTTCAGTTTTCCTCGCTCATCGGAGCCGCACCCTTATTCCCCCAACCTGCTGCAACTAGAAGGTCGTATCCCGGAGACGACCGGATCAGAGTTAACGAGGCGTGGTCACGACGTCGCGTTCTGGCCTGATTGGGACTGGCATGCCGGTGCCGTATGCGCCATTCTTTACGATTCGAAGTCGCAGGTGTTGGAAGGTGCGGCAGATCCGCGCCGATCCGGCTCTTCACTCGGTTGGTAGGAGAGCGTTGCTCAGATAAGAGAGCGTTAATTGAGAACGCCGTCCCTCTGAGACGTAAGCGAAGTCTGCTCCAGATTGGTACCGAGGGTCGGACTCGAACCGACACGGTGTTGCCACCACCAGATTTTGAGTCTGGCGCGTCTACCAGTTTCGCCACCTCGGCATTCAGGTCAGAACCGACAAAAGCAATTCGTAGGGATTTTTCGGGATCCGGCTTGAAGGATTTTGTCTAGGTCGATTTTAGCATTGTGGAGGTTGGCTAGTGGCTGATTTCGTTGAGGAAGGAGTTCTGATACTTTGAGACTGTTCGTGGCAATCAATATTCCGGAGTCGGTAAAGGACCAACTTCTGGGTTGGCGAGTCGCTTTGAGAGGTGCACGGTGGGTCGAGCCGGACCAGATGCACCTGACGCTCGCTTTTTTGGGTGAGCAGTCGAATAATGTTTATCATGAGATCTGTGATTCGCTCGAAGGCCTTGAGTTCGCTCCGTTTGAGTTGAGATTTCAGAGCGTAAATTATTTTGGAAGCAAAAAGGCGCCCCGGACTCTTTGGGCAGATGTGTGCTCAAGTTCTGAGTTGATGACCCTGCAGAAAAAGGTCTCGAAACATTGCCAAGTGCTCGGCATCAAGATCGAGTCGCGCAGATTTCGCCCGCACCTGACTTTAGCGCGATTAAATAGGACATCTTTCGCAGACCTTGCACGCTCGCTCGAGGCGCTTTCTCTGGCGCGAACCGATCCGTTCTGGATAGATTCCTTTGAGCTCTTTTCAAGCAAGTTGCACCCGGAAGGAGCGGTTTACCGCGTCGAGCATAATTTTTCTTTAGGGGAACTCATCCAGTGAGCCCCCGGAGCCGTCAAGATGCCTTCGCGAGCAACCGCAGAGGAAGGAGGCTTTATGCGCAAATCCCAAACTTGCCGGCCGTCAGAGACGCTGCGCCCCATTCGCCTGGCGCTCAATGACCTTAAGTGCTGGCTAGCGAAGTGTCGGTGGTGGCGCAGACTGATTGGCGTGTCGAGACCGTCGGCAAAGGATCCACACCAGACTGAACTCAATTTGGTGTGAGCGCCGTCGGCAATGTCGACCGATTGCTGGCAATTACTTCCAGTACACCAGCAGAAAGAATCAGCGCAGTGCCGACAATCTGGGGCCAGCCAAACGGCTCATCCGTAAGTAATGCCGCGCTGATCACGCCGACCACGAGCTCTGAAAGGATCAGGATACCGAAAACCCCGGTACCGATTTTTGAGGGCGACCAAAAAATAATTGCCGTCGTGGGCAAGACAAAAAACAAAGAGATGCCCAGCAACAGAGGAAGGCTTGACATGACATTCTGGATCGAAGGCATTGCGCCAAGCGCGTCAGCAAGCAGCGGATATTGAGCGACGGTTGCAAACAGGCCGAAGATGATCACCATGAACAGCAGGGGAAATATTCCCTCAGGTTGTTCGATCTCCGTACGGGCGGCGCCCGCGGTAATGAGTATCCCCGCAACCAGACCAAACCAATCTCCTAAATAAATCGGAAGAGGAATGCCGACCTCCAAGCCAACAGCTACCCAGACGCCCGCCAGTGCCAAGGTCACGGTCAACACACGCGACCATTTCAGTCGACGCTTTAAAAAGAAAGCCTCAATCAGGCTGGCCCAAAGAGGCGCAAGATAAAAAAAGACCAGTGCCCGGATTACCTCTGTTACCAGGAAGGAGTTGGCATAAAAGATGGCTCCGCTTCCCAAAAGTAAGCCGCAGAGCCAGTGCTGTAAGCCAATGCTCTGTGCTTTGTAGAGGCGCCATATCGCTACCGGGACCAGGACGATAAACGAGATCAGATATTGTCCAACGGTGCCCCATCCTCCCGTCATACCCAGGTCAAGGAGCAGTCGCTGAGGCAGCCAATAAAGCCCCCAGGCCCCAGCTGAGACAAAAACAACGATACAGATACCGACGTAGGAGGTTTGGCGCATAGAACCCGGAGCCGCGACTTAAGAATTTAGTGAAAAATTTGCTATTGAGAGGCGAAGGCTGGGCGATGATTCTAATCGGAAGATGATTCGGCTCGAGATTGTGGATTGATCGGGAGTCAGGGTGAATGCCTTTCAACAGTGAAGATCAATGCAGGTGATCTCGTTTCGTGAACCAAGTCGCATCGCGGGACCCCAGGTGCCGGTACCGGGTGAGACATAGAGATGGCAGTTGTCCCGGGTATGCAGTCCGCGGACTTTCTGGAACTGTTGACGCACCAGCCAGTTGAAGGGGAAGATCTGGCCATTATGGGTGTGCCCACAGAGCATCAGGTTAATTCCTGAGTCGACCGCTGTCTCCCAGCCCAGCGGACGGTGGTACATAAGCACTTTAAAGCACTCAGGCTTCAGGTCAATTTTGGCAAGTTCATTTTCAACCTGGTGTTGATCTTCGGCATCATCGATCCCGATCAATTGAAACTGGTCGAAACTTACCGCCTGGGTTCGTAAAAGTACGCAACCGGCGTCTTCCAGCATAGGGATGACCCACTCAAGTCCGGCGTAGCGCTCATGGTTGCCGATAGAAAAATAGATCGGCGCCTTTAAGGTTTTAAGCGCGGCGATATCTCTTGGCCCCACTCGTTTTGCGTCCAGAAAGTCTCCTGTGATCAGCACGAGATCCGGGTTCTTGTTATTGATGGTCTTAACCACTCGCTCGAGAAACCCAGCAGACCGAGATCCAATATGCACGTCGCTGATCTGGACAAGACGGGTGTTGCGGGTAAACCCGGGGTGGCTAAAACGAAGCTCTTTACAGTGCAAGCGTTGGGCATTTACGAAAGCAAAAATAACGACGCTGATTCCGATTGCAAGAATCAAGAGGGCAGCCCAGCGATCATTCAGTGGGAGACCAAGTCGTAAACCTTCATAGAGCAGACAGGGCGTAAAGAAAACAAATCCGATTCCCATCCAGTTGTAGAGAGTAACTTCGAGTGCGCGGCTGGAGCTTCTAAAGGAGAGCCATAGGATCGCGACGACGGCGAACCACAATCCCACGATTGCAGGCACGTTCAATACGGTGGGATAACCCAGCCATGTGGTCAGTCGATGCAGCGGATAGATGTAAACCAAATAGGCTGCGAGCAGGACAAAGGACCAGAAGATCATGAACCGCTTTGCGTTCTTCCAAAACATGGAAAACAGACGCTTCAGGAATCCAGATGTTTCAAAATGCGCCGAGCCGCTTCGTGAGCCACCATGATGGTGGGAGCGTTGGTATTGGCAGAAGTAATATTGGGGAAAATCGATGCGTCTACGACCCTAAGACCTTGTATCCCGAAGACCTGAAGATCGGCATTGACTACCGCACTCTGAATATCCGCTCCCATACGGCAGGTTCCACAGGGATGGTAAACCGTCGTTGAGCGTTGCCGGAAATCGTTCAGAATGTCGTCGTCGGCCATCCTCGTCAGGTCAAGGTCAGGCGGCTCGGCCAGTATGTCCCGAATCGCCTTTGTATCCTGAATTCGGCCCACCAGACGCGCCATTGAGACGACCCCGTCCAGATCCTGTTGTGTTGTCAGATAGTCCGTGGTGATCCGAGGCGGTGCATGTGGATCAGATGAACCGATCTCGATGAACCCTTCGCTGGTGGGGCGGCAGGGATTAAAACCCATGATGAAGCCTGGGTAGGGGTCCGGCAGAGTCAGCTTTCGGGTTTCTCCCTCGGCAGGCTGGTAGCTGACCGGATTGCAGTACAACTGGGTATCGCTTGTCTCAAGGCCGGCGCAGGATCGGGCCAGTCCCCCGATCTGGTTAACACTAAGGGAGAGAGGCCCCGATCGGCGGAGCAGGTACTGGATTCCGGCGCCGATCCGGCCCGGCCAACTGCGAAGTGTGCGGTTTAGTGTGGGGCGGTTTGCCCGATAGAAGTAACTGATCCCTAGATGGTCCTGCAGATGGCGCCCGACATGCGGATGCTCCAAAACCGATTGAACTCCATGGGTCTGAAGGAGTTCGCCGGGCCCAATCCCGGAAAGTTGCAGCAGTTGCGGTGAGTTGACGGCTCCTGCGCATAGCAAGACTTCCTTTCTTGCCTTGATTTCGATGAACTGATTATCCGATAAACACCTGACGCCAATTGCCGCGCCCCTCTCGATATTGATTCTGGTTACTGTCGTATTGGTCAGAATGTCGAGATTGCACCGATCACTCGCCGGATGCAAAAAAGCGGTGGCCGAAGAGCATCTTTTTCCCGCGCGGGTCGTGATCAGATAGGGGCCAACTCCTTCTCCTTCCAGGCATAAGTCTTCAGGGCAATTCAGACCGGCTTGTAGAAACGCCGCGACGAACTCGTGCTTCAGTGAATGATAATCCTCTGACGCATCATGAATCGTTAGCCGATTGCCCGATTGGGGGTGTGAGCTTGCGGGTTGCCGTGCGCCAGATGTCGTAGAGAACTCCTCGAAGCTCTCGTAGACGCGAGTGACGTCACTGTAACCCCATCCCGAGTTTCCAGCTCTTTGCCAATCATCATAGTCTGCCGCCTGGCCCCGGTGATACACCATGGCGTTAATAGAGCTGGAGCCTCCCAAGACTTTGCCGCGAGGCCAAAAGAGTTGACGGTTTGCGATTGCCGGGTCGGGCTCTGCGGAGTAGCACCAGTTCACCTTCGGGTCGGTGTAGGTGATGCCGTAGCCGATCGGCGTACGAATCCAGAAGCGGTTGTCCGACGGACCTGCCTCGAGCAGGATCACCTGGTGCTTGCCGTCGGCGCTTAGCTGATCTGCCAGAACACAGCCTGCTGAGCCCGCGCCTACGATAATGAAGTCAGCTTCTTTCTTCGGCACAGTCGATAGTCTCTCTCGATCTTGTATGCTGCTTTATAAGGCATGAGTCGATGACTGCAGAACTTCAAAAATCACCAGCCAGTCATCTTTACTCGCGCGTATGGGTGGGTATCATAAGAGCAGAGTTCAGTTTTCGTAAGCAGGGGGACATTTCATGACGACCGAGCAGAATCCGTTAGACGCGGTATATACGGAGGGCGCCGTCACTGACGCAGCAGAGCTTTACGACAACTGGGCTGAGGAATATGAGGCGGATCTGAGGGCTGTCGGCTATGCGGCCGCAGAGCGATGTGCGAGAGCGCTCGCTAGCGCTGATCCGACGCTTTCTTGTCCCATACTCGATCTGGGTTGCGGCACGGGGCTCTCGGGAGAAGCATTGCAAGGGGTTGGTTTTAAAGAGATCGACGGCTACGATTTTTCTGAGGGCATGTTGGCGCTCGCACGAAAGAAAGACTGCTATCGGGAACTTTTTCGCGTCGATCTTGCGCAACCGGATTCAATACCAGATCGAGGGTACCGCCATGCTGTTCTGGCGGGTGTTCTGCATCATACCCATGCGCCCCCTGAAACATTGACACAGACACTCGCCCGTCTCCCGCAGAAGGGTTGTATCGTGTTTTCCCTCAACGATGAGACACTGCGTTTTCCGCAGTACACCGATTACATTTCCCATCTTGTTGAGTCGGGACAGACTGCGGTGGTTTCAGAGGAGTATGGCCCACACCTTCCCGGCCGTGATGTTGGTGCGCGCGTATATGTCTTGAGGAAGTGCTGAAAAGACCTGCTTTACCCAAATGGGAATTGAACCGATTGGATTGCGGTGGGCATTGGGCCGGCCGCGGTAATCAAGGAGGAGAATGTTATGCCTTGCTATCTTTATCAGGCGTCTTATACCGGCGCCGCAATTAAGACTTTGGTTGGCAATCCGCAGGACCGTACTGGACCGGCAAAAGCAGCGATTGAAGCAAACGGGGGCACGATGATCGGAGCGTGGATGGCTTTTGGGAGTGACGACCTCGTGGTCGTTGCGGATATGCCTGACGATGCTTCCATGGCGGGTGTTGCACTGGCGGTGTCTGCAACCGGTGCTATCGAAGGAGGTAAAACCACCAAGCTGCTCGATATGCCCACCGCCGTCGAGGGCATGAAAAAAGCAAAAGCCGTTCTGGACGTGTATCAGCCGCCTAGTTAAAGGGCGGTCAAGCCCCTGGAGTGGCACCACGCCAGGGGCTCGGCAGCAAAAGGAAGCGGCGGGTCAATGGAAGTTGAAGGAAGGAGACAAAAGGGAAGGATTCCATCGTAACGATGCCGCCGCACACCGCTTAAGTTTTTCGCTTAACACTTCCCCTGAGAATCGGTGGTTCGGCGGGGGCACTGGAGGAGTGCCCGGGGGTTGCCCCCGCCGTCTCGGTGCCACCGTGCACCGCTAACCCACCCCCGGGTGGACATTTAACTCTTGTGTTCTCCCATTACGTTTGTTTACAGCGAGGATTTAAGAACCGTCTCCACTGCGGAAAGATATGTTTGGACTGCTTTTTTTCCCTTGCCGGTACAGTGATAGGTGGTTCGGGTTTTTCTTCCGATGAAGGCCTTTTTGATGTTGACCAGACCGTCGTCCTCGAGTTTTTTCATGTGTGTCGATAGGTTGCCTCGCGTGAGTTCAAGCTCTGCGAGCAACGTGTTGAAGTCAACCGCGCCCTTGGCAAGTGACAAGTGCGCCATGATCGCCAGGCGGACCCGATCGAATAACGCCGGATGAACATTGAGAAGCTCGCTTGAACCCATGACACCGGTTGCGCTAGACGGCCGCGTCAACCTGACCGCGGTGCAGTCGAATCAGTCTGGTCATTGAGATCAGTGCGACCAAGGTGAAGACCGCTAAGGGCGTCAGCAAAGTCGGGATCTGTGCAAGAAACTGGTAAAGCCCAGCCGCAATGCACAGGGTGCCCAGCAGTACGGCTAATCGCGTCGGCAACGTAAAGAGTCGACCCTGCACCAGATAATCACCGGTAAATGCGAGCAATAGGGGAGGAACCCATTCCGGGTGTCCTGCCAGCATAACGAGAGCGACAGCCGTGAACTTGAGTAGAAGATCAGAGAGGTAAGACAGGAGTCGGGCGTAACGAAAGTTTCGAACAATATAGGCGTTCAGTTCTTCGCCACTATTGCGGGCGGCACGCCAAATAACAAAGTAGAGCAGGATAACGAGACCAATCAGGATGCCTGCGATGAAACCGATACCGACCAGGCGGATATCTGGGAAGGTCGCCCCCAGCATCAGCATCTCAGTCAAAGCGCCGCCACTCAGCAGTTCGATTAAAAGCAAAAGGGCAGACAGGCCGAGTGCAAGTCCCTGAAGAATCAGGTTCGCCGTTAACGTAACGCCAAACAGCCCCGCGGTCTGTACGGGGGTCTCGTTTTGCTCGGCTTGATCGAGGACCCGACGGATAAGTTCAACGTCAGCAATGGCTTTGCGGACATTCAGTTTTTCTGGAGACATTAGCTTCCTCGAAACAAACCGGTTTGTAATACAAACATTATGAAAG
>WTHR01000113.1:1991-3049 GCA_011523045.1 Gammaproteobacteria bacterium | reverse complement strand
GTGACCTATAACATCCAGTTCGGCCGGGGCCGTGACGGCAAGGTCGATCTCGGCCGGATCATCGATGCGGTTAGGGGAGCAGACGTCATTGCGCTGCAGGAGGTCGACCGGTTCTGGGCGCGCTCTCATATGATGGACCAGGTCGAGGTTCTCGTCGACGCGTTTCCGGGTTATGACTATGCCTTTGGTGCGGGTGTTGATCAGGCAACCGGAACCGTTGGAGGGGACGGCCGGCCCCAGCGACGTCAGTTCGGCAACCTGTTCTTGAGCAGGGAGCCGATCGAATACACCCGCCATCATCTGCTGCCGAAAAGGGCGAGCATCGGTCCCTTAAGCATCCAGCGCTCTGTCCTCGAATGCGCTGTCGAGTTCTTGGGCACCCGAATCCGTTTTATGAATACCCACCTCACGCATCTTTGCTCCGAGACACGCCTGCCGCAGGCACAGGAGTTACTGCGTATTCACGAAGAGGCGCCTTACGAGGGCCTGCCCGTATGCGGCAAGATAGAGGTGAATCCGCTTGATGACGGGGGGGACTACTGGGCGGATGGAGTGATGTCAGAAGAGGTGCCCGCGCATGCGGTGATGCTGGGCGACTTCAACTGCACGCCAGACACCCCGGAATACGAACTCATTTCAGGACCCCTGTCGCCGTATGGCGGGCGGGTCACCCATCCTCTGGGTTTTGTCGATGCCTGGGAATATGCCGGGGGAGATCCCGATGGGGGTTTTACTTCCGACGTGAAAGATCAGCCCGCACGCCTGGATTACGCCTTTGTCAGTGCGGGGCTTCGCGAACGTATCGCCCGGTGCTGGGTCGATGAAGCAGCGCCGGGTTCAGATCATCAGCCTGTCTGGTTGGAACTTGCAGCCTGATCTTCGAGCGTGTCAGCGCTCATTGGTTTTTGCCGGGCGAGAAATGAGTGCTCATAGATCGCCAGCAGGGACGGAATCAGAAACAGCACCAAGAATGTGGCGAAGGCCAGTCCAAAGGCGATAGAAGTTGCCATCGGGATCAGAAACTGCGCCTGCAAAGAGGTCTCAAAAAGCAGCGGTGT
>WTHR01000113.1:0-1891 GCA_011523045.1 Gammaproteobacteria bacterium | reverse complement strand
ACCCAGGCCAGCACCAGATAAATCAGGATGAGTGCAACCAGGGCGCCGCGCTCCATGTCGGCGAGCGTCTCGCGCTGATCGGCCTGACGACCCTCAAAAGAAAACGTCACACCGTGACGGGTCTCGAGCTCGCCTAGGGTGTTGGCCTTGAGGTTGGCGATGATACGGTTGTCGTTGTTGACGGTGTCATCAACATCGCCGGTGACGGTCACGGCCAACTTGCCCTCAACATGGCGGATTGAATCAAAACCCCGGCGAGGTGTCATGTTGACAACGTTGTCGAAGGGCACCGCTCCGCCCCCTGGCAGCATGACTTCAAATTCTTCCAGACTGTTGATGCGGTCGCGCTCGCTGTCCGGCAGCATCACCCGGACTTCGACTTCATCCCCGTTGTCCGCCATCACCTGCACCAGCTGGCCCTCATACCCCGCCCGCAACTGTCGGCCAAGATTCTCTACGGAGAGTCCCAGCGCTTCGCCGGTTGGGGTCAGTTGGAGAATGCGCTGCTCGCGCCCGTAGGGCATGTTGTCTTCAACGCCGGAGACGCCGGGAATTTCATTCAATACGTTTTTCAGATCGATCGCGGCGGATTTCACGCTCTCAAGATCCGAGCCGATGATGCGCACCTCAATGTCCTGCCCCGGCGGGCCGGCAGTCGGCTCCTTAATGGAGAGATTTTCGAGCCCTGCGGCTTTGGGAATCCGGGCGTGCCATTCATTGATGAACTCGCGGTTGCGCACGGACCTTTCGTCTGGCTTGATCAGTTCGACCAGCACTGAGCCGATGTTGTCGCTGCTTCGTCTTTCCCAGTCGCCACTTTCGCCAAGCCCCTTTCGCGAGATGGCAGTGCGAACCAGGCCGCCGCCAAAATGTGCGTCAGTGTCCCATGCGGCCTGTTCAATCTCTTCAAGATACTGCGCCACCTGGGATTCCGGCGTGCCGGAGACAAAATCCACGTTGGCAAAGAGGATCGGACCCTCCGCCACGGGGAAGAAATTGAAAGCGATCCGGCCGCCTGCCACCCACCCAAAGGTGCTCGTCAGGATAGCGATGGCCAGCGCGAC
Source organism: Gammaproteobacteria bacterium (assembly GCA_011523045.1). Lineage (GTDB taxonomy): Bacteria > Pseudomonadota > Gammaproteobacteria > Arenicellales > UBA868 > UBA868. The sequence goes on along the minus strand of WTHR01000113.1, from coordinate 827 downwards.
GGTAATCCAGCGTGCGCGAACCCCGGCACTGACCATCGGGCGGAAGATGCCCTCGCGAAAACGTGCAAAGCCGGCATCCAGTTTCTTGCGAAGTCCCTTGGGCCGGTAGCGGCCCATGCGCGCAAAGGTGCCTCTGAGGTGCCCCGGCAACACCAGGAAGGATTCCACCAGCGACGCCAGAATGACACAGATCACGATGATCGGGATGGTGCGCAGGATCGAGCCGATGATGCCGCCGATCAGCAGCAGCGGCATAAACGCCGCGATAGTGGTGAGTGATGAAGACACGACCGGCGCCAGCATACGCCGGGCGCCGCCCTCCGCCGCGCTTAAAGGATCCTCGCCGCGCTCAAAGTGCGTCACGGCATCTTCGCCGACCACAATCGCGTCATCGACAATGATGCCGAGGGTCATGATGAGCGCGAACAGGCTGATCATGTTGACCGAACCACCGTAAAGGTACAGCACGCCAAGCGCCGCCAGAAAAGAGGTTGGGATGCCGATGGTCACCCAGCCGGCAGCGCGCGCATTGAGAAAGAAATACAGAATCAGGATCACCAGCACCAGTCCTGACAGGCCGTTTTTCAGCAGCAGCTGAATCCGGTCCTGGATGTATTCCCATCTTTCGTCATAAATATGAAGACCGATACCGGGCGGCAGCCCGGGCCGCGTCTCGTCGACCCAGCGACGCAGAATCTGCGCCGATTCCAGGCTGTCTGCACCGCGGGTTCGGGAAAGGCGCATCTCAACTGCCGGCTTGCCGCGGAAACTGACCTCAGTCTGGGCGTTTTTGGGTCGCCGGGTGATGGTGGCGATGTCTCCCAGGG
>WTHR01000087.1 GCA_011523045.1 Gammaproteobacteria bacterium | reverse complement strand
CCTAATGACTGATTGAGTCATCCCGATGAAGCAATTTCCACCCACAGAGATATTGTTCCTGATGACGGTGCCGCTCCCTATGAACGAGTTTTCCCCGACTGTCGCATTACCGTTGACGCAAACACCGGTAGAGACGTGAGTGTAATCAGCAATCCTGGCCTCATGCTCTATCAATGCCTGGGAATTGATAACACAATGTTGGCCAACTTGAGCGCCTGCATTAATAACCACTCCATGCATGACCACAGCCCCCGCACCGATCACAGCATGTGAAGACACCTGAGCCGACTTTGCAATTACGGTGGGAGCGAGAAAACCCAGTTTAATCACCCGCTCTATTAACTCCAGCCGACGCTCTCGCTCATCAACTGCTCCGACGGTGACTAACGCGTAGTTCGCTGTGTCTGCTATTTTCTCGAGATCTTCATCACTGCCGAGTACCGGATATCCACAAACGAATTCCCCAACTTCAGCGGCTAATCCGATAAGGCCGACGATTGAATAAACCTCTTGAGACTCAATCGCATCGATACATGCCATCGCATGACCGCCTGCACCAACCAATATGAGGGAATCTTTGCTATCGGACATCTTTGTCGATCCCGGGACTGCTGGGAATATTTAGTGCTCTAGCGGCCAACGTCTTTGATGTGAGATTTTCCATTCTCGGACAATGGCCATAGACCGCTAAATCACTCATTGGACGCCAGATGGGTCGGGTTTGATAGCCATGTTCGTTGGCGGCTGCGAGCACATGGTCACGTTCACTCGCATACTCTCCATCCAGAATCAACGTCTGCAGCCAATAATTGCTTTTTGAAGCGGGCGGTTCCTCTATCATTCTCAAACCCGGAATTCCGTGGAATGCGCCCTGGTACCGACCGAATAAACGGCGTTTATCCGCAAGAAACGACTCAAGTTGCTCCATCTGGGCACAACCAAGAGCTGCATTAAGATTAGGCAAACGGTAGTTAAAACCGACTTCATCGTGATCATAGTTCCAGGGATGTTCTACCCTGGCTGTTCGACTTAAATGACGTGCGCGCTCTCCAAGTTCTTTATCATCGGTCAGGATAGCGCCACCTCCTCCAGTGGTGAGAACTTTGTTCCCATTAAAACTTAGCGCTCCCATCAAACCAAAACAACCCACATGCTTGCCTTGATAAAAACTGCCTAGCGCCTCGGCAGCGTCTTCTATCAATTTAATCTGGTGGTTATGAGCAACCTCAAGAAGTGAATCCAGTTCCACTGGATGCCCAAAAACGTGCATCGGAACAATCGCTTTGATTACTCTTTGAGTATTCTTGTTTACGCAAACTCCGCTTCTCTGTTCAGTGTTATCTTCTAAGTAGCGCTTTAATTTAGGCACATCGAGTCCTAAGTTCTCTTCCTCACAATCTACAATGTGTGGATAAGCGCCACAATAGGTGACTGCATTTGCTGTTGCAACAAAAGTGATATCGGGGATTAATACTTCATCATTAGCTTCAACACCCGCCAAGACCAGAGAAACATGTAGGGCAGCGGTTCCACTGGATACTGCAACTACAAACCGGCTGCCCGTATATTCAGAGAGATAAGACTCAAACCTTTCGATAAAACTACCCTTGGATGCAACGTAGGTAGTCTCAATACACTCTTTAAGATAACTTAGTTCATTACCAACAAACGTTGGCTCGTGCAGCCCAACCGGTCGTGTACCGACCACTGACCGAATTGCGTCAACGATACGGGAGGAAAGTTTGCCAGACATTTCGGTCTCTAGGAACGTAGAACTTATACGTTATAAATTTCTGGCTTATACACTTCTAGGTTTTCCGGGCGACTGAACCAGCGAGCGGTCACTTCCAAACCTCGTTTCAGTCCCGAAATTCCTGAAAATTCTGGCGCCCAGTCTAGGAGTCGCAGTGCTTTTGTGTTGTCCGCCCAAAGCCGCTCCACCTCTGAGTTAGCAGGTCTTATTCTGGATTCATCAGAAAGGATCTGAATCTCTACTCCCATCTGCTTCGCTATAACGCTCGCCAACTGGCCGATCGAAATTTCGAAGTTGTTTCCTAAATTGATGACCTCCCCAACAGATCGATCACTGTTTAGAGCCCGAATGAATCCGCGAACGGTATCTTCAACGAAATTGAAGTCTCTCGTTGGTCGCACATCGCCTAGTTTTATTTCGCGCTTACCGCTCGCGACTTGAGAAATAATAGTCGGGATGACTGCCCGAGCAGATTGCCGCGGACCATAGGTATTAAACGGCCTGATAACAGATACCGGCGTTCCAAACGATTTATGAAAAGAAATTGCAATTTGATCCGCTCCGATTTTGCTCGCCGAGTAAGGAGACTGTCCTTGCAGGGGATGCTCTTCTGTGATCGGTACAAATTGCGCAGTCCCGTAGACTTCGCTGGTTGAGGTGTGCACAACCTTCTCTAAATCCATATCCCGAGCCGCTTGCACCACGTTTAACGATCCTTTTATATTGGTCTCGACGTATGTATCTGGTGAGTGGTATGAGTAGGGTATCGCGATAAGTGCGGCGAGATGAATAACAGCATCGCAATCACTCATTGCTTTTCGAACGCCATGGGGGTCTCGAATATCCCCAGAAAATACTTCAAACCCACCCTTAACGTCTTGTTGACAGTGGTCGAGCCAACCCCAGGAATTGAAGGAGTTGTAGTAAACAAACGCCTTCACGTCATAGCCCTCACGCACGAGCGATTCCGTGAGATGTGAACCAATAAAACCGTCAGCGCCCGTTACGAGAACTTTCATCATCAAAGCGAAGTGACAAGGTGGTGTGCTCCAAGAGCTGAAATGGGCGGATGTTTGTCCAGCCATTCTGCGACTGAATTATACGTTATCAGTAACGTCCTAGGGCCAATTGCTCAGCCAACTCCGACTACTAATCTTCGTTTACGCGTTACCACTCGAAACGGATATAGCAGCAAACCCACCATCAATAACTTAGCGAAGAAATCACCGATCGCCCAGGTGATCCATGGAAGTCCGGTTCCTGCGAAAGCCAATGAGAAGAAAATGGCCGTATCAATGGC
>WTHR01000108.1 GCA_011523045.1 Gammaproteobacteria bacterium | reverse complement strand
CTCTCTTGCAGACCAGCCCTGCAAAGCAGAAGCATAGATGACGGGAAAGTCCAGCTGCGCCTCTGACGCGCCCAGGCGATCGAACAGATCGAAGGTCTGGTCCAGCGCCCAATCCGGGCGGGCACCGGGACGGTCGACCTTGTTAATCACCACAATCGGGCGGAGCCCATGACTCAGGGCTTTTTGCGTCACGAACCGTGTCTGTGGCATGGGACCCTCTACTGCATCCACCAACAGCAGTACAGAATCCACCATCGACAGCACCCGCTCCACTTCTCCGCCAAAATCTGCGTGGCCCGGGGTGTCAACGATATTGATGCGCCATTCTCGCCAGCGGATAGCGGTGTTTTTCGAAAGGATCGTAATGCCGCGCTCTCGCTCCAGATCGTTGGAGTCCATGACGCGCTCCCCCATCTCTCCATGTGAGGCCAGCGTGCCGGATTGGCGCAGCAGTTGATCGACCAGCGTGGTCTTGCCGTGGTCAACGTGGGCGATGATCGCCACGTTTCTCAAGTTTTCTATTGAGGGATGCATCCCAGAGGATCCTGAATCAGTAAGTCGGACAGCGCGCGGCGGCGCATTATACCGACAGCGGCGATTCAGCGAAGTGTTGCCTCGGCGGCTGCGTCCTGACCCTGAACGCGCTCGCGGTAGAAAAGATAGATTCCCGCACCCACAATGAGCACCATGCCTGTCGCCTCAAGTGCAGACGGGATATCTCCGAAGACCGCAAAAGCAAGAATCATTACCGCTGCCAGGCCGCTGTACTCGTAGGGTGAGATCACGGCCGGATCGGCAATTCGATAAGCGCTGTGGAGCAAAAGGAACCCCGAAGTGCCGATGAGCGTGATCAGCAACAAAGGCAGAGTGACGTCAATGCCATCCAAGCGCCAGGGATGGGTGAGAAATTCAATTCCGTTGATCCCCAGGGCGGAAAGGGAGCCATCACCAAAAAAGAGTCCCATTAATCCCGAGAGCACGGTCGTGACCAGATACATCAAGATGATCTGCTGGTAAACGGTATCGCGCTCAGCGGTTTTCTTGGCGATCATCATCGAAGTGGCGTAAAGCACTGCTACTGTGACCGGCAGCAAGTAAATCCAATTGAACGCGCCGGCTTCAGGCCTTGCAATAAAGATCACCCCCGAGAAACCCACCAGCATGGCAACCCAGCGGCGCATCCCAACCGAACTGCCGAAAACAAATATGGACATGATGGTGATAAAGAAGGGGCTGACGAGAAAAAGCACAGTGGCATTCGCAATCGGCACTTTTGACTGAGCAAAATAAAACGCCGCGTAACCAAAGAAAAAAGCGATTCCCCGATATAGGGACAACCCAGGGTATGCGGTCCACAGCTTAATCGGCTCACCGATGATCTTCTGGAAGCCCAAGATCAGCAGTATCCCGATAAGTGATCGAAAAAAAAGAATCTGGTACAACGAAACATCATCGGAGAGCAGCTTGATGATGACGTCCTGGACAGAAAAGATCGTCATCGCGCTAATGACGAGCACGATTCCGCGTCCGTTTTGCTGCTGACCCTGTATCATCGATTCTTCAAGTACTGTCGTCTTCGGGTGGCATTCTAGGGATTTCACCCTCCCAACGGCTGATCTTGTCGCGGCAATGGAAACCGAAGTCGCCCGAGATCACAGGGAAAGGTGCTGCGCGAGGCCGATGACCCAGGCCTTGCTGCAAAGAAAAGCGTTATCGAGCTTAAGCCCCTGTGATATCGTCCGCTTCCCCAAACCGGGCACCTGATCGACAGTCAGGCCGTCTTCCGCCAAGAACATCTTAGGCGGTCTCCAGCACCTGAAGCCTGATTACTTGTGAAAAAGTCTCTCGCCGCCTATCGACAACTCTTCGTCATCAACGGCCGTCTCGTGGTCTTCAGTTTTCTGATGACCTTCTACTCAAGTTTTGGCCAGACCTACTTCATCGGGGTATTCGGGCCACAGATTCAGGCTGAGTTTGACCTGAGCCATACGCTCTGGGGCAGCATCTACCTTGCCGGCACACTGGCAAGCGCCCTCTTGATGCCGTTCACCGGAGCCCTGATCGATCGATTCTCGCTCTCAAGCTATTCGATCGCAGTCGCGTTCGGTCTGCTCGCGGCCTGCGCCTGTATTTCTCTGGCATCAGGTCCGGTCATGCTCGTGGTCGCCATATTTCTTTTGCGGCAATCCGGGCAGGGATTGGCATCACATATCTCGATTACCAGCATGGCGCGGTATTTTGATCGGGAGCGCGGCCGCGCCATTGCGGTCGCCTCACTGGGATACAGCGTTGGCGAGGCGGTACTGCCCTTTTTGGCGGTGGTCCTCATCACCGCCATTGGCTGGCGCTGGACATACGCCAGCGCCGCCATTCTGGTGGGAGTCACCTTGATTCCCGCCACACTCTGGCTGCTGAGCAATCATCACCACTTTCATCGTCGGTATCTCAGCCAGCTATCTTCCCAGGGAGACTCTGTGGCCTCAAATGCGGCCTCGTGGACCAGGGGGCAAGTACTCCGCGACGTCAGGTTCTATGTCATGGCCCCCGGCATACTGTCCTCACCCATGATCGTGACCGCTTTCTTTTTTCATCATCTAAATGTCGCCGAAGCCAAGGGCTGGTCCGGTGAATGGATCACCGGGGCTTATATCTTTTATGCCCTGGCAGGAATCATCACTGTCCTCCTTGCAGGACCGCTGATCGATCGCTTCCGGGCCGAGCGCGTGATTCAGATTATGTTGATTCCGCTGATGGGGGCATGTTTCATGCTCGCCACCGCAGATCGGGCTATATGGGTGATTCCTTATATGATCATGATGGGCCTGCACACAGGACTCATCCACACCTCCGCCTCGGCCCTGTGGGCGGAGCTCTACGGACCGCAACATCTTGGTGCCATCAAAAGCCTCTATCTGGCCCTGATGGTTTTTGCCTCCGCGGTGGGTCCGGTGGTCATGGGGATGCTGATGGATGCGGGACTCAGTATCTACCAGGTCTGCAGCGTCTTTGGCGCGTTCATCGCGGTGGGAGCCGTGCTGATCGTGCTGGCCCTGCGTATGAAGCCTGCCCCGCCCGATATTGTTTCAGCTTGAATGCCATGCCAGACACCGATACGTCAATGACCACCTATGAAGGGCTTGGGCCTGAAACGGTCCTCTGTGCCGTCGACGGCGAGGGATTTCAATGTGACGGGCGACTGCTCGAGATGAATAGTTTTGAGAATCGCGTTTATCAATTAGGGACTGAAGATGGCGGTATGCTCATCGCCAAATTTTACCGGCCGGGCCGTTGGAGCGATGCCGCCATCCTGGAGGAACACGCCTTTGCCCTGGACCTTGCCTCACAAGACATCGACCTGGTGCCGCCTCTTGCCGATAGCGCCGGCAACACGCTGCGTGCGTTTGGGCCATACCGCTTTGCCCTCTTTGAGCGACGCGGAGGGCGATCCCCGGACTTTGAAGATGCTGAGCAACTTCGTCAGCTGGGCCGCTTCATCGGGCGCCTGCATGCCGTCGGCAAAAAAGAACGCTATCAGCACCGGCCGACGCTTGATGTCACGACTTTTGGCAGCGAGTGCGCCGGCTTTCTGCTTGAACATGATTTCATTCCCACCGAACTGATTCCCGCCTATGAGTCGCTGACTCAGGATCTGATTCAGAGGGTAACCTGGTGCTATGAGCGCTGCCCTGACCTCAAATTGATCCGCACCCACGGCGACTGCCATCGCGGCAACATTCTCTGGACGGAGAAAGGCCCGCATATGGTGGATCTGGATGATTCACGCATGGCGCCGGCGGTACAGGATCTGTGGATGTTTCTTTCGGGCGAGCGGGAAGACTGTGAACAGACCCTACAGATGCTGCTTGAGGGCTACACGGGCTTTGCCGACTTTGACCCTGCGGAGCTCAACCTCATTGAGGCCCTTCGCACGCTTCGCCTCATGCACTACTTTGCCTGGATAGCGAGACGCTGGCACGATCCAGCCTTTCCACGCGCCTTCCCATGGTTTAATACCTCCCGCAGTTGGGAGCAGCATATTCTCGACCTGCGTGAGCAGGCGGCGCTGATGGATGAACCGCCGCTCACCTGGCAAACAGTAAGATGATCTTGCCTATCAGCGCAGAGGCCTGTCTGCTCTGCCGCTGACGCTACGCACTAACAATATGGATCCGGCTCCGCCCTCAAATTCCCTCAGGACTTTCGCCACACTGCTGCCTTTTCTTTGGCCGCAGGGACGGCCTGACCTCAAAATCAGGGTATTGCTGGCCCTGTTAAGCCTCATACTGGCAAAAGCGGCGAACGTCATGGTACCGCTCGTTCTGGGCGATGCTGTCGACCAATTGGGCAATCTTGATAATGAGACCCACCTGTGGCTGGGTATCCCGCTCGCTGTGATCCTTGCCTATGGGATCTTTCGACTCTCGTCTCTTGCGCTAAACGAGTTACGTGATGCACTCTTTGCAAGGGTGGCCCAGCATGCCGTGCGGGCGCTGGCATTGCGAGTGTTCGAGCATCTTCATTCGCTCTCGATCCGTTTTCATCTTTCCCGAAAAACCGGTGCTCTTAACCGCTTTATCGATCGGGGCACTAACAGCGTCCGCTTTCTGCTGTCGTTCGTCGCCTTCAATGTGGTTCCCACGGTTATCGAGCTGCTGCTGATCGGCGGAATACTCTGGGCGCTTTTCGGCTTTGCCTACACCGCGATCACGATCGTCACGATCGCGCTGTATGTATGGCTGACTTTTGTCATCACCACCTGGCGAACCCGAATCCGCCGCGAAATGAATGACGCTGAAAATGACATCGGCAGTCGAACCGTGGATTCTCTGCTCAACTTTGAGACGGTCCGCTACTTCAACAACGAATCCCACGAAGTCGCCCGTCTGGATGAAGCACTGGCGGATTACGAAAAGGCCGCCGTACGAACGCGGGAAAGTCTTTCATTGTTGAACGTGGCACAGGCAGGTGTCGTGACACTCGGCGTGACACTGATGCTGGTGCTTGCCGCCTTTGATATCCGTAACGGAGATATGACGGTCGGTGATTTCGTCGTGGTCAATACCTATTTGCTGCAGGTCGCGATCCCGCTCAATATTCTCGGTACGGTGTACCGGGAAATTCGCCAGTCCATGGTGGACATGGAGAACCTCTTCGCTCTGGTGGATGAAAAAACCGACGTGGCTGACGCGTCCGACGCCAAACCTCTTCGTCATGAAGGTGGTGTCATCGAGTTTCAGGACGTCAGTTTCAGTTACGAAACCAACCGTACCATTCTGAAAAACATCAACCTGGCAGTGGATGCAGGAACCACCACCGCCATCGTCGGCCCCACGGGATCAGGCAAATCCACCATCAGCCGGCTTTTGCTGCGCTTTTATGATCCACAGGCGGGTCGTATTCTGATTGACGGGCAGGATCTTCGGGCACTCACCCAGCATTCCCTTCGTGAGGCGATAGGGGTCGTTCCTCAGGATACCGTGCTCTTTAACGATACGATCTACTACAACATTGCCTACGGCAATCCAAAAGCGAATGAAGATCAGGTGTTGGCGGCGGCCGAAGCAGCGCAGCTCGACGACTTTATCCAGCGCCTGCCGGAACGCTATCAAACGCTGGTGGGTGAGCGGGGCCTTAAACTCTCAGGAGGAGAGAAGCAACGGGTCGCTATCGCCAGGGCCCTATTGCGTGATCCCGAGATTTTCTTTTTCGATGAAGCGACTTCCTCCCTCGACAGCACCACAGAGCGCGAAATCCAGAGCAACTTTGCCGAGATCTCCAAAGGAAAAACTTCTCTTGTCATCGCGCACCGCCTGTCGACTATCGTCGAGGCAGACCAGATTCTGGTTCTTGCAGAGGGAGCCATCACCGAGCGCGGCACTCACCCGACACTGCTTGCCGAGAATGGCCTCTATGCAAAACTCTGGCGCGAGCAGCAAAAAGAAGAGCGCGAGATGCCAGGGCAATCCTCCCCGGCGTCTTCGTCACCTGAACCCTCATGAGTCGCGACTCCGGTCTTGATATCAGTCGTCTGCAGCGCTATCTGTTGCAGACCGTTCCAGCCATTGGGACTATCCAGTCGGCAGAAAAGTTCTCCGGTGGCCAATCCAATCCCACCTACCGGCTGCATTGCGAAGATCAGGACTATGTGCTGCGCAGCAAGCCGCCGGGCAAACTGCTTAAGTCAGCACATGCCGTAGAACGGGAATTCAGGGTCATGGATGCACTTGCGGGTTCAGAAGTTCCCGTGCCTGCCATGTTTCATCTATGTGAAGACGTCAACGTGATCGGGTCCGTTTTCTTCATAATGGGGTATGAGAATGGCTCCATCTTCTGGGATCCTGCTCTGCCGGAGCTGAATACTTCTCAGCGGGTCTCGATATATGCCGATGAGATCCGTGTGTTGGCTGCGCTGCACTCGATCGATCCCAGCCGTATCGGGCTTTCAGATTTCGGGCGGCCGGGCAGCTACTTCGAACGCCAGATCAAGCGCTGGACGGATCAGTATCGTGCCAGCGAAACCCGATCTATCGAAGCGATGGAGTCATTGATTCAGTGGCTCGGTCAGGAAATGCCGGACGATGATGGGCAAAGTGCGCTGATTCACGGCGACTACCGGTTGGATAACCTCATCATGACGGCTGACAGCACCCGGATCCAGGCCGTGATCGATTGGGAACTCTCGACACTCGGTCACCCTCTCGCGGATCTGGCTTACTTCTGCATGTGTCTTCGTATGCCGCACCATGAACAGATTCGGGGACTCGCTGGAGTCGAGCGGTCAACGCTGGGCATCCCTCCGGAGGCCGACATGATCCGTCAGTACTGCGCACTTCGGGACATCCCGCCGATCAGTCACTGGCCCTTTTATCTTGCCTTCAGTTTTTTCAGGCTGGCAGCGATCTGCCAGGGGGTGCTCAAGCGGGCGCTGGAGGGGAATGCGTCCAGCGAACAGGCACATCAGGTCGGCGCGTTGACTCCGTTGCTGGCCGAACTCGGATTGGATATTGCAATGAACGGGGAGGAGTAATCTGTGGAAGCGATTGTCTGTAGCGAATTTGGACCGGTCGAAAATCTTTCGATACAGGAACTGCCTGACCCTGTACCCAATGCCGGGGAGGTCCTGATCCACGTTAATGCCATCGGGGTGAACTTTCCCGATGCCCTCTTGGTTCGCGGCTTGTATCAGGTCAAGCCTGCGCTTCCCTTTACGCCGGGGATCGAATGTGCCGGCACGATTGCCGCCCTGGGAGAAGGCGTTGAGGGATTTTCAGTGGGCGACCGTGTTGCTGCCATGAGTCCGCGCTTTGGCACCTACTCAGGGGCTGTCACAGTGCCAGCGAGTCATGCCTATGCGATACCTGACGGACTGGATTTTGATCACGCGGGGGCCATGCTTTGCGCCCATGGCACGGCCTATCATGCCCTCGTGCAGCGGGCAGCCCTTCGCCCCGGGGAAACGCTGCTGGTGGCCGGCGCGGCGGGCGGTACCGGTCTTGCTGCGGTTCAGATCGGCCATGCCCTTGGCGCACATGTCATCGCGGCCTGTTCCAGCGAGGACAAAATGCGTATCGCGAAACAGCACGGCGCCGACATCGCCATCCATACCGGCGAAAATGATGTTCGCGAAGCAGTGAAATCCCTGACCGGTGGTGCAGGCGCGGACGTTATCTTTGATCCGGTGGGCGGTGATCTCGCCCAGTCCCTTGCCCGCTCAACAGCGTGGAATGGTCGTTGGCTGGTGATCGGATTTGCTGAAGGCGAAATCCCCAAGATTCCTCTCAATCTTCCGCTCGTCAAGGGTTACAGCATCGTCGGTGTCTTCTGGGGCAGTTTCTGTCACCACGATCCTGCACAGGCTCAGGCAAATCATCGGGAGCTTTTCGACATGGCGGCAGGCGGCAGCGTCAAACCCCACCTGCACGCAGTGATGCCGCTGAAAGAGGCCACTGAAGCGCTGTCGCAGATCGAACGGCGTGAGGTTCGAGGGAAGATCGTGCTGAAACCATGAAGAACCGGGATCCGCAATCGACCCCTCAGGGCCGACTTTTTGAAAATTCCCGCCTATCCCTGATAGCATCATTGCTGATCCTCAGGAGCTAATACTATGGAGTTTGCCTACACCGACAAGGTCGAGGGGTTACGTGGTCAGATTCAGGACTTTATGGATACGCATATCGTCCCCAGAATCCAGGACTGGCGCAGGGAAGTTCACGCCGGCATGTATCCCGTCTCCTTTATGGAAGAGCTCAAAACCACGGCCCGCCAGCAGGGGTTGTGGAATCTTTTCCTGCCGGGCCTGAAGCCTGAGGAACCAGGCACCCCGCTGACCAATCTGGAGTATGCGCCGCTCGCAGAAATCATGGGGCGGATCAGCTGGGCCTCAGAGGCTTTCAACTGCAGCGCTCCGGATACGGGCAACATGGAACTTTTGCACATGTTTGCTACTCCGGAACAGTACGAGCAATGGCTGGCACCGCTTCTGAACGGCGAAATCCGGTCCGCCTTTGCCATGACGGAACCCGATACGGCTTCGTCTGACGCATCCAACATCCAGACCCGGATCGAGCGTGATGGCGACCACTATGTAATCAACGGCCGAAAGTGGTGGATCACCAATGCGGCACACCCTAACTGCCAACTGCTGATCGTGATGGGAAAGACCGACCCCAATGCCGACACCTATCATCAGCAAAGCATGGTACTGGTGCCGATGCACACGCCGGGGGTCACCGTGGTCAGAAACCTGACGGTCGTCAATCACCACCATCCTGAAGGGCACTGCGAGATTACCTTTGACAACGTGCGGGTGCCTGCAAGTTCCCTGCTCGGTGAAGAAGGTTCCGGTTTCGCCTTAGCCCAGGCCCGACTGGGCCCTGGCCGGATTCATCACTGCATGCGATCTATCGGAGCGGCCGAACTTGCACTTCAACTGATGACCGCAAGGGCGCAGGAGCGAAAAACTTTCGGCCGCTACCTGCATGAGCACGGCAGCGTTGCGGAGTGGATCTCCCGCTCCCGCATCGAAATCGAGCAGGCCCGCTTACTCGTCCTGAAAACGGCCTGGCTGATTGATGAAAAAGGTGCCAAGGCCGCGCGCAAGGAGATCTCCATGATCAAGGCACTGGTGCCCCTGCTGCACACGACGGTACTTGACCGGGCCATGCAGACTTTCGGGGCAATGGGGGTAAGCCCGGATACGCCGCTCGCAGATCACTGGACCTGGGGTCGAGCACTGCGCTATGCAGATGGTCCCGATGAGGTCCACCACCGTGCCGTGGCCCGAATGGAGGTCAAGGAAAGCGGTGACACTCTTTCTCTGCTGGATGCCTATCTCACACCCCACGAGCCTGGCTGAGCGGCGGGTTCAGTCTTCGGGATCGCGGTCAAACACCACCAAATGATCCACCGCGAGGCGCACTGATACCTCATCCCCGATCTCATAATTGGCATGGCTCGGAAAGAGCGCCAAAAGAGTGATCCCTTGGGTCGTACGCAGCGTATACATAATCTCAGCGCCCTTGAAGGCCCGCCGGCGCACCGTCGCGCGAATTGGACCCTCTGGATCATGAACTACGTCATCGGGCCGCAGCAGCACTTCAATCGGTGACTCCACGGGCCTGTCGAGCGCTTCATCACTCTCAAGCTCGCCTAATGCAGTGGCTACACGGGCAGATCCCGAGACGTCGCCCGGCAGGAAGATACCGTTGCCAATGAAATCCGCCACAAAGTGCGTGCGCGGCTGATGATAGAGGTTATAGGGGGTATCCCATTGAACGATCGCCCCATCAGCCATCACACCCACATGATCTCCCAAAGCGAAAGCATCGTTCTGATCATGCGTAACCATCACACAGGTAATGTCGTTTTCTTTCAGCAGGTCGGACACTTCCTGACCCATGTGCTCCCTCAGTTCCTGGTCCAGATTGGAAAACGGTTCATCCATCAACAACAACAGCGGCTTCGGGGCGAGCGCCCGGGCCAGCGCCACCCGCTGCTGCTGACCGCCCGACAGTTCGTGCGGATACTTTTCTGCATGACGTGATATATCCATCCGGTCAAGCATGTCATCGACGGCGGTCTTCTGCTCTCCTGCAGAGAGCGAACGTAGCCCCGATGCGACATTCTGGCGAACCGACAGATGGGGAAACAAAGCGTGATCCTGGAAGACCATGCCCACCCTGCGCGCCTCGGGCGGCACCATGGCTCCCGGGGCCGACACCTGCAGATCATTGATAAAGATCCCGCCGGTGAGGACCGAGTGAAATCCTGCAATCGCGCGTAGGACGGTTGTCTTGCCGCAGCCGCTCGGTCCCAGCAGACAAACCTGCTCCCCGCGATGCACCGTAAGACTGAGATCAAAAACAGCACGCTCAAGGCCATAGTTGCACGAGATACCGCGCACCTCAAGCAGTGGCCGCGGCGCCGCCAACGCATCGTCTGTACCAAGAGCAGAAATTGAATTCATTGGGTTTGGCCAGCGGACTCACCTAGCGTCTGCCGGGTTCTTGAAATCATGCGGCTCAGCAACACGACCGGAATCAACCCTACCCCGACGATCGTCAGTGACCCCAGGGAGGCTTCTCCCAGCATTTCATCAGAGGCAAATTCGTAAACGTGGGTCGCCAGCGTATCAAAATTAAACGGGCGCAAGAGCAAAGTAGCAGGGAGTTCCTTCATGCAATCGACGAACACAATCATTGCCGCGGTCAGCATGCCGCCCCGGATTAACGGCAGATGGTAGCGCACCAGCGTCTGCCCCGCTCGGTAGCCAAGTGTGCGCGCAGCCATATCCATGGAAGGTGAGACCTTCTCCAGACTGGACTCGACCTGCCCCATGGCAATCGCCAGAAATCTCACGACGTAGGCGAACAAAACGGCGCCGACTGTGCCACTTAGCAACAGTCCCGATGAAATACCCAGGGTTTGGCGCAAAAGCGCGTCGACGGCATTGTCAAACGCCGCAAACGGGACAAGGATGCCCACAGCCAAAACGGCGCCCGGCACTGCATAACCCAAAGTGGCCACCCGCGTGCCAAACGCCAGAAGTTTTCCGCCGTGCAGCCGACGGCTATACGCCACAAACAGCGCAATCGTCAGCGCGATGGCTGCGGCAGCCGCCGACAGCGCAACGCTATTGAACACATACACTTGAAACTCAGGAGTCCAGGCACGATCGAAATAGATCAGCGTGAGACGTCCGAGTACTGCCACAGGAATAACAAATCCAGCGAACACAGGCAGAGCAA
>WTHR01000186.1:9137-11397 GCA_011523045.1 Gammaproteobacteria bacterium | reverse complement strand
AACCTAATCAGGAGAAATCCAACAATGCAAAAGAAACTGATTGCAGCAGCAGTCGCCGGTGCGTTAGCTACGCCCGTCGCGATCGCAGACGTTGCGGTATCAGGCTCCATTCGTACCGGCGTTGAGTACACCGGTTCCGAGTGGGTCGTTGCTGACAACTTCTCGCGTCTTCGTTTCAAAGCGTCTTCCGACCTTGGTAACGGCCAGAGCGCCTACATGGGTTACGAGTTCCGCGTGAACTCTGCTCAGGGTTCTCTCGTCACGGGTAACACCCAGCGTCTGTCCTATGTGGGCATCAAAGGCGATTGGGGTTCACTGAGCCTCGGCTCACAGTGGAGCACCCTGTTCAACACCGTCGGTACCTTTGTTGATAAATCCAACCGTTACGGTGGCCTTGGCTACTGGGGTGAAGGCGGCGGCCAGTATCGTATGAAAGATTCTGTCGCTCTCATGACCAACCTTGGCGGCTTCTCCATCTCTGCTGACGCGCAGATGAACGCAGGCGGCGATGACCTGGATCGTGCCACGATCGGTACCAACCTGAACATCGGTGGTGTTTCCATCGGTGCGGCTTGGCAGGACAACGGCAACAGCGACTTCACCGGTATCGGTGCTTCCATCAGCCTGGCTGGTGTTGCCCTCTCCGGTGGCTACTCTGACGTTTCCGGCTCCGGCAGCGGCTATGGCATCAACGCCAAGATTGCTGGCATCATGGTTGCTTACGAGTCAACCGATTCCGTTGCGGATGCCAACATCTGGGGCAACTACGCCATCGGTCTTGGTGGCGGCGCCAAAGCGATCATCGAGCTCATGAACGACGGCACCGATACCAAAGGTATTGGCATGCTGCGCATGGACTTCTAAGATCTGTTGTCCAACTGGACCTTTGGTCTGGTGTAAAAAGGGCGCCGAAAGGCGCCCTTTTTATTTGGCTCGCAGGATCGGGCCATGATCAATAAGCGCTCGCTAGCCCCACCTATTCTCCCGCAAGAGCTGCACGCAGCGGTGCAAGATGTTTCTCGTAATTTCTCCAACGTTCAGTAGAGCCAGTATTAAGAGGCTTGCGCACCTGGTAGAGGCTTAAGGTGTCTACTCTGCCAACGGTTTCCTGATGGGAAAGACACGCATCGCTCCAGTTCAGGCCGAGGGCTTCCAGCAACGGCCTTAAGACTTTTTGTGGCTCACTCACAAGCTCCTCGTAAGACACGGTGACAAGCTGAACACCAAGAAGTGCCTGCCAATGGGTCATGAGACGTTGATAGCTTCTGAAGTAGTGGCCGAGATCAGCCAGATCATAGGCAAAGTCGATTCCCGCAGGAAAGACCTGAAAAAAGTTTGAAAGACAGGTGTCCATAGGATCCCTTACGCAATGCACAAAGATCGCTTTGGGAAACAGCAAGGCCGCAAGCCCGAGGTGCATAAAATTCTGGGGCATCTTGTCGATGACTTTCTGTGCCGGACCGGTCCTTGCGGTGAGCGCATCAAGGTAGGCTTGCGCCTGGTCATCAAGAAGATCAGGGGCAATCTTGGTAATACATTCAGGCCAGGGTTTTTCACCGGCCTCGGTCAGCCGCCGGGCCGACTGAGCAAGGGTGCGAAGCTCCCCCGCTGTCTCCACATCAGGGTGTGCGCACAGCACCTGCTCAAGAAGCGTCGTGCCTGAGCGTGGCATCCCGACGATCATCAACGGCGTGGTGGACAGACTGCCGCGCTCTTTGAGATGGCTCATCACTTCTGGCGTGAAAGCGTCGATAAGTCGATCTACATGCGTTTCGAGTGCCTTTGAATCAAAGGCAAGCTGGTCTCGGCATATCGCATTGGCTTTCTGGTAGTGCGCAAAGGCGTCGTCATACGCCCGACAGTCATCAAGCGCCTTGCCAAGCGCAAAATGCAGATAAGCCGCCTGGGAGGGTTGGAGCTGTTTGCGCCTTAGGACGGCGCGCATCTTCTGGATCTCCGCATCCTGGGGATCCTCATAACGCTTGGCTCGTGCCACATTGAGCCAAGGTTGGCCAAAAAGCGGTTCACGCTCGGTCAAATTCTTCAGAAGCTCTTGCGCTTTGGCCTCTTGGCCTAAAGACGCGAACACCTGTGCAAGATCATTCTGAATATCCAGGTCATTCGGAAATGCCTTGGCGAGCTCGCTATAGAGATTTTGCGCGGTTTCAAGATCGCGCAGCTCGTAGGCCAGCTGGGCGCGCTGGATCTTGATCTCGACCGAATTGGGATGATGCTCCTGCGCTTCGCTACAGGCATCGCT
>WTHR01000186.1:0-9037 GCA_011523045.1 Gammaproteobacteria bacterium | reverse complement strand
TCGCGATGGCGCGGGCAAAATCCCGCTGCTCAAGCGCCTTAATGCCTTTTTCCCAGGTCTTTTTAAGATGTGCGTTATCCATCAACTTCCCATTTTTCGACGGGCGAACCCTGCAGCCCGTTCATAAGAGTCAAAGAGAGTACTTTGGGTGACGATCCTTGAGGAAAGTGTACATGGAACGCGTCTCAGCCGGCAGATCCGGATCCAGCTCGAAAATACGGAACTGCTCGGTGTGTTCTGCAAACGCAACGGCGGGATGATTTTCATCCATCCATGGAGAACAGAACAATGACTCGCCATAGTCGCTTCCTGCCCGGTTAAGACTGAGGAGGTAGGTCTGATTTTCCATTGCCCGCGTCGTGACAAAGCTATGCCAGGTAGCGAACGACTCGTCCCTGAAATAGGCCCCGCAATGCAGCAGCAGATCTGCATGGTGCTCCAGCACCAACGCCCGGGTCATTTCGGGGATGCGAATGTCGTAGCAGATCAAGGGAGCGACCTTCCAGCCTTTGAGACCAACGACGGCCAGCTTTTCTCCGCGCTCAAAGAACTCCTTCTCGCAGGAGGCCCCGTACTGACAAAGGTGCATCTTGTCATAACAGGAAACGACTTTACCCGTCTCGCTCAGTATGACCTGACTGATCCTGAACCCGGTATCTGTACGGCGCGCCATGCCGAACACCAGCATTGCGCTTTCGGCTCTGGCCAGTTCGGCAAAACGCGTCACCGAGGGACCGTCCAGCGGCTCGGCAAGGTCATCCAGCATCTCAAAGGCTTCGCGCGAATACGTCATCGTACAAAGCTCTGGGAGAACGATCAGATCAACCGGCCCGCTCTCGGCAAGAGAATTGCTGATGCGCTCACAAACTGAGACAACATGCCGGTTGCGATCACCGGCACGGACAACATCCGGTATTGCGACCTGACAGGCCAGCAGTCTCAAGGGGTCGGGTTTTTGCATCGCTGCGATCCTGCCCGGCCAAGATCTCCTTCAGAGCAGTCTCGGCAGAGAACCTGCCCTGATCAGGCTACCCAGAAGGCTTTTTCCAGATCGTCAAAATCCGAGGCGGGGCCTTCGAACTTGTTACGACCAAGCTCCAGGACGTAAACATAGTCAGAGATATGCAGGGCGTGGCGGATTTCCTGATCCACCAGCAAAATGGTCAACCCCTCCTGTTCGGTCAGCATCGTCAGCATCTCGTAGACCTCCTCCGAGAGCATTTTTGAAAGACCGGCAGTCGGTTCATCCACCAAAAGCATGCGGGGCTCTGCCATGAGGGTGCGGCTGATTTCCACCATGCGCTGCTGACCTCCGGAGAGCTCTCCGGTGATCTGCTTGCGCTTTTCCTTCAGGACAGGAAATCTCTCGTAGTTTGCTTCGATTTTCTCAGCAATCTGTTTTTTGTCGCGTTTGAAGGTCCAGCCGCCGAGCTCGAGATTCTCCTCCACGGACATATCCTTGAAGATCCCCGGCTGCTGAGGGATATAGGCAAGCCCCTTCAGGATGCGGTGATGGGTAGGCACATCAATGATGTCCTCGCCCTCCAGTAACACCTGACCCTCGTTAGGGCGCAAGAAGCCGAACACCGCCTTAAGCGCCGTGGACTTGCCCACTCCATTTGCGCCCAGAATCGCTGTGATCTGGTTTTTGCGCGCCTTGATATTGAGGGCCTGCAGGATATTGAGATCCTTGTAGTAACCCACGTACAGGTCACGCAACTCGAGGACGATATCGTCGTCGTTCTCAGTCATCGGCAGGCCTCGTCTCGTCATCATGCTGTCCTGTCCCAGAGCGGTCTTCAGTCGTGCCGAGATAAGCCTCGATCACAACAGGATCATTCTTGACCTTCTCGGGCGTATCGTCAGCGATCAGGTCGCCGTAGTTCAGAACCAGCAGTCTCTTGCACAGGGCAAAGATCGAATCCATCTGGTGACTGATGATAATCATGGCCTTGCCGCGTTCGTTTACCCGACGGATGTATTCATAGATCACTTCCATCAGTTTCGGGTGTACGCCTGCAAACGGCTCGTCCAGAATGATTACGTCCGGATCCAGCATCAGCAACCGGCCGAGTTCCAGAAGTTTTTGCTGACCGCCGGAGAGCGCCCGGGCATACTCATTGCGCAGGTGTGCCATGGTCAGAAAATCCAGTACCTCAAGCGCTTCTTCTTGTACTTCTGCGCTCTTATGACTGCGCCCCTGCGCCATCGCGGGCACATAAAGATTTTCCAGCACAGTCATGCGCCGAAAAGAGCGGGTCACCTGAAAAGTCCGGCCGAGTCCGGCCTTGGCTACTTCAAAAGAAGGCAACTGATCGATGCGGGTGCCGTTGAGATAGACCGTACCGCTGTTTGGCTTCACTGCGCCATCCAGTACATTGGTCAGGGTTGTCTTGCCGGCCCCATTTGGCCCAATCAGCCCCACCATCTCTGCGCCGCTGATATCAAAAGAGACGTCTTTCAGGACATGGTTGCCACCAAAGCGCTTGTTGAGTCGGGAGACACTGAGTTCAGTCATGACTGCGTCTCCCGGCTTTGGGTTTTTGTGGTCTCATCAGAGCGCCGCGCCACGGTCTCCGCTGCCACATGGCCACGGGTAAAGAAGTCGATTATCGGAACCAGCAGCCCGTTTCTGGCAAACCGCAGTGTCAGCATCAACACCACACCAAAGAACACCAGCCGCCAGAGAGTCATATCAACCGTCACACCACCAATCGAGAAACTTGTACGAAGCATTTCCAAAATGAACTCGATCAGGATGGCGCCTATCGCCGCTGCGATAAAACTTTCCACACCTGCAATCACCGCCATCGCCACGACCAGGCTCATCTGCAGAATCATCAGGTTATTAGGAGTGATGATCGTGACATAGTGCGCATAGACGGTACCGGCCAGCGCCGCCATGGACGAGGTCACAACAAATACGAGCACCTTGTACCGCGTGGTATTGACGCCCAGCGCAGCCGCTGCGTCCTGGTCTTCGCGCAGGGCGCGGACAAAAAGCCCAAAGCGGGACTGCGAAAGCCAGTAAAGCACAGCAAGACAGCCCAGTAACAAAAAGAGCATTACAAAATACGGGGGAATCTTGTCCGTCTTGCTGAAAAAGTGTCCGGCAATGGTGATGCCGTTTTCAAAGAGACTCGGCAACTCGAGGCCGGCCTGGCCGCGGGTGATCTGAATCTCAGCGCTGATGGTGGCACGGAGGATCTCCGAAAAACCCAGGGTAAAAAGCGCAAGATACGCAGCCCGCAGACGCAGCACCAACAGCCCGATCAAAAGGCCAAAAATACCCCCCACCACGGTGCCCAAAATAATGCCGAGCCACACCGGCATTGGCGTCACCTCAACTGTGCCGTTCCATTTGTCCATGGCCTGCGCGAGACAGTCCTGGGTCAAGGTAGTCGAGGTCACCCCGATAGGATTCTTGACGATCAGGTAGTGGCCCCCGATTGCAAACTCGGTACAGATACCGGTCGGTTCCGGAGAGAGGAAGAAATAATGGCACAAAAGCGCGGTGGTGTAGGCGCCTAACCCCATAAAGGCCATGTGTCCAAATGAGAACTGGCCCGCATAACCTGCAAGCATTGACCAGCTGGACGCCAGAATGGCATAGAAAAAGCCGATGATGCAGATGTGCATGATGTAGTCGTAGTTGCCGCCGGAGTACACAAACGGGAACGCGACAAAGAACACCACAATAAGGGCGCCGAGCAACTGAGGAACGTTTTGTCTTTTCAAAACTTGCCGTGCGCCCCGCTCGCAAACTTACGGCCGAACAGCCCCATGGGCCGCAGCAGCAGCATGATGGTCAAAATGATCATCCCGTAGGCTGGGATATAGCTCGACGCCTTTTGGGGATTGGGCACACAGCCCGTCCCAGCGGCTTCCACCAGTCCCACGAGTGTGCCGCCCACAAACGCGCCCGGCAATGATCCTAGACCCCCCAGCACCACGATGACAAAAGACCGCATCTCGGGAATAAGACCGACGACCGGCAACCATGAAAAAGCCTGAACCAGTACGGCGCCCGATAGCGCAGCGATCATACAGCCTAACGCAAAAGCCAGCATGTTCATTCGATTGGGATTGATCCCTGTGATGGCTGCCGCATCCCGATCCTGACTGACGGCCCGAAGCCCCTTACCAGTCCAGGTACGATGAAGGAACAACAGCAACCCGATCAGCACCACGATGGAAAGGATCGCCGCCACAAACCGGGGATTGGAGATCGAGACGGTATCGAACAGCTCCATGTTGCCCCGACTTGTCTTGATGAGCCAGGGATCAGAACTGTCCGGCAACCGAATCCTCGGAAAATCAAAAAACCGCTTTACCTTAACCGGGTTGAAGCCAGCCAAGGCTGCGACCAGATAAGTCAGAGTAAAAGACAGACCAAAAGTCACAAGAATGCCATACTCGACGGGCCGCTCGACCCGTCCGTCGTACATCGGCGTCAGGAAAAGCCGCTCAAAAAGCGCGCCAAGTCCGAAAGTAATCAAGCATGACCCCAACACACCAATCAGCGGGTGCGTGCCGGGAAACCAGACATTGATGATGTAGTAGACCAGCATGCCGCCGATCATGTAGAAGGCGCCATGCGCAAAACTGACGATCCCGAGGATCGAAAAGATCAACGTGAGACCCATGGCCATCAGCCCATAAATGATCCCGATGATGAGTCCGTTGGTAATCTGAGACGCGACAAACGATCCGTTTGAGACACAGTTGTTTTCAGGATCCGCGTTGGCGAATGCCACCGCGATAATGCCAATTACCACCAGCGACGACAGGGTGATCATGACGCGCCCGATTTCGGGGCTTTTCCACCAGAGCGGTGCCAACCCGAACGGACCAAACGCCGCACCGATCAGCGAACCGCCGAGCGTTGCGTTGGAGGTATCCAGGTCTTTACGCAGATAGACTCTGCGAGTCCCGATCCCGCCGGTAACACCCCAAAACACTACCCAGAGGATGGTCCACCAGAAAATACTTGAGTACTGCATTGCTCAGATTTATTCCTGTCGACAGTCCCGCCACTTAGCGCAACAGATAAAAAAGGGAGCGGGGCGGACATGAATCACATCCGCCCCGCTTGCAGACTAGATCAGAAAATACGATCAGTTTCCGACGTAGATCGGGTCGCCTGTCTTATAGACGTCCGGATAGACAATCGTCATTGTATTTGAAGGCTCGCCCTCTTTCTGGTACTGAACCATTGTGATCGCAGGATCAGGCCACTGATGCCACCATTCGTCTCCTTTGCCATCTTCTGAAGGATCCTTCTTGGTGCCATAGGGGAAGTAAATCCGCCCCAGGGTGCCGTCATGGCTGATGTTTTCCAGCGCATTTACGATGGCATCCCCGTTGGTGGAACCCGCTTCATTAATCGCCTGGGCCAGCACGCCAATGGAGTCATAGGCTTCCAGAGCATAGCTTTCAACACCAGTTTTGCCCGTTTTGGCCTTGTAGTCTTCAGCAAACTTCAAAGCGGTTTCGTTATACATGGTCTCCGGGACCCCGATTCTCGCCATAAAGGCCAGATTGCCATCGGGGACATTCTCCCACCAGGATTTACTCTCGAGCCCCGCCTGGTTGGCGTGGAACATCATATCCATCGGGCCAATACCCGCATCAGCTGCCTGCTGTGCGTAGTTGTAACCGGCTTCACCCGTCAGCAGCACGATCACGTAATCCGGATCTTCGGCTTTGACACGCTCCACGATACCGGCAAAGTCCTGCGTACCGATATCCACACCAAAGGTTGTGCTGCTGATTCCTTTGGAGGCAAGACCTTTTTCGCACTCCGCCGCAGCCGGGATACCGTAGTCAGTGTTCTCGGTCACGATGGCGACTTTCTTCACGCCAGGCGCTTGAGCCGCAAATTGCCAGATCACGCCAGACGCCCAGGAACTGAGCGGTGCGATACGGAAGATGTATTTCTGCTTGTCACCAGTAATAGTGTCGTTCCACGTTTCAGCAAAGACCACAGGGATGCCGCGGTCATTGGCGACGTCCTTACCCGCCACACCAACGGAACTGTGATACCCGCCGCCCACGGCTACGACGCCGTCCTGGGTGATCAGTTTTTCCATCAGCGCTCGCGCCTTCTCGGGCAGGCCTTCGGTATCAGCAATCACGACCTCGATATCACAGCCGAGTACACCGCCTGCGGCATTAATATCCCTTTGCGCCAGGATCATGGCGTCGCGCATAGCTTCGCCGCCGGTCACGGAGCCCGGAGCAGAAAGCGGAGCGAGGCCGCCGATCTTGATGGGGCAGTCAGCGGCCAAAGCTGGACCGCTCAGCGATGCCAGCCCGAACAGGCCCGCAACGAGCCCAAACGCTGACGTCAATTTACGCACTTTTTTCATTCCTATTCTCCTCACATGATGAGTATCAGATTTCGAGTACAACCGCGCTCGATACTTCCCGACCCCTGTCCGCCCTACTGTCAGAACTGCTTCTCAGAATTTAGTAAGGTAAGGCGAACCAGGATGGTGCATTCCATTGTTGATTAATTCTTCAGTGGGGTCAATCCCACCATCATTAAATTGTTATCTGATTGAGGATTTTCAAAACCTTTTGCAATGATGACCGCTTGGTTAAACTTGGCTCGGTTTTCATGGCTTTTAGAGGCTTTATGTCCGACAAATTACCTTCGATTGACACAACTGACACGGTTCCGGATCGCAGCATACGGCAGTGGCTGCGTGACAACCGGATTGACGAGATTGAAGCCGTTATCCCTGATATGACCGGCATTGCCCGAGGAAAACTCATCCCGGCGCATAAATACAGCGAAGAGATTGGGATGCGCCTTCCAGAGGCCATCTTCCTTCAGACAGTGACCGGAGAGTATCCGGAGGACCAAAGCGCAGTAGATCCTGCCGACAAAGATATTTTCCTCAAGCCCGATCTTGACAGCTTTCGGCTCGTCCCATGGACACAGGAGCCAACCGCGCTCGTCATCCACGATTGCTTTTATGCCGACGGCAGTCCTGTTGAAATGGCGCCGCGCTACGTGCTGCAAAAAGTCGTCGACGCCTATCGGGAACACGGATGGGAGCCCGTCGTAGCGCCCGAGTTGGAGTTTTACCTGATCAAGCCCAATCCCGACGCGGATTACCCTCTGGAACCCCCGGTTGGCCGCTCTGGGCGAGCGGAATCAGGGCGTCAATCCTTTTCAATTGATGCGGTAAATGAGTTTGATCCCCTATTTGAGGATCTGTATGACTACTGCGAGGGGCTCGACATCTCATTAGAGACCCTCAACCACGAGGCCGGCGCTGCGCAAATGGAGGTCAACCTGCTGCACGGTGACCCCGTGGCCATTGCTGACCAGGCCTTTCTGTTTAAACGGACCGTGCGTGAAACGGCGCTCAGGCACAAGATGTATGCCTCATTCATGGCCAAACCCATGGAAAAAGAACCGGGCAGCGCAATGCACATCCATCAAAGCGTCGTCTCCACAGACACGAAGGAAAATGTCTTCAGCGATGCAAATGGAGAAGCCAGTTCGCTTTTTTATGCACATATCGGCGGGCTGCAACGCTTCTTGCCGGCTTCTTTGTCATTGCTTGCGCCCAACGTGAACTCCTACCGACGTCTGATCCGCTATCACGCGGCGCCCATTAACGTCCAATGGGGTCTGGACAACCGGACGGTGGGACTTCGCGTGCCGGATTCCGGCCGTGAATCACGTCGTGTTGAAAACCGGGTGCCGGGTGCCGACGCAAATCCCTATCTGGCGATTGCCGCAAGCCTCGCCTGTGGGCTGCTCGGTATGCAGCAAAAACTTGATCCAAGCGCTCCCGTGACTGCAAGCGCCTATGACATGCCTTATGAATTGCCGCGCAGTCTGGAGCAATCGCTGCAGGCGCTTGAGAACTCTGATGATCTCAAGGAGATGCTCGGCACACGGTTCGTTCAGGCGTGGAATGCTGTCAAGGAAAGTGAATATGACACCTTCCTTCAGGTGATCAGCTCGTGGGAGCGAGAACACTTGCTGTTGAACGTCTAAGCCCGCCCGGTGTTTCATTAAAACCCCATCTTTTTTCGGATTTTTTGGCGTGCAAAACGCGTTGACGCCGCAGATCTCTGACTTCTAAGATGCGACCCTGAGTCAAGAAAACCCTCGCCAAGGAGTCTTACGTATGTCGCTTAGCACCGCCGAATATCAGGCGCTTGATCACGCCCACTTTTTGCATCCGTTTACCGATCACAAACGGATGCACGAAACCGGTGCCCGAATCATTCAACGCGCTGAAGGCGTCTACCTTTGGGATTCCGATGGACATCAAATGCTCGATGCCATGGCAGGCCTTTGGTGCGTCAACGTGGGCTATGGACGAAAGGATCTCGCCGAGGTGGCGCGTAAACAGATTGAGGAACTGCCCTACTACAACAGTTTTTTCCAGACGGCCCATCCCCCTGTCATTGAACTTTCCACGCTGCTGTCAGAAATTACCCAAGATCATCTGACTCACGTGTTCCTGACGAATTCAGGCTCTGAATCCAACGATACCGTTGTGCGTATGGCCCGCTACTTCTGGCAGTGCATGGGCCATCCTGATAAGCAGGTCATCATCAGCAGAAAGAACGCCTATCACGGCAGCACCATGGCGGGCGCCAGTCTTGGCGGCATGTCGCACATGCATGAACAAGGCGGCCTCCCGATTCCCGACATTGTGCACATCGGCCAACCGTTCTGGTATCGGGAAGGCGGCGACCTGTCGCCCGAGGAGTTCGGCAAAAAAGTCGCTCGCGAACTGGAACAGAAAATCGAAGAATTGGGCGAGCACCGCGTCGCGGCGTTTATTGCCGAACCTATCCAGGGTGCTGGAGGCGTCATTGTGCCGCCGGAAACGTACTGGCCGGAAATCAGCGCGATTTGTAAGCGTCACCAGATTCTTCTCGTGGCTGATGAGGTCATCTGCGGCTTCGGCCGCACGGGCGAATGGTTTGCCAGTGATTACTATGATCTCAAGCCGGACCTCATGCCGATTGCCAAGGGACTCTCTTCGGGATATCTCCCCAT
>WTHR01000098.1:2652-38720 GCA_011523045.1 Gammaproteobacteria bacterium | reverse complement strand
GTTCAGGACCTCATCCAGGACGCCGACAGCCTCCCGTGTAAGGGTATTCGCTTTCCAGACAACGTTATGCTTTCGGGCGGTATAACGCATCCGAAGTGTTCCGGACTCCTCGAAAAAGACCGGGCCTGAACATTCGGCGCGAAAAGCCGGGCCCTCCAGCCCGTTTTCAGGAATCGTCATCGCATCCGGTTGTGAAAGTGCTTCCGCGAGGCGTGGGTCACGCTCCTGAAGCAGTCCGTAGATGATCTCGTGATCAATCGCTTCCAGCGCACCTCCCTCCATTGCCGGGCGAACACAATGCAACAGCATTGTCCGGATGATCCGGTCCGGACGGTGATAGTAACCGTCGGTGTGCCAGTTGAGTTTCTTGTCGGTGTAGGGAATGTAGCGCTGCCGGACGCCTTCGGGATGCACCTGAATCGAGCTAAGACCATCAGCATCCGCATACAAATTCTGATCCGGGTCACCCAGGCCGAGCTGAGCTGTCAACCCCGTCACCGCGCTTCGGTCTTGCCCATAATCGGGCCCGAAGCGGTAGATCACCATGTTGGTCTTGTCGATCCGTCTGGCAAGCGCCGCGCGCTCGATAGTTGAGATTTGGTACGGATCATTAATGTCGACAACGAGGTTCTCGATGGCTCGCTGATATTGGCTAAGTCTTTCCCCGAAGTGATTGGGCATGTCGATCCGCACCGGTGTTACCCGGGTTTCGAAAAGGGCCAAAGCGGTACTGCCTGTATACATTTTGAATAAACGGATGGAATGGACTAAACCGAGGAGCCTGATTCTAGAGCGCAGGCCCGGCCGGAAAACTCCCCCAAAAGGTTGATCTCCGGTCGAATTTTCGTCCGCGCGGTTGACAGATTTCGGAGGATTTTCTTCTTCTTGGGCGGCGTTTTGTTTTAAGTCCCTGATTTCATGAACTTGTTCGAAAAAAAGACCCCACTCGCCCCAAGTGAATTTTGTGCGTTGCAAAAATCAGCCTATCCCCAAGGGGATAAAACAGCGATTTTGACCGCATACCCCCCGGGGAATGGCGTCAGCGGGAGAGGTCAATAGAATGATCGCAGGCACAAATCGTGTGCTACGCCAAAGAGCACAATCGCCCTGGGTTTCTGCAGACGCAACTGTCTGTTGAGGGGATGAAACCTTCAGGGAGGATGTTGCAAAGCAGTTCGGGTACTGGCGCACAGAAGCGATCACCGAAGGGAGCGCGACGAAAATGGCTGACAACAAGCAACATGACACCCCCATGCTCGATGAGCTGGAGAATGGACCCTGGCCGAGTTTTATTTCGGGTATCAAACGTCTTCGGGACGAGCATCCGACAGAGCGTATCAACGGCGTCGCCAATGACCTGCTCGGACAACTGGAGCACTCCTACGAAACGCGCAAGGGTTATTGGAAGGGTGGCACCGTCAGTGTTTACGGTTACGGCGGCGGGATTATCCCGCGCTTTTCAGAGGTAGGTCAGCAGTTCCCGGAATCCAAAGAATTCCACACCCTGCGGGTTCAGCCCCCGGCGGGCAACCATTACAGCACCGATATGCTGCGCCAGTTGGCAGACAGTTGGGAAAAGTGGGGCTCCGGTCTTGTGACCTTTCATGGGCAAACCGGCAACATCATGTTTATCGGCGCAACGACCGAGAACACGCAGCACTTTTTCGATGAGATCAACGACTATGGGTTTGACCTCGGTGGTGCCGGACCCTGCGTGCGCACCGCGATGTCATGTGTCGGCGGCGCACGGTGTGAACAGTCCTGCGCCAATGAGCACAAGATTCACCGGACCCTGGTCAACAACTTCACAGACGATGTGCATCGCCCGGCGCTTCCCTATAAGTTCAAATTCAAGGTCTCGGGATGCCCGAACGACTGCATGAACTCAATCGAACGCGCAGATATGGCGGTGATCGGTACCTGGCGGGACGACATGAAGGTAGACCAGCAGGCCTGGAAAGACTACGTCGCTGAGAAAGGTCGCCAGCACACTATCGACAACATCATCACTCGTTGTCCGACTCGATGCATGAGTCTGAAGGATGACGATTCCCTCGAGATCGACAACCGCAACTGCGTGCGCTGCATGCACTGTCTCAATGTGGTGCCTAAAGCCCTGTCCCCGGGAGAAGACACCGGGGTAACGATTCTCATGGGGGGTAAACGGACCCTCAAAATTGGTGATCTGATGGGCACGGTAATCGTGCCGTTCATGAAGCTCGAGACCGAAGAGGACTACGAGACCATCACTGAGATTGCAGAAAACACAATCGACTTCTGGGCCGAGAATGGCCTCGAGCATGAGCGCTGCGGCGAAATGATTGAGCGCATCGGTCTGGTGAACTTCCTTGAGGGCATTGGCATCGAGGTCGACCCGCACATGATCGCTGATCCCAGGCAGTCTTCCTACGTACGGATGGATGGATGGGATGAGGAAGCAGTGAAGTGGTTCGAGCGGCAAGCGGAAAGCGCGCAGTCGGCAGCAGGATGATTGGACGGAAGATCTCGTCCGGTGATCTCGTTCGGTAAAGAACGCTTAGTTAAGAACATAAGAGCATAAGAGAGAGATAAAAGATGGCTAAGGACATGCGACAGCCAATCGAGTCGGGTTGTCCCGACGGATTCCAGTACATGCATCCACTGATGGTCAAGAATTTTGGCCAGTGGCGCTGGCATGATCACCCCCGACCGGGCGTCCTGCGCCATGTTGCCGACAGCGGCGATGAAGTCTGGACTGTCAAAGCGGGTACCCAGCGCATCCTGGATGTGTTTACCCTTCGCAAGCTTTGCGACATTGGCGATGAATTTGCCGATGGGCACGTCCGGTTCACTATCCGCAGCAATATCGAATACATGGTGGCTGAAGAAGCCAAGGTCGAGCCGCTCATCGATGCTTTGGAAGATGCCGGGTTTGTGGTCGGTGGAACCGCTAACTCGGTTGCCATGATTTCGCATACCCAGGGATGGCTGCATTGCGATATCCCGGGGACTGACGCGTCAGGCGTGGTCAAGGCAATGATGGATGAACTGATCGATGAGTTCAAAAACTGCAATATGCCGAACCGGGTGCACATCACGACCTCGTGCTGCCAGATCAATTGCGGCGGTCAGGGAGATATTGCGATTAATGTGCAGCACACCAAGCCGCCCAAGATTAACCACGATCTCGTGGCAAATGTGTGTGAGCGCCCGTCTGTGGTAGCGCGCTGCCCGGTGGCAGCCATCCGGCCGGCACAGGTAAACGGCAAGCCCACCCTTGAGGTTGATGAGAAAAAATGTATCTGCTGCGGCGCGTGCTATCCGCCTTGCCCGCCGATGCAGATCAACGATCCTGAGCACACCAAACTCGCGATCTGGGTTGGCGGCAATCATTCCAACGCGCGCAGCAAGCCAAGTTTCCAGAAGCTGGTCGCCTCAGGGGTTCCAAACAACCCGCCGCGCTGGCCGGAAGCCACGGCGATCGTCAAGCGGATTCTGCAGTCCTATAAAGATGACGCTCGTGATTGGGAGCGAATCAATGACTGGATCGACCGTATCGGCTGGCCGCGCTTTTTCGAGATTACGGGACTGCCGTTTACCAAGTTCCATATTGATAACTGGCGTGGCGCGCGCAAGAGCCTCAACGCCTCAACGCATATCCGGTTTTAGGCAATCCAGATGAAGTTTTCCGTCATGGTGAACGAAGGGCCGTATACCCACCAGGCCTCGGACAGCGCCTATCAGTTTATTCGCGCAGCCCTGTCGGCCGGTCACGAGATTTTTCGAGTCTTCTTTTATCATGACGGGGTGAACAACGGCACGCGGCTCACCACACCCCCCCAGGATGACCGGCACATCGTCAATCGCTGGAGTGAACTGGCGAGCGAACATGATCTTGATTTGGTGGTCTGTGTGGCAGCGGCGCAGCGGCGCGGGATCGTTGATCCTGATGAAGCGAAGCGCAACAGCAAGGACGGCGACAATATTGCGCCGGGATTCCGCATCTCGGGATTGGGGCAGTTGATCGAGGCGGGTATCGAGTCCGACCGGCTTCTGGTGTTCGGCGACTGAGGGCCAACTGGTGAGCAACGCGAAAAAATTTATGTACATCAACCGCCATGCGCCCTGCGGAACGGTGTATGCCGTCGAGGGGCTGGAAGTGGTGTTGATCGGCGCGGCGTTTGAGCAGGATGTTTGCATGGCCTTTGTGGGCGATGGGGTGTTTCAGCTCAAGCAGGATCAGGATACTGCGGATACGGGAATGAAGAATTTCTCGCCTGCCTACCGGGCTCTCGGCGACTATGAAGTGAATCGGCTTTACGTCGAGCGTGAATCGCTCGAAGAGCGCGGACTGACAGAAGACGATCTGATGCCGCTGACCTGGGAAGATGAAGATGACGACTGGGCGGAAAAGCCGTCGATTCATATCGTCGATCGGGCCCAGCTTTCTGATCTGATCGAAGAGCAGGATATTCTGCTGAATTTTTAACGCCCCATCACACGACCACCGATATCATGCTGCACACCGTTAACAAATCTCCGTTTGAGTCTTCGAGCCTCAAGACCTGTCTGTCGCTGGCGCGCAGCGGCAGCGATGTGCTCCTGATTGAAGATGGAGTGTACGGCGCGCTTGCGGGAAGTGCGCATGCGTCGCTGGTGGCCGAAGCGCTTGAGGCAGTGCGTGTGTATGCACTGGAACCAGATCTTAAAGCCCGGGGATTGTCTGGCGACAGACTCATACCGGGCATCGAGGTAGTGGGCTACGACGGGTTTGTCGACCTGGCTTGTACCAACGACAAGATCCAGAACTGGCTTTGAGTTAATTGTTTTTGTTTTTTATGGAACAGGAGGCCGAAAATGGCATTTGAATTGAACGGCAAGACCTATGAAACGGATGAGGAAGGATATCTCGCCAACCTCGGTGAATGGGACAGCGACGTCGCTGCCTACATGGCTAAAGAAGATGACTGTGATCTCAGCGAGAACCACTGGGAAGTCATCAACTTTCTTCGCGAATACTATGACGAATACCAGATCGCTCCGGCGGTGCGGGTGTTGACCAAGGCCATCGGGAAGAAACTCGGCAAAGACAAGGGCAACAGCAAGTACCTGTACGAACTCTTCCCGTACGGGCCCGCAAAGCAGGCATGTAAATATGCCGGTCTGCCC
The DNA here is from genome assembly GCA_011523045.1 of Gammaproteobacteria bacterium. GTDB lineage: Bacteria > Pseudomonadota > Gammaproteobacteria > Arenicellales > UBA868 > UBA868. The sequence continues at coordinate 33,572 of WTHR01000098.1, read as the reverse complement.
AAGCCCACGGGTTGCGTCTGACAGTCTTCTTCAGGACAGAGCATCTGCGCCGGCTCAGTCGGCGCCTGAGCATGAGCACCAAGCAAAGAATCGCCGCCGGCCAGTGCTGGCTGGGGCGGTTCTTCCAGGCAGGATTCTCTTGTTACTAGGCACTATCTTCGCCGGGCTGTTTTACTTCGCGACCGCCGTATTTCTTGTGGGGGTCGGCGCCCGTGTGGCGCGCTATGCACGCACGCCTGCTCCGCTGGTCATACCCACCACGCCGGCACCCACGACCCATGCCGGTGTTGTTGCCCGGATGTTCCGCGAAGTCGTTTTTTTCGAGAGCCTGTTTAAAGGCAGCAAGTGGAGTTGGCTTTTCGGATGGCTCTTCCATTTCGGTATGCTGATCGTGCTCGCGCAACATTTTCGATATTTCACCCAGCCGGTCTGGTCTTGGGTGGTCATGATTCAGTGGGTGGGCTCTTATGCCAGTTTTGCGATGTTCGCCGGCCTGGCTGGGTTATGGGCGCGCCGTGTCCTGGTGGACCGCATTCGCTATATCAGTGCACCTTCGGATCACCTGATGCTGGCGTTGCTTTTGGCGATCGCAGGCTCAGGACTCGTGATGAAACACAGTGCGCATACCGACATCGTCTCGCTCAAGGCGTTCTCGCTGGGACTGGTATCGTTTGACTGGCAGCCTCTGCCTGCGGATGCGCCACTGCTTGTCCACCTTTCGCTGGTAATTATCCTGATGCTGATTTTTCCCTTCAGCAAGTTGCTGCACGCGCCGGGGGTGTTTTTCAGCCCGACGCGCAATATGCGCGATAACCCGCGCGAGCACCGTCACGTTGCGCCGTGGGCCAAAGAGTTGCCTGAGCGCAGCGGCGGCACAGACGGAGCCTAGTGCCGCTTTTACATCATGGCTAAACCCGAATTCGACACACCGGCTCTTGAAGACTGGCTGAGCACGCCCGCCGTGCAGCCGGACGCGATGTCCCATAGTCGGCCTTTTGTTGCCAAACCGGAGCATCAGTCACCCCTTGGCTTTCCGGGAGAACTGGTGGAGAACTGGCAGGACGTTGCGCTTAGCAAGATGGATGAACTGCTCGGGCGCTACCGGTCTTTGCAGGTGTTTATGGATGCCTGCGTCAAGTGCGGCGCGTGTACCGACAAGTGCCACTATTACCTTGGCACGGGAGATCCCAAGAACATGCCGGTGGCGCGCCAGGATCTCATGCGCAAAGTGTACCGGCGCTACTTTACGACGGCCGGCAAATGGTTTCCGAAACTGGTCGGCGCGGTTGAGCTGACAGAAGAAGTCATTAATGACTGGTACAGCTACTACCACCAATGCTCGGAGTGCCGGCGTTGCTCGGTGTATTGCCCGTACGGTATTGATACTGCAGAAATCACCATGGCCGGTCGGGAGATTCTCGCCTCAATCGGAGTAGGCCAGAAGTATTCGAACGAGATCATCGGCAAGGTTCATACCATCGGAAACAATCTCGGCCTGCCGGAGCCGGCGCTTGCCGATACGCTCGAGGGCCTTGAAGAAGAGATTGAAGAAGACATCAACGTCCCGGTGAAACTCCCGTTGGACCAGAAGGGCGCCGACGTCCTGCTGGTCACCCCCTCAGCTGATTTTTTTGCTGAGCCTCACGTTGACGGCCTGATCGGTTATGCCAAGGTGTTCCATCAGGCGGGCATCAGTTGGACACTGAGCTCGTACGCTTCCGAGGCGGCCAACTTCGGCATCTTTATCGGCAATTACGAGAATATGCAGAAGGTCGCGCAGCGCATCCGCCAGGCTGCTCTCGATCTTGGCGTCAAGCGGATTATCGTAGGAGAGTGCGGTCACGCATGGCGCGTGGCCTACAGTTTCTGGAATACGCTCATCGGGCCTTTTGATTTCCTTGATCCGGCTTATCCCGTACCGCAGCATATCTGTGAGTTCACGCACGACCTTAACCAGCGCGGGGTATTGAAATTCGACCCCGAGGCGAACGATGACAAGGTCGTCACTTTCCATGATTCATGCAACGTCTCCCGAGGATCACGCTTGGGCGATACCCCGGGCGGGCAGTTCACGATACCCCGTGACTTGATTCGTGCTGCCTGTACACATTTCGTGGACATGGCGCCTGACACGATCCATGAGCACACCTTTTGCTGTGGCGGCGGCGGCGGATTGCTGACGGATGACCTGATTGAGCTTAGGGTGAAGGGCGCTTTGCCTCGCGCGCAGGCGCTGCGGCAGGTAATTGAGCAACACGGCGTTACGCACATGGCGGCGATCTGCGCCATCTGCAAGAGCCAGTTCACCAAGGTGTTGCCGCAGTACGGAATGGGCATGGATATGATCATCAGCGTACACCAGTTGGTGGGGGACGCGCTGGTATTTGGTAACGAGCACTGACCCGGTCGTATCGCGCGGGCAGGTCAGGAAGCATTAGAGAGCAACAGACGAGAGGAATCGGGCTATGGCAGCCTCAGAGGAACACACGCAGAAACTGACTTTCCGCAAGTTTGCCGACGGTGAGCATCAGTGGGATGATTTTAAAGACCTGATCTTCAATGAAGATAACTCACATAAGTGCCCGACTTATGTGCACCGTACCCCGCCTTGTCAGGGAAGCTGCCCTTCCGGCGAAGACATCCGGGGATGGCTCCAAATTGTGCGCGGTATGGAAAAACCCCCCGAGGGGATGACCTGGCAAGAGTACGCCTTCCGCCGGGCGACTGATGCCAATCCGTTTCCGGCAATGATGGGCCGGGTGTGCCCCGCCCCGTGTGAGAGCGGCTGCAACCGCAATAATGTCGATGATTTTGTCGGAATCAATTCGGTCGAGCAGTACATCGGTGACTCCGCTTTTGACGAAGGATACCGCTTTGACACACCACCCCCTGTGGGCAGCAAGAAGATCGCCATCATTGGGGGCGGTCCGGCAGGGTTGGCAGGCGCTTACCAATTGCGGCGTTTGGGATACGCCTCGACAGTGTTTGAGTCCCAGGATTACCTTGGCGGTATGTTTCGCTATGGGATTCCCGGATATCGTACACCACGCGACAGACTGGATCGCGAGATCGGGCGCATTATAGAAATGGGTGATATTGAGATCCGCACCGGCGTACGCGTCGGCACCGATATCTCAATAGAGCAGCTCGAAGCTGAGTATGACGCGTTGTTGTGGGCAGTGGGGTGTCAGCGCGGCCGTGGGTTGCCGGTCGAGGGTTGGGAAGAGACGCCCAACTGTGTGTCCGGCGTGGCATTCCTTGATGCCTTCAACAAGGAGTCTATGAAAGTCACCGCTGAAAAGGTGGTTTGTATTGGCGGCGGAGACACCTCTATCGATGTGGTCTCGGTGGCCCGTCGTCTTGGCAAGATCGACCAGATCAACGAAAAGGACAGACCTGAAGAGGTCATTGGGGGTTACACGGCACATGACTCTGCCATGGTCGCCGCACGAGAGGGCGCTCACGTGACGCTGACCGCGCTTTTTGAGCGCACCGATATGACAGCGACTGAAGAAGAGGTGGACGATGCGCTGACTGAGGGCGTGACTATCCTGAACGGGGTGATGCCCGTGGCCCTGAATCGAGGTGAGGACGGCCGCGCGACGGGACTGCGGTTGGCAAAGTGTGAAATTGACGAAAAAGGCATTCCCACACCGATTGCGGGCACAGAGTTTGAGGTCGAGGCGGATCTGATCGTATCGGCCATCGGTCAGGCAGGAGACCTTAGCGGGATTGAGGAAATGGGCAACGAACGGCAGTTGATCGAGGCAGACCGGTTTTTTCAGGTGCCTGATCGCCGCGGTCACTTTGTTGCGGGAGATATCGTCCGTCCACACCTCTTGACGACGGCTATTGGACAGGCCGCTATCGCGGCTCAGAGTATTGATCATTATCTGAGGGGTGAAGATCCTGCGCGCCGACCTAAAGTGGACGTGCATCATTTTGATCTGTTAGCAAAATTGAACGAGCAATCCCTCGCTCCGGACGAGTATGATCATGCCGCCACCTGGGGGACGTCAGACGCATCCTTCGCGGTTCACAACTATGAGGATCGGTCGCGGCACGAAATCATTCCCTCTGACGAATTGTTTCTGGGGCATTTCGAAGAGACCCCCCGCAATCTTCGTGACACCACCGTCCCGGATGCGGAGGAAGTGCTCGGTCATTTTGAGGAACGCCACCACGGCCTGGGCGAAGAAGAGGCCCGCGCCGAGGCAGAACGCTGCATGAGTTGCGGCATGTGTTTTGAGTGCGACAACTGCGTTATTTTTTGTCCCCAGGATGCGGTCTTTCGAGTCAAGAAAGATCAGTCAACGACCGGGCGGTACGTGGATACCGACTATTCGAAGTGCATCGGTTGCCATATTTGTGCCGACGTCTGTCCGACCGGTTACATCGACATGGGGATGGGGGAGTAATTCTCAGATCGCCATGGCGCGCATTGGGGGCAATCAGCTGTGTCAATTTGGGATCGTAAGTCTGATCCTCGGCTGCGTGACTTTGTGGGCTCCGGTGGCTGGGTACAGCGATGTGGCGACACCCAAGATTCCCGCGGCCCAGGGTGAGCAGTGCGTTGAGCCCGTCGAAATCATGCGCCGTGATCATTTTGATTTCATGAAGCATGATCGTGACAAGACCGTGCACGAGGGCATTCGCACGATCAAGCACAGCCTCGCCGGATGTATCGACTGTCATGCAACCAAGAATGCGAGCGGTCAGTTTGTTCCGATCAATGCGGAAGGGGAGTTTTGTCAGACCTGCCATACCTACGCGGCGGTGAAGATTGACTGCTTCACTTGTCACGCCACAGTCCCCGCGGTGAAAATGAGCCAGTCCCCTTGAGGCCTTCGATGTCACAGTCCGAACCACCATCTTCCACGCCAACACGCCGGCGGTTTTTCACCCAGGCGGGTGCTGGCGTCGCATTGCTGGCACTGGCGCCGGGCGTGCGGCTTGCCGAGCTTGCGGTCGCCGCCTCGGATGACGAACCGGTCACCGATGCACATCGTTGGGGCTTGTGGGTCGATACCAGCCGCTGTGCGAGCGGATGCGACGCCTGTGTCTCGGCGTGCAATGATGAGCATGGGCTGACAGGGATGGGGCGTCCCGAGACGGATGCCCAATGGATCCGCAAAGTGGATCTTAAAGATGAGACCACCGGCCGGGAAGTTTCTTTGCCGCTAATGTGTCAGCACTGTGAGGAACCCCCCTGCGTGGATGTCTGTCCGACGGGTGCGTCCTTCCGTCGCGAAGATGGGATCGTCCTCGTGGACAAGCATATCTGCATCGGCTGTCGTTACTGCATGATGGCCTGCCCCTTTCACGCAAGGTCGTTTATTCATGAGGACCTTAGCGGACAGAAAACTCACTCACCCAGAGGCAAAGGAACGGTAGAGAGTTGCACGTTATGTGTGCACCGGGTTGACGAAAACCGAGCCCCTGCTTGTGTGGAAGCCTGCGCCGACGCAGGACACCATGCGCTGGTCTTTGGCGACCTCAACGATGCGCAAGGACCTCTCGCCAGTGCGCTTGCGCGAGAGGAAACCGACGAATTGCGCTCTGACCTCAGACTGAACACCGCGGTGCGTTATTCGGGCGTCTGACCCAAACTGCGCGCAAGCCCAATAATCAAATGACCAGCAGCGTCACATTCCAGATACTCCGTCCCAGCAGCGGGTTCTGGCTCACGGCAGGTATTGCCGCGGCCCTGGCAATTTTGGGATTGGCCGGGGCACATCATATGGAGGTCGAGGGCCACTATGTCACCGGCATGAATAATCGGGTGGTGTGGGGGTTGCCCCATGTTTTCGCCGTCTTTCTGATTGTTTCAGCCTCGGGTGCGCTGAATGCGGCATCGATTTCGTCGGTGTTCGGCCAGTCGCTCTATAAGCCGTTGTCCAGGATTTCCGGATTGTTGGCCATGGCCTTGCTGGTGGGTGGGCTGACGGTACTGGTCCTGGATCTGGGGCGCCCGGACCGGTTGATTATTGCCATGACGTATTACAACTTCGAATCGATCTTTGCCTGGAATATATTTTTATATACGGGTTTTCTGATCGTGGTCGCGGTGTACCTCTGGATGATGTTTGAGCCGAGGATGAACCGTTTTACGCGGCCCGCCGGCACGGTCTCTTTCATCTGGCGTTTGGTGCTGACCACAGGAACGGGTTCGATTTTTGGCTTTCTGGTTGCACGGGAGGCATTTGACAGTGCGGTGCTTGCCCCGATGTTCATCGCCATGTCGCTGTCCTTTGGGACAGCCGTCACGCTATTGGCGATGATGTTGGTGTCTCGTTTGGGCCAGGCTCCGGTCAACCATGAAATCCTGACACGGCTTCGGACCCTGTTGGCTTATTTCGTTATTGCGGTGGCATTTTTCGTGGCGATCGACCACCTTACGCGTTTGTATGCTGCGGGTCATACCGGGGTTGAGCGGTTTCTGTTGGTAGAGGGCGGCATCTACCCATGGTTGTTCTGGGTCGGACAAGGTCTGTTGGGAACCGTGATACCGGTCATTTTGCTGCTGACTCCTCGCTTTGCGGGAGTGTCGCAGACGGTCGTTGCGTCTTTGTTGGTTTTGCTTGGCGCGTTTGCCCAGTTATATGTCCTGATTATCGGCGGCCAGGCATTTCCGATGGATATCTTCCCGGGTTACATCGAGAAGAGTACGTACTACGACGGTGTTGTCGCGGGCTATGCGCCTTCCCTCCCTGAACTGGCCCTGGGTCTTGGTGGTATTGGGTTGGCGGCCCTGATTGCCTTAGTAGCAGTCAGAGTACTGCCCTTTCTTCCACGAGGGTCGGTAAAGCAACCGGCCGGATGATTCGCAAGTCCCGAATGTTATCGGGACTGGATTGAACCCTCCGAGATACTGCGGTGAGCCAGTTTTTTATTGCTGCTGCTCATAAGTCTTCTGGCAAGACGCTCGTCAGCAGTGGATTATGTGCGGCGTATCGCCGGCACGGGATGCGGGTGGCTGCCTTTAAAAAAGGACCGGACTACATTGATCCCGCCTGGCTGGCCCGCGCCAGCGGCCGGCCTTGCTGGAATCTCGATTTCTTCACGATGGATCATGACGAGATTCATTCCTGTTTTGAAGAGCGCCGTCAGGATGCCGATGTCGCGGTTGTGGAGGGGAACAAGGGACTCTTTGATGGACTTGATGTTGAGGGCAGTGACAGCAACGCCGCCCTTGCCGTGAGATTGGGTCTGCCGGTGATACTTGTTATCGATGTCACCGGCATCACCAGGGGTATCGCACCGCTTCTCACCGGGTATACCGGTTTTGATCCGGACGTCCAGATTGTCGGCGTCATTCTGAATCGGGTCGCAGGACCTCGACAGGAAAGCAAACTGCGCGCCGCCATCGAGCGTTATTCTGACCTCCCGGTACTGGGGGCGATCGGGCGTACGTCCGGATTAGGCATTGAAGAGCGCCATCTGGGCCTTGTTCCGGGTAACGAAGATCTGGATGCGATGGCTCGCATCGACAGGATTGCTGATGTGGTGGAAGCAGGAGTCGACCTTGATGCCGTACTGGCATTGACAGCGGATCACCAAGATCCTGTAGCGACGCCCAGCGCTATGCCGTCAGCGTTGTCCTCGAGCAAAGATAGGCTTGTGAGGATCGGCATCGCTCGTGATCGGGCTTTTGGTTTCTACTATCCGGATGATCTGGCCGCGTTTGAGCAGACAGGCGCGGACTTGATCCCGTTTGACACCCTGCAGGACAAGAACCTGCCGCTCCTGGACGGGCTTTTTATTGGCGGTGGTTTTCCTGAGTGTTTCCTTGAGCCGTTATCGGCCAATGCCCGTCTGCGCGCAGAAATCAAGGCGTTTATTGAAGACGGCGGCCCCACTTACGCCGAGTGCGGCGGACTCATGTACCTCAGCCGATCGATTGCGTGGCAGGACAGAAAGCTTCCCATGGTGGGGGTGATTCCCGGGGATACCAAAATGTGGGAGCGGCCAGTGGGGCGGGGTTATATGCGTTTTCGCGCCACGCCTGATCACCCTTGGCCGGATGTCCGCGCGACCGCAGGCCTCGTATATAACGTTCATGAATTTCATTACTCCTCTCTGGAGGAGATCGATTCGCCACTAACCACGGCGTATGCGGTAGAACGCGGCCACGGACTGGATGGCGCCCGGGACGGTATTCACATGCATAATCTGCTCGCGACCTACGCGCATCAGCGCCACGTCGCGGCAAACCCCTGGGTAAATGCCTTCGTTAACTTTGTACGGGCACAAAAAACTTAATCCAGAGTACAGGATTGCTGAACGAATGATGATGCCGGGAGAACCATGATGCTGTTAAGAATTACAGAGCAGGCTGCGGACCAGATCCGGGCGTCAATAGAAGAGGGCGGTATGCAGGGTATGGCCCTTAGAGTGGCTGCCAGACGTCTTGAAGACGGAACCATCGATTACGCGATGGGATTTGACGAAGCGGGCGATAACGACACGCGTTCCGAGCAGTATGGGATAGAACTCCTGATCGCACCAACGAGTACGGAATTGCTGAGCGGCGCCATTCTTGATTTTGTTACGCCCGAAGAAGAAAAAGCCCCACAGTTTATTTTCTTGAATCCCAACGACCCCCACTTTGTCCCGCCTGAAGCGGTCCCGGATCCAAAACCGTAGGAGGTCGGGGCGCTCAGGTAACCTATACTGTCGGTCATGCGAGAGCGTGTCCACTGCCCCGTCCGGTTTGCCCTGGCTCGTGCCAGCAGCTAATCATTGCCGGATCAAGGCGTTCTCTTACCTGCTATGACTGATTCACAAAAACCCTCAACGGCGCCCTCTCATTCTGACCCGAGGCGTTGGCACACTCTGCTGCCAAGACGGTTCTTCTGGTGGTCTGCAGGGGTGTTGGGGTTATCCGTTCTGTGCGTTGTCCTGGCGGTAATGTTGGGTCAATCAAGCGAGGATCCTGCACTCATTCAAGGGCTGCTCTTGGCGTCGACGGCGATCCTGCTGCTCAGTCTCGCTGCCATGCTCCTGGGCGTGCAGAGGTGGTTGTTGGGCCCACTCTTGGCTCTGCGTGATTGGGCCTCCAGCATCCGACAGGGGGATTTTTCCTCACGATTGCCACGCTCGGATACCGGTGAGATCGGGGAACTGGCCGATGACATTAACCGGTTGTCAGAGTGGCTGGAGGCGTTGGCCGAAGAGCGTGAGCGGGAGCTGCAGGCCCAGCAGGAGCGACTTCATGAGCGCACCCAATTGGCAAATGAACTGCATGATTCGCTCGCACAGACACTTGCCAGTCTGAAATTCCAGATTCGTGTTTTGGACGATACGCTGCGCCAGGACAGCGAATCTGCCATTTGGCAGGAAATGGAACGTATCGAGAGCAGTGTGGATGAAGCCAACGTCGAACTGCGGGAGCTGATCGCGCACTTCAGGGCTCCCCTTAGTCGGCATGGACTGATACCAGGTATTCGGCGGCTGTTGTCGCGTCTGCGCAAGGAGACAGGCACAGAGACGGTGCTACAGAATCAGGCGAACGACGCAGAACTCACCGAGGAAGAAGAAGCGCAGATTCTGCGGATTGTTCAGGAAGCTCTCGCAAACGTGCGGAAGCACAGTCGGGCAAATATGGTGCGGGTTCTGCTAAGTTATGACAACATAGGCCGTCTTCGTATTATTGTTGAGGACGACGGAGTCGGTATGATCATTGCTCCTGATGATCAGGACAGCGACGGGCATTTTGGGCTTGCCATTATGCAAGAGCGGGCCGGGACCGTGGGAGCAGAACTCACCATTGAGAGTGAACCCGGTGATGGCACCCGGGTCGTGATAGAACTGGGTTCGGTGGACGAAGCCGCCGGTAGAAAACCTTTGGGGGAGAGGACTGAATGAAAGTCTTGATCGTGGATGATCATGCGCTTTTCCGGGTAGGGCTGCAGGGCCTGCTTGAGCGTCGTGGACTGCAGGTCGTGGGCGCGGCAGCTGAAGGGGAAGAAGGTCTTCGTCTCGCCGAGACGCTAAAGCCCGATGTTGTGCTGTTGGATTTGCGCATGCCTGATCTGGGCGGACTGTCAGTGCTCCGTCATATGGTGGAGCAGGGTTTGGAGATCCCTGTGGTCATGTTGACCACCAGCGCGGATGAGGGTGATCTGTCCGAGTCGCTGCGCAATGGCGCGCGGGGTTATCTGCTGAAAGATATGGAACCCGATGAGCTGGTTCTCGCGCTTCAGGAGATTGTTTCGGGGAAGATTGTTGTCGCGCCCGCGTTGACCAGTGTCTTGGCGGATCTAGTGCGGCACGGAGAACGGCGTGAGCGAAAAGATGATCTGGCGCCTTTCAGCAGCCTGACGCCCCGTGAGCACGAGATTCTCTGCCATCTCTCTGAGGGCCAAAGCAACAAAGTCATTGCACGTCATTTGGACATCTCGGACGGTACGGTCAAACTGCACGTCAAGGCAATCCTGCGCAAGCTGGGAGTGCATTCCCGGGTTGAAGCAGCGGTAATGGCAGTGGAGAAAGGGGTTTGCAACCGGTCAAGCCGCGAGTGAAGACCTGCGACCGAAATTTCTAAAGGTAGCTCTTGCGGTCCTTTCGCCGCCGGCCTGCCCGTTGGGTGACAACGCCACGGATAACCTCAGGGCCCGCAATCCGGATACGGGGATGCCCCTTCTCAAGCGCGCTGAGGGACCATTGCCCGTCATCGATATTCAGCTGACGCAAAATCACGCCGTTACCGTGTTCTGCAACCACAAAGGCCCCATGGCAAAGCGGTGCGCCCGGATCAACAATCACGACACACCCCTCAGAAAATTCCGGCGCCATACTGTTGCCGAGCACCTGTAGCGCAAAGGGTTCTGCCGAGGCGCAGCCGCTCATACGCACTCCTGCGCATTAAGCTGGTCGACCAGCCCATGCAGAGCACTCGTATCAGTACACTCAAGAATGCGCTCGATCCATTCGGGAACGGCCGAGAGCCGGGTCTGGCGGACCTGTCGGCGTATCTCCAGCAACTGCGACGGCTCCATACTGAACTCGCGTAATCCCAAACCCATCAGCAGTCGGGTGAATACCGGATCCCCTGCCATCTCGCCGCACATCGAGACCGGAATGCCCGCCGCCTTACCTGCCTGAATGATATTGCGTACCAGCCTCAGCACGGAAGGGTGCAGGGGGTCATACAAATAGTTGACCGCGTCGTCTACGCGATCAATAGCGAGGGTGTACTGGATGAGATCATTGGTTCCGATAGAAAGAAAGTCGAGTTTTTGCGCAAAGAGATCGGCCGCAATCGCTGCTGCCGGCACCTCAATCATGCCGCCGATCGGAATATTGGGTTTGAATGCGGCACCTTCGCTTTCAAGTTCGGCACAAACCTCTCTGATCAGGGAGAAACTTTGCTCGAGTTCCGAAAGGCTGGATAACATCGGGATCATCATCTGCACGTCGCCGTGTACGGCAGACCTCAGGATGGCCCGCAACTGAGGCTTGAAGAGGGAAGGTTCGCTGAGGCATAGCCGGATGGCCCGCAGCCCAAGTGCTGGTGTCATCGCTGCCTTAGGCTCATCACGACCCCCGTCTACCTGTTTGTCCGCGCCAAGATCAAGGGTACGGATCGTTACCGGCCCGTTGACTGCTTTAATGATCTGACTGTAGGCCTGGTACTGTTCTTCTTCCTCCGGAGGCTCGGTCCGATTCATAAACAAAAACTCAGTCCGGTAGAGGCCAACCCCTGCCGCGCCACTGCCGGCCAATGCGTCGAGGTCTTCGGGTAGTTCGATGTTGGCCAGCAGCGTCATTTCCTGATCATCAAGGGTCGCCGCTCTTTTTTCGCCCACCTTGGCGAGCGCTTGCCTTTCTTCATGCTGACGCGCCTGCAGGAGTTCAAACTGCTTCAGCAAGCGCTCATCCGGAGAAACCAGCACGGTGCCACTGGCGGCATCGACGATCAGTTCGTCTTGGTCTCTGATCGTATCGATCACCCCATGCAGGCCGACAATCGCAGGAATCCCAAGGCTGCGGGCCAGAATAGCGGTGTGGGAGATCGGCCCGCCCAGGCGGGTGACGAAAGCGGCCATACTTCGATGGCGCAGCATCACCGCATCTGCGGGGCTGAGGTCCCTAGCGACGATGATTCGATCGGTGAGCTCAGGCTCCATGCTGGACAGGTTTGGGTATCGTTGTGCCCGTTGAGTGAGGATGTCCATAACCCTTCCCACTACCTGAGCCACATCATCTTTTTTGGTGCGCAGATAGGGATCGGAGATGTTGTCGAAGAAGGCCGCCAGCGTCTGAGCATGGTTGCTAAGGGCCCATTCGGCGTTAATTTGCTCGCGTCGGATCGATTCTGCCGGCTCCTTTGAGATCAACGGATCTTCCAGCATCAGAAGGTGGACATCGATAAATGCGCCGGTCTCGGGGGGCGCTGTCGGGGGCAGGTTCGACTGCAGGTGCTGGAGTTCCTGGCGTACTGCCGCAATCGCTTGATTGAATCTCAGGATCTCGTCATCGATGCGCTTCGTATCAATCTGAAAATGCGGTACTTCGTGTTGGGGCGAATCAAGCACCAGGGCGCGGCCGATCGCAATTCCCCGTCCGATACCAGTTCCGCTCAGCGCAAGCACTACTCTTCCTCCCCGAAACGATCGTTGATGAGCTGCGAAATCTCCTCTGCCGCTTCTTTTGCGTCGATGCCGTCGGCCTTGAGAACAAGTTTTGATCCTTGAGGCGCCGCCAGCATCATCAGACCCATGATGCTCTTGGCGTCAGCACATTGTTCGCCCTGAAGCAGTTCGATGCGGCTCTCGTAGTGGGCTGCGGCCTTGACGAGTTTGGCACACGCCCTGGCATGCAGCCCAAGACGATTGATGATGGTGATTTCCATCTCTACCAGCACTGTTCAGGACTCCTTCACGAGGGTCAGGTCACGATGGCGAATCTGTACCGGCCCCGCGCTTTCGCGAAACTCACGGGCGAGCCGCTCAACCATATAGACCGACCGGTGCCGCCCGCCCGTGCAGCCGAGTGCGACCGTAAGATAGCTGCGGTCAACGACGTCGAAGTGCCTGATCCAGAAATCGATAAAGGATTTCAGTTGCCCGGCCATCTGGTGAACAAGATCAGAACCCTCAAGAAATTGGATAACAGGCTGGTCGAGACCCGACAGATCCCGAAGCTCTTTTTCCCAATAGGGGTTCGGCAGACAACGAAGATCGAAGACAGTGTCAGCATCCGCCGGCGCTCCACGCTTGAAGCCGAAAGACTGGAACAGCAATGTCGGGCTCGACTGCAGCGCGCCCTCGGCAAAACTGCGGATGGCCACACGCAATTCAAAAGGTGTCATGACGCTTGTATCGATTGTACGCTCTGCCGCATCCGCCAACGGGGTCAACACCTCGCGTTCACGCAGGATCCCTTCACGCAGCGGCGTGTCTTCGTCGGTCAGGGGATGTCTTCTTCGCGTTTCGCTATACCGCTGCAACAATTTTTCTGTGCCGGCTTCGAGGAAGACAATCCGCGCGGTGACTCCAGCGTCGCGGAGTTGTTCGAGGCCGGACGTAAGGGTTTTGAGAAATTCCCGGCTGCGCGAATCGATACTGACGGCCACCCGTTCAATATCGGTGGAGGAGCCTTGCTGTAGCTCGCCGGTGAGTTGGCGGAGCATGCCAAAGGGGAGATTGTCGATACAGAAGTAGCCGAGATCCTCAAGCGCGTGCAGGGCGATACTCTTGCCTGATCCTGACAGCCCGCTGACGATAATCAGATTCATGGTGGGCGTGTTTTGCGCTGGGTCAGTTAAGCGATGATTGGGGCCAGTGCTTCGCCGGTACGAGCGTCACGGGCTTATGGTCGGTTGAATCAGGTCAAGAGACCGAACAGGGTATCCGCGTCACTGGCATCCCCAACGGCACGTCGAAAACTGCTGTCAGAAAATGCGCCGGCGAGGTCACTTAATATGCGAAGGTGCTGGTCGGTTGCTTCAGCGGGAACCAGCAGACCGATCACCATGGTAATCGGGAGATCATCTATCGCATCAAAATCCAGCGGCTGATGCAGTTTCAGGGCAGCAGCGATCGGCTCCTGGATGCCGTTCAGGCGCCCGTGCGGCAGCGCGACGCCCTGTCCGATGCCAGTGCTGCCGAGACGTTCGCGTTCGGTCAGGGTCGAAAATACGGTGTGTTGATCCATCCCGGGAAGTTGTCGAGAAAGCAGTTCAGCCATTTCTTCGAGCATGCGTTTTTTGCTCGAGACTTTAACGCTGACCGCGACCCGTTCCCGGATAAGCAGACCCTGCAACGGGCCCGATGCGTCGACTTCGTTGGTGAATGCCGCTTGTGTCATAACTAGATTACGCTTTTTCTCTGACTGGCTGGCGGAATATTCATCTGCTCGCGGTATTTGGCCACGGTGCGCCGGGCGATCGAGATTCCTTCTTTTTCGAGTTGCGCCGCCAGTCGACGGTCGCTGATCGGCTTCACCGGGGGCTCGGATTCTATCATTTTGCGGATCCTCGCCTGCGCTGCCCGGGAAGAGGTCTGTGACCCCGAAGTAGTGGCCAGCCCCGTCGAGAAGAAATGCTTCAGCGGAAACAGTCCGTGCGGCGTGAGAAGGTATTTTTGGTCCACAGCGCGCGACACGGTGGATTCGTGGAGGTCGAGCGCTTGCGCGATATCCTTGAGGGTCAGCGGCACCAGCGCCTTATCTCCTTCGTCCATAAAGCCCCTTTGTACCGAGACGATCTGGGCCGCAACGCTGAGAATGGTCTGATCCCTTTGCTGGAGACTTCGGATGAACCACTGTGCCTCACGCAGGTGCTCTTTGAGGTATTTTCGGGTTGTCTGATCCTCAGCATCAAGATACGGCTGGTAGTCATCACTGATACGGATACCCCGGGCACTTTCATGCTCGAGTTTGACTGTCCAGGCATCGTCTTGCCGATGAACCAGGACGTCAGGCGTCACCGCCTGGGTCAAGGGGGCAGCGAGCCGCTCACCAGGCTTGGGATCCAGTGACTGGATCAGCTCAAGTACTTTGGCCAGGGCAGGAGCATCGATATTGAGCTCGCCGGCGAGCGTCTCATAGCGATGCGAACTCAGCAGGGCGAAATGCTCGTGAATAACTTCTTGCGCCTTTTGCAGATCCGGGGTGCCTTCGGGCAGGGCATTAAGTTGCAGCGTCAGGCATTCGGCCAGATCTCTTGCGCCAATGCCCGGGTCGGAAAGGCTTTGCACAAGATGGAGCATCGAATCAATTTCATCGTCTTCGGCTTCAATCTCAGGCCGTAGGACCTGTCTGACTTCATCATAGGTGGCTGTGAGATAGCCTCTTCCATCAAGGCAGCCGATAAGCGCTTGCGCAATGCGTTGATCTGAGTCGCTCAGCCTGTGCAGCGAAAGTCCTTCAAGCAGCATATCGGACAGGCTGTCCTGCTTGCTCTCCCATAGAGGCTCTTGATCATAGGCCGTATCATCTGTTGGGCGGCCAGTCGAGGATAAGGATCTCGAGTGCTCCCAGTGCCGATCCACACCGGGCGTATCGCGCCACTCGTCCTCTGAAAACGTTCGGTCGGCTTGTTGAGGTTCGGTCAGCAAGTCGGCGAGAGGCCCGAGGTCAGCGTCTGATGGCATGTCGGGCAGGGCATCGGACTCCCTTTCCTCCAGCAGGGGGTTTGACTCAAGGGCAGAGGTGATCTCTTGTCGAATTTCCTCACGTGACAACTGCAGCAGACGAATCGATTGCTGCAGTTGCGTACTGAGTTGCAGGCGTTGACCCTGCTGGAGATGAAGCGCCTGTTTCAACTTGGGTCCCGCGCAATGAATTAAAGCCGGAATCCGGTGCCAAGATAGACCGACCGCACCTCGTCATGGGCCAGGATATGCTCCGCACTGCCTTCCGTCAGCACTTTGCCCTGGGTCAGGATATATGCGCGATCGCAGATGCCCAGCGTCTCGCGCACATTGTGATCGGTAATGAGCACTCCGATCTGCATGTCCTTGAGATCCTGAATCAGTTTCTGAATGTCGATGATGGAGATGGGATCAATGCCGGCAAAAGGTTCATCCAGCAGCATAAAGGAGGGTTGCAATGAAATTGCCCTCGCAATCTCCACCCGTCGGCGCTCACCTCCCGACAGGCTGTAGCCATAGTCAGAGGCCTTATGCGTGATGCCGAATTTTTCCAGCATCTCATCAACGCGCTCCTGTCGGGCATCGCGATCAAGTTCGGGGACTGCTTCGAGCACCGCGAGCAGGTTATCCCGTACGGTGAGGCGCCGGAAGATGGAGGGCTCCTGCGGCAGATATCCGATTCCCTTCCGAGCCCGCTGATGCATTGGGAGCCCACTGATGTCTTCGCCATCGAGCAGGATGCTGCCCTGGTCGCGCCGGACGAGGCCGCAGATCATATAGAAGCAGGTGGTTTTCCCGGCGCCGTTTGGACCGAGCAGACCAACGACTTCGCCGCCGCTGACACTGATATCAACGTTATCGACAACTTTTGCCCGGCCAAACTGCTTGACCAGGCCTTGGGTGGTAAGTGAACTCATGGATTGAGATCCCGTCGCGATGGCGTTGGGAGGGGCTGTTTAACCGTCTGCCGCTTTGGAGGAAGATTCGCGCCAGTCGCGCTCCCAGGTGCTCGGATCCTCTGAGGCCTCAATTCGAGGCGAGGGAATCCATACCTTGAGATCAGCAGAAGCCTCTATTTCTTTCCATTTTCCCCTCACAGAAAGAACCCGTACACGCTGGCCTTTGGCAGCCTTGCCCAAGACGACAGATGAGGCATCGGTGGAAGGTATGGATCGCAGCCTGACCGCCGAACCCGTCACCGTCGCTATGCCGGAATCGGCCGATACAAATTTGCCGTAGATCCAGACGCGTACACTGTGAGGCGCATTCACCTGTGCCCAGCCGTCTTCGAGACGCAACACTCTCACAGGTAATCCGCCCGGTAAAGTGCCAAGCGATGCGCCGGTCACACTTTGGGTGGCGAAAACCGGAGCACCGGTTTCGCCTACGTAGGCCTGCTCGGATGTCGAAGGTGTTGAACGGGTTGTCGAGGGTGTGCTCGCTCCAGTGCTCTCATTACCCAATGCGTCGGGCTGTAGGACCATTTTCGGGCGTTCCCCATCCTGTGTGGGAAGCGCGGTATCGGAATCTTCACCTGCCCGTGTGGTGCGAGTGGGTGACGCATCTCCCCCGCGCACGATCATCCGGTCACGGGCCATGTCGTAGACAATCCGCTCACCCTCTATTGCGTCACGGTCCTGTCGGAGTCGGGCATCACCAATAAAGGTGACAATGTTCTGGATCTCGTCGAGTTCGATTCGGCGGCCGGTCCCGATGACATCGTGGTCTTTTCCGTCCGGCCGCTGTCGGAAGACGGCCGGATTACCGGTAGCAATACCGTGATCCAGTTGTTCACCCTTGTAGATCAGTTCGATCTGATCGGCAATGATGCGTATGGTCCCTTGGCGCACTGACACGTTGCCCCGGTAGATTCGGGTACCACTGGAAAAGTCCATCTCCACTTCGTCAGCTTCGACGAGTACGCTCTGGTTGCGATCTGACTCGAGCGCAACAGCGTTTTGAGCAAACAGAAATAAGAGTGAGAAGGCGGCGAGGAGTTTTCGAATCATGACGGAATTTTAGCAAACCGGGCTTGCCTGCCCGGACCTAGCTGCCCCGATCCAATCGGACACTGAGACGCTGGGTGCGGGTGACGCTCCCCGGATCTGCATCAGTTCGAAATTGGGTGACTTCAACGTTGCCCGTCAGCAGGACCTCAGACCCGTCACCGGACATCCAACCGGATTCACTGGTGGTCTGTCGTGCCGGTTTGCCCTCCTGATACTGCACGAGATGTGGTTTATCAAGGAGAGCGGTATTGTCGATGGGAAAGTGCGCCAGACGTTCCGCTTTAAGAACATAGATGACTCCGGCTTCATCCCGACCGGTCGCTGTGAAATTCTGGATGTAATAGTCGGGCTCATTGGTTAGCGGCGCCTCAGCTTTGTTCTCGGCAGGTTCCAGCAGGTTGACCTGCATCCAGATGCCGAGGCCTGCCATGGCGCCAAGCACGCCGACCAGGACCAGCCTTTCAAGTTGCGCCCGCACGAGGTTTCAGAAGACGCCGGCGCGTATCAGGTCCAGCGCGTTCAGCGCCCCAACGGGGCGCCCGCCCTCATCCACGGCAAACAAGCCGTTAATGGAGTGTCGCTGCATCATCTCTACAGCTTCTGCAGCGAGGGTATCGGGCGCGATAGTGCGGGGTGAGCGAACCATCACGTTATCGATGCGGCAGGCGGTGATATCGGTACCCTGGTTGAGCGTGCGGCGTAAGTCACCATCGGTATAGATCCCAACCAACAGTCCCTCGTTATCCACGACGCCCACCATGCCGAGATGCTTGGCCGACATCTCCGCCAGCGCGTCCGTGAGTGATGCCTCGGGCGAGACGAGCGGCAGAGTTTCGCCGGTATGCATCAGGTCTTTTACATGCACCAGCAGGCGTCGGCCGAGAGCGCCGCCGGGGTGAGAGCGCGCGAAGTCTTCGGCACCGAAGTTGCGCGCCTTGAGAACAGCGATGGCCAGGGCGTCGCCCATCGCTAATGTGGCAGTCGTGCTGGCGGTCGGCGCGAGATTGTGGGGGCAGGCTTCACGCTCAACACTGATATCAAGACTGATATCTGCTGCCCCTGCGATCGATGATCCATCGTCGCCCGTGAGCGCCAAAAGCGTGTTTCCCATCCGTTTGATAATCGGCAGGATGGTGAGGATTTCCGGCGTCTCGCCGGAATTGGAGATCGCCAGAACCAGGTCCCCCGGGGTAATCATGCCAAGATCTCCATGACTGGCTTCGCCGGGGTGTACAAAAAATGCCGGCGTGCCGGTGCTGGCCAGGGTCGCTGCGATTTTGCTGCCAATGTGCCCGGATTTCCCCATTCCGGTGACGATCACGCGCCCAGTGCACGCCATCAGGGCCTCGCAGGCCTCAACAAACCGCAGGTCAAGGCGTGCGCCCAGTGTTGAAAGCGCTTCACCTTCGCAGGCAATAACGGCTCGCGCGTCGACTAAAAAGGCAGATTCCGTCATATTGAAACCACGTTATGAATCTCAGGATCCGTGCACGGTTACTGGCACAATGCGGGTTATTCTAAAGGAAAGGCTTTTGTCGATACTGTCGGGTTCAGAGCATGCAACACCCGTTGAGAATTGGGACACGCGGCTGGCGCCACGAAGCGTGGCAGGGAACTTTTTATGATGCCGACCTGCCGAAAGAGTGGCAGTTGTCCTGGTACGCAAACCATCTGCGCAGTGTTTGGGTGCCGGCTGACCGGCTCCATACGATCAGCCTGGATGAGATCGCCGTTTGGATCGAGGATACGGATCCTGATTTTCGGTTTATTGTTGAGATAGGGAGCGCCTCAGCATATCCTGAGACTGATCCAAAACAGTTGTCTAGGATCAAGGCAATGGCAAAGGCTTTTGGCCACCAATTGGATGCGTTCGTGGTCGATGTAAAGGCTGGCCCGATTGCTGAAAAAGGTTTTCTTGGGGAGATCGCGTCGGAGATATCGGGAGTCCCCGTGTGCCTGAGGGGGTGTCCGGCACAGGCATTGCCGGCCGGTTTTGGCGGGTGTTTTGATTCTTGTGAAGACGTCGCCTCTGCAGATAGCCCTTACACTATCGTCTGCCAAGCGGATGGGAACCTCATCGGAGTGCGTACGGTAATAGAAACCATGCAGCAATTGAATACGGATAGCGGTGCACTGATTTTTACTGACCCGGAACGCGCTTTTGATCACGCTGTGAAAGCACGCACGGTGGCGGATCTGCTGGACGCCTGATGAACTGGTTTTCCCGTCATTACAACCACTGGGCTGTACTGCGGCCGTGGCCGTTACTGATCGCCCTGTTGCTGGTGCTGATGGTGCTCGGCTGGCATGCACGTGACTTCAGGCTGGACGCCTCTGCCGATTCTCTGCTGCTGGAGAATGACGAGGACTACAAGGTCTTTCGGGAACTGTCCGAGCGCTATCAATCCAAGAGTTTTCTTGTGGTCGCGCTTGTGCCTGAGCAAGGGGTCTTTGCTGCAAGTACGCTTAAGAAGGTGGACCAACTCGCTCTTGACCTTGAAGAAGTGCCGGGGATCAGTTCAGTTGTCTCTCTTCTTGATGTGCCGCTGCTTGCACAGGGAGAAGGATCGCTCACTGAGCTGGCGGGCAACTACCGGACGTTGAGGGACAGCGAAGTTGATCTTGACAAGGCTCGTGACGAACTGACGACGAGCCCGGTGTTCTCCGAACTGATCGTGAGTGCAGATGGGAGAACCACGGCTCTGCAGCTCAATCTGGACGAAGCACCGGAGTTCGAGGCTTTGCAGGGCGAGCGCCGCAGAATGTCACAGCGCATCAGTGCGGGCAAGGCGACATCGAACGAGAAGCAGCGTTTTGTCCAGCTGGACGCGCAGTATGAGTTACAAAAGCGCCAGTTAAACCAAAAGCGCCATGACACTATTGTTGCTGTGCGCGAGGTCATGGAGCGCCACCACGATGCGGGGTCTCTTGTCCTCGGCGGGGTATCGATGATCGCCGATGACATGATCACCTTTATCCGCAACGACCTGGTGACGTTCGGTTTGGGCGTATTTGTGTTTCTGGTGGCCATGTTGGCGATTGTCTTCAGGGCAATTCGATGGGTGGTGCTGCCGTTGGCGAGCTGTTTCTTTGCCGGGTTGAGCATGATGGGTCTGCTGGGTCTTGCGGGCTGGCAGGTAACGGTGATTTCCTCAAACTTCATCTCGCTGATGCTGATTCTGACCATGTCGATGAATGTGCACCTTGTCGTTCGGCACCGACAGCTGGTTCGGGATCACCCCGACATGGCGCACCCGGAGCGGGTGCTGATGACCATGCAGAAAATGTTCTGGCCCTGCCTGTATACAGCATTGACGACCATTCTGGCGTTTGGATCACTCGTACTCAGCAGCATCAAGCCGGTGATCGATTTCGGCTGGATGATGTCGCTCGGTCTCGTGGTGACGTTTGCCGTGTCCTTTCTTTTGTTTCCCTCGTTGCTTGCCGTTTTGGGTCCGGCACAAAAAGGGGAAAGCGCATCAGTTCCTGGACTCAAATTTACGGCAACGCTGTCACGGATTACGGCGCAACGGGGCCGTCTTGTCATCACGACATCGCTTGCTCTGGCGATCCTGGGCGGGATCGGGATTACCCGTCTTGAGGTCGAGAACAGTTTCATAAACTATTTTGGCAAGGACACCGAGATTTATCGCGGACTCAAACTGATCGATCGTGAACTGGGCGGGACCACGCCGCTTGACGTTATTGTGCGGTTTGAGCCAGAACCCGAGATCGCCGCAACAGACGAATCTGATGACGACTTGGCGCTGCTGTTGGGGTCAGTGTCACAGGGCGATCCGGTGGACTACTGGTTTACACCGCGGAAGATAAAAACGGTATCAATGGTGCATGACTTTCTTGAGAGCCGTTACGGGGTCGGACAGGTGTTGTCTCTGGCGTCGCTGATTCGGGTCGGGGAGTCGATCAGCAAGGCACCGTTCGATACCTTTGAGCTTGCGGTGCTCTATAAAAGGATGCCCGACGACCTTAAAGCCGCGCTGCTGAGTCCCTATGTGTCAATTGAAAGAGATGAGGTGCGACTGACAGCCCGTATCCGCGATTCCCTTCCCGATCTTCGGCGCAATGTGTTGCTTCAGGAGATTCAATCAGGTCTTGAGAAGGAGTTGAATCTGGAGCCTGAGGCGTTTCAGGTATCAGGACTCGTCGTGCTTTACAACAACATGCTCCAGAGTCTTTTTTCGTCGCAGATCATGAGTCTCGGTGTGGTGATGTTGGGAATTGCCCTGATGCTGCTGATCCTGTTCCGTTCCTTGCGGCTCGCGGTGATTGGGATTGCGCCCAATCTGTTGGCGGCGGCAATCATCCTCGGCGTGATGGGCTGGGCCCGGATTCCTCTGGATATGATGACCATTACGATTGCCTCGATCACGTTGGGTATCGCGGTGGACAACAGTATCCACTACATCTATCGCTTTCGCAGTGAGATCGGGCGGGTTGGCGACTATGTAGAAACGCTGCATTACTGTCACGCCAACATCGGGCGCGCCATTTTTTACACCGCCATTACCATCATCGCGGGATTCTCCATATTGGTGCTGTCGAATTTTCTGCCGACCATCTACTTTGGCGTCTTTACCGCGCTTGGGATGGCAATGGCATTGCTGGCCTCCTTGACCCTCCTGCCAAGGCTGATTCTTTGGTTACGCCCTTTTGGTCGCTGACAGTAAATCGCCATTTGAAGTGACGGCGCTAACTTTGCAAAATATCCGCCTTGACCCAGATTACAGGATGATCGTGTGACTGTGTTTCTTCGATTGATCCGGGTAGTGAACCGGACTGTGAAAATGTCCCAGCATTTTGCGCTGGGTCTGGTCATCGCTATGGGATGCGCTAGTGCGATTGCCGCGCCAACGGCAGACGAGATGATCCAGAGCACAGTCAATCAACTGATCAGTGAGTTGCGCGAACGCCGTGCAGAACTTGAGGCGGATCATGGCGCGCTTTACGCGCTCGTTGAAGAACTCGTCATCCCCAAGATCGCACTGAACAAAGTGTCCCGATTGATTCTGGGTTCCCATTGGAAAACCGCATCTGAGGAGCAGCGTGAGCGGTTCACCATGGGTTTCAAGAACCTTCTCATGCGAACCTATGCGACCGCGATGTTCGAGTACACAGGGGATCAGGAACTCCGCTTCGGCGAGGTGACGCTCAGGGCCGAGGGCCGCATTGCGGTGGTGCCGACCGAGGTGGTGCTACCGGCTCAGACGCCCGTGCCGGTAGATTACTATTGCCTTCTCACGGCCGACGGCCACTGGCAGATTTACGATATCCAGGTGGATGGAATCAGCCTGATCATCAGTTTCCGCAACCAGTATGGCGAGTACATTGACGCCAACGGGCTGGATGCCCTGATAGAATCACTCGAGCAGAAAGCTTCAGAAAACCTTTAATTCTGAAGGGTTTGAAGCGCAACAAAAGGAAATGAAATGGTAAGTCCAGAAGACATCAAAGGCTGGATTGAAGAAAACCTGGAGGGCGCGTCGGTTGAAATTTCCGGCGATGGCCACCATTTTGAGGCAGAGATCGTCTGTGCGGCTTTTGCCGGCAAGAGCCGCATTCAGCAGCACCAGATGGTCTATGGCGCGCTGGGTGACCGCATGAAAGTGCAGATCCATGCGTTGTCGATGCGCACCTTAACGCCGGAAGAAAAGGCTTCCGCTTAAGCCGGATACCAACACAAGGCAATCACCGTAGCTTGCCAGTCACAGATTTTTACAGGGGAATCTCATGGACGTCAGTCAACGAATCAAGGAAACAGTAGACAGCAACCGCGTCATGCTCTTTATGAAAGGCAACCGCGACTTTCCGCAGTGCGGCTTTTCTGGGCGTGCCATCCAGATCCTGCAGGCGCTGGGTGCGGAGTTCGAAACCGCCGATGTGCTGATGGATGATGAAATCCGCCAGGGAATTAAGGAGTTTTCAAACTGGCCGACTATTCCGCAGCTCTATATCAATGGGGAGTTCGTCGGAGGCAGCGACATCATGATGGAAATGTACGAAAACGGCGAGCTTAAAAAAGCGTTGTCACAGACGCCGGCCGCCTAGCGCTGATCTCTTCTGGACAATTCAATCAAGGCGCCTTTTGGGCGCCTTTTTTGTTTATTCAGTTAAACTTCCGACCTCGGCGTGCCATGTTGGGTACGCTTTTTCATCCGTTGAACGGTCACACTATTGGAAAGTCTAGTCATCAGGGGCGGCCGGGCGCTGCGAGGCGAGGTTCGCATCGGGGGAGCAAAAAATGCGGCCTTGCCGGTATTGATCAGCGCCCTCCTGACAGATCAGAACCTGCGGGTGGCGAATGTGCCCCACCTCCGGGATATCACCACGACACTGGAGCTCTTAGGCCGTCTTGGGGCGCGGATCGAAGTCGATGAGAAATCCGTCATTACGGTTAACGCCGGGTCGCTGACCTCCAGGCGAGCGCCCTATGAACTGGTGAAAACCATGCGGGCGTCTATTCTGGTGCTTGGTCCGTTGCTTGCACGCTTTGGCGAGGCGGAGGTATCGCTCCCGGGTGGGTGCGCGATCGGTTCGCGGCCGGTCGATCTGCATGTGCGTGCACTGGAGCAGATGGGTGCCACCATTGCTGTCGAGGAAGGTTATATCAAGGCGAGTACATCAGGAGGTTGTCTGTACGGCGCCAAAATCGTCTTTGATACCGTGACGGTCACCGGAACCGAGAACCTGATGATGGCTGCGAGTCTGGCGCAAGGCACCACGGTTCTTGAAAATGCGGCGCGCGAACCGGAAGTCATCGATCTTGCCAATTGCCTGACCGCCATGGGAGCCCGCATTTTTGGGGCAGGCAGTGACGTGATTGAGATAGAAGGCGTGCCGAGTCTCTCAGGCGCCTCACACCGGGTAATTCCAGACCGTATCGAGGCCGGCACTTTCCTGGTGGCGGGTGCCGTCACGCAAGGAGAGATGCATCTTCATGATGTCAATCCATCCCATCTGGACGCGGTGACGGCAAGATTGCGTGATGCCGGAGCAGAGATCTCGATGACGGAAACAGGGGTCAGTCTGACCATGCGCGATCGCCCACGGGCTGTTTCGATCAGTACCGCTCCTTACCCGGGGTTTCCTACCGATATGCAGGCTCAGTTTCTGCTTATGAACTGCGTGGCCGAAGGTGCGGCTTCGGTGACTGAGCATATCTTTGAGAACCGTTTCATGCATATTCACGAACTCCAACGCATGGGAGCGGACATCAATCTGCACGGCAATACCGCACTCGTGCGGGGAGTAGAGCAGTTGGGCGGGGCGCAGGTGATGGCGACAGATTTACGGGCCTCCGCTTGCCTGGTGCTTGCGGGACTCGTGGCGCGCGAACAGACCGTGATCGACCGGATTTATCACATCGACCGAGGCTACGACTGTATCGAGGAAAAACTGCTGCAATGCGGCGCCGATATCCGTCGGGTTTCTGATTCACGCTTCCCGAGAGTCCATGCGGTGCAATAACCCAGCAAGCGTCCCTCACAAAGCCGTTTTCGACGGCGAGGAGCCTGAGCGTCACAATGCGCGCCCGGGACCTTAAGGTTCCGTGAAGAATCATATACTTCCCACGATTTTTTAAAAGCGGTTATCATGTGCCCAAGAAATCGCGGTTTGCCCGTTCGGGCGAAGATGCGACGGCCTGCCGGATGCCCTTTTTGGGCAAAGCAGGGCGGGATGACACAAAACTACAAAGCAGGATAGGAGACGAGTTATGGGAATGGGCGGCATCAGTATCTGGCAGTTACTCATCGTTCTGGTGATTGTGCTGCTGCTTTTTGGTACCAAGAAATTACGCAATCTCGGTACAGATCTTGGCGGGGCCGTAAAAGGATTTCGAAGCTCCATGAAAGATGGGGCGAGCGCCGAAGAGTCATCCGAGACTGAGGGTGAGGCCGGCCAGGACAGCCTTGCCGAATCCGCCGAAGACGCAGACTCGGATTCGGATAAAGAAAACGCCAAAGTCTGATCTGCCCCAAGGGTAGCGCCGTGTTTGACATTGGCTTTTTAGAAATCGTCATCATTGCTTCCATCGCTCTGGTCGTTTTGGGGCCGGAGCGGTTGCCGCGTGCCGCGCGGACCGCGGGCTTGTGGGTGGGGCGCGCCAGGCGGATGGTTGCCGATGTGAAGTCTGATATCGACCGCGAGATCCGCGAGAGCGAATTGGCGGATATGCGCAAACTCGGCGAAGAAGTAAACAACATAAAAGATGACGTGAGCAAAGCGACGGAATCCATCAAGGAAGACGACACCATGGCAGGCGTGGTTGATTCAATCAACGAGTCGGCCAAAACGCTTCGCGAAGACGCGACCGAAAAAACCGGCGCCGGCTGACCAGTAAAGACCGGTGACGCGATCTCCCAACCCTACACAGATGCAGGGCGCGACCTTTATGTCGCACCTGCTGGAACTGCGCGATCGATTGATGCGCGGTGGCGGTGCCGTACTTGTGCTGTTCATCATGGCAGCGCCGTTTGCCAATACCCTGTATGAGTATCTGGCCGAGCCGCTGATGTCCGCGCTGCCGGAAGGGAACTCTATGATTTCTACGGAGCCGCATGGCCCGTTCTTTGTCCCCTTCAAGTTTGCGTTTGCTTTCGCTGCCGCGGTCGCGATGCCGTATCTGCTGTATCAGCTTTGGGCCTTTGTGGCACCGGGGCTGTATGAGCACGAGAAAAAACTCACCGTGCCCCTGCTGGTCTCTAGCAGCGTGTTGTTTTATCTGGGCATTCTTTTTGCCTACTTTGTTGTCTTTCCGGTGATCTTTGCCTTCTTTACCAGTACGGCGCCTGATGGTGTCTTGGTCATGACGGACATCAGTGCGTATCTCAGCTTTGTACTGAAACTCTTTTTCGCTTTTGGTTTGGCTTTTGAGGTGCCAGTTGCGACGGTCCTGCTGGTCCGTATGGGCATGACGACCCCGGATGCGCTTGCCACCAAACGCCCCTACATCATCGTCGGTGCGTTTGTGGTCGGGATGCTGATGACACCTCCGGATATCTTCTCGCAGACGATGCTGGCGATTCCGGTCTGGCTGCTTTTCGAGGCGGGGCTTTATTTCTCGCGTTCCATAAAGCCGCGGTCCAGGGATGATGAAGTTCCCTCAGACGAGTACGATGATCTTGAGCGCGAGCTGGATGAGGGGATGGCCGAGTTTGAAGAACTCGGTTCAGACGACGATACCTCTCGGAACTGAACCTCTCTTTGGGAGCAAAAGGCGTTGGCGGGTGTGAAGATCCGGATTGTGGACTGGGCGTCTTACAGCGAAGCTCTATCCTCCATTCGCCACACGGTATTCGTCGAGGAGCAGGGTGTCCCGGTCGAGCTCGAGCTTGATGGCGAAGACGCCTCAGCCCGGCACGCGGCCGCTTTTTCAGATGATGGCAGGCTCGTTGGAACCGGGCGTATGTTGGCATCGGGCAAGATCGGCCGGATGGCAGTCAGCCAGTCAATGCGCCGTCAGGGCATCGGGCGGGCCCTTCTGGACGCGTTAGTCGCCGAGGCGAAGAGATTGAAGTTGGAGGAGGTCAGCCTGGGAGCCCAGCTACCCGCCGTGGCTTTTTACGAAAGGGCGGGATTTAAGGCATACGGAGATATCTTCCTCGATGCGGGTATCGATCATAAGATGATGCGACTCGTTCTGGGTTAGTCATTCCGGGACCTTTTTGGTGAAAGCAAAGCCGCCTCGCGTCAGCACGTTTGCACTTACTCCAGGCAGTCAACTTGCCGGGAAATACCAGGTGGTTTCACGACTTGGGTCCGGATGGGAGGGAGAGGTCTATCTGGTGCGCGAGATCGGCACCAGGATAGAGCGCACCGTAAAGATCTTCTTTCCCCGGCGCAATCCCAGTAACCGTGCGCTTCGCTTTTATGCCCGCAAGCTCCACAAACTGCGTCACTGCCCGGTGGTGATCCAGTATCACACGCGGGATACTTTCGATTTCAATGGGCTACCCGTTTCATTTCTGGTCTCAGAATTTGTTGAAGGGGAACTGCTTTCCGATTTTTTGAAGCGCCAGCCGGGACGGCGTTTGAATCCTTTTCAGGGTGTGCACCTGCTGCATGCGCTTGCCCTGGGTATCGAAGCGATCCACAACGAGGGCGAGTACCATGGGGATCTGCACACCGACAACGTGATCGTGCTGCGCCATGGTCTGGGTTTTGAGCTCAAGTTGCTGGACATGTTCAGCTGGGGAGCGCCCAATGCGGAGAACATCCAGCACGACGTCTTTGATCTCATTCGTATTTTTTACGATGCGCTGGGAGGTGTGCGCTGGTACCGGCGCCAACCGCAGGAGATCAAAGATATCTGCAGAGGTTTAAAACGCACCTTGATTGCGAAGGAATTTCGAAGCGCCGGCCAGCTCTGTCAGCATCTTGAAACAATGGAGTGGCAGTAAGCTCGCTAATGACGGATTCCGAATGCTTGGCGCCTCCCGTGCTGTTGTGTGGGCAGAATCTTGCCGAACCTCGTAAAGTCGAACTCAAAACAGGACAAGCGGTAGTTTTCAGCCGACCCCATGGTGGACAGTCGGGTACCAACGAAGATGCACTGGGAGTTGTCGAAAAGCGCGATGGCGGCGTCTGTCTTGCTGTGGCCGATGGTGTCGGTGGGCTGCCCCGGGGTCTTGAGGCAGCGAACCTCGTCATCAGCTTCCTGGCAGATACCACTCTCAATAAAGATCAACCGCTCCAGGAACGTATCGAAGCCGCCAATCAGCAACTGTTAAAGGAGTTGCCCAGTGCTGCCACGACAGTGACGGCCGCTGAGATCACCGATAATGTGGCAAAGGTTTGTCACGCAGGCGATTCAACACTCTTGGCGGTGGGGCAGCGCGGCCGCATCAAGCTGAAGACCCAGTGCCACTCGCCGGTCGGTATCAAGGAAGCCAACGGCCTGGATGAAAAAGAAGCGTTGTTCCATCCTCAACGGCATCTGTTGAACAACATGATGGGAGATCCTGCGATGTGGCTTGAAAGGCAGGAAGGCATCGAACTTGCGGCGCGGGATACCGTGTTATTGGGTACGGATGGGTTATGGGACAACCTGTTTTTATCTGAAATTGTTGAACTTATCAGAGCGGGTGAGCTCCTTAGCTCAGCGGAAAAACTCGCCCGAATGGTGATTGCGCGAATGGAGAGTCCGGTGACGGGTCAGCCGTCAAAGCCGGACGACGTGAGTTTTATTCTCTACCGACCGAATCCTTCCGCGGAGCTCGATCCTGCTGATAAGGATTAATGCCCCCCGAGTGCCTCGAGGAGCTCCCGGGTTTTGGCAATCTGCTCCGTGGCATGTTCGTAATATTGGGCATGACTGGCCTCACGAAATACTTTAGCGACGGCCTCGAGCTGGCTGAGTGCCAGCCCTGCTGTTCCCGCGTCACCAAGGCGTTCTGCCAGGCTTTTTTGCGCAAACGCAAGGTTGGCTGCAGTGAGCGCCCAGGTCATGGGAGAGCGTTCTTGGGTCCACTCTTTTAGAGCGCTCTGGTAGGCAGAGATTGCGTCCTTGAAAGGTTGGGGACTTTCACTTCGTTCCCCTAACTTTTGCAAAGCGGTGCCAAGGTTGTTCTGAGTCATGGCCCACTGTGCCGGTACCCTCTCTCGTGTGCGCTCTGCCAATGCGTTGCGGTAGGCTGCCACGGCCTGCTCCAGTGTTCTCGGTCCTTTTCTTTTTTCACCCAGCAGTCTCAGCGCAGTGCCAAGGTTGTTGAAGGTGGTGGCCCAGTGCAGCGGCGCCTGATCACGAGTCCAGGCCAAAAGTACCTGCTTGTAGGCGTCTACGGCACGCTTTAGCAATTGCGGATCATTTTTCTGTTGGCCGAGTGCCTGAAGCACGGAGCCAAGATTATTTTGTGTTGCCGCCCAATCCCAGGGATATTCCTCTTGTGTCCGTACGGTTAGCGCCTGCTCGAAAGCCTGCTGGGACTGTTCCAGCAGTGCCACGTCTTTTTGGCGGTGGGCAAGGATACCAAGCGCGTTACCGAGGCTGTTCTGGGTTGCTGCCCAGTCACTCGGAGAGCGTTCCGGACTTTGCACCGTTAACGCTCTCTGGTAAGTCGCAACGGCCTCCTGCAACTGATGAGTGCCACGCTGGCGCTGACCTGAGATGCCAAGCGCATTGCCAAGCTCACTCTGGGTTTTCGCCCATTTGTCGGGATCCGTGGCCTGGTCGGTGAGCCCTGAGGCGATGGCTTCAAATAGTGTTATCGCCTCTGAGAGTTTATGGTCGTTGAGCGATTCGCGGCCCAAATCGCAAAGCGCCGACGCTTGCAGGCTTTTGTAGCGCCAGTGCGCATCTTTATCGTGACTGGATTCAGATAGCTTTGCGGCAATCTGGTAATGCTTGGCAGCACCGTCGTAATTGCGCTCAAGACAGCACGCGAGGGCATTCGCTTCTGCCAGTTTGCTTTGGAGTACTGAATCGACGGGAGGCTTTTTTAAATGAGCCCCTGCAGCATCAAGAGCGTCTTTCAGTTTGGTGAGAGAGAACGGCGCACCAGCTTCTATTGCTTTTTGAGCAACTGTCAGGGTTTCAGTGAATTCAGCGCTCTCCGTTGTGTCTCTCGTAAGGGTCGTTAGAAGCTCTCGAAGGTGTTGGAGCGAGCCCCATGATTTTTCAAGAAGATCGCAGAGTTGATCGCGCGTGGTTGGTTTTTGAATAATGAGATCAAGCAAAGCTGCGAGGTCACCAGCACTCGCTCCCAAGCGCTTTTGTGCTGCCACGAGCTCGTTCGCATAACCGGCGAGGTGATCCGGCAAGTGGCTGGGTGGTTGGGCAGGGCTAGAACTCATAGAGACAAGGAATATAAATGATCTAAGATGAATATCTGATCTACTGGGAGGTCACGTCTGAACTTGCGCTCTGAAGAGGGCAAAAAAAAGGCGGGCACAACGGCCCGCCTTTTTGAAGCGCCAGGAACTAATCGACGATGTGATAGACCGGCGCTTTTTCCATCGCCCACTCTCCGGATTCCGGATCGCGGCGAGAGAGAGTCAGCGCATGCCAGTTCTCGTCGTCCAGTTTCATGAAGTCTCCGCGGTAGTAGTAGCCCGGCCAGCGGGTTTCCTTGCGGAAGAGGGTATGTTGCACCACGCACTCTGAGGCGATCGCCCGGTGCTTGAGTTCCCAGGCACGCTGAAGCTGGTGTAGATCTTCTGCGCCAAGGTATTCGAAATCCTCGTGCAGAATCTTCAGCAGTTCCAGACCCCTCAGCAGCAGCGGCTCGTTGGTCATGTAATTGACCGAAATGCCGCCGGCGTATTCATCCATGAGCTTTTCAAGACGTTGCAGGCC